>JAWODB010000138.1:0-16277 GCA_046483505.1 Phycisphaerae bacterium
CGCGTCCCGGTCGCGCAGAAAACAGCCGTACCGAAAAGGGAGCACCGTGCCGGCCCCGTGCAGCGCCGCGATGACCTGCGTGTACGCCTTGACCCGCGAGAGCGTGGGTGACAGCCCGTCGGCCGGCACGCCCGAGACCACCGCCGACAGGTCACCGTCCGACAGGACGGACACCGCCGCCCCGTCCGGACCGGCCACGGCCGGTCGAGCCGGGCGGTCCGACTCACCGAACACGGCGTACATCAGGTGTGTCATTAGATCCAGCCTCCAGCGGCGGGCAGAAGGTATACGGGGGCAGCGGGCCCGAAACCTGAACGGCAAGGCCCTGCGCCTCGCCATCAGCCTCCAGCGCCCCGGCCGCCGCGCGGAACGCCGCCTCGCTGTTCGAGGCGACCAGGCAGGCCAGGTTAAAGACCATGTCATCGCGACGGCCGGAGACCTCCGATCCCAGGACCGGCAACGGGCGGATCTCCTGGACGTGCGGCTCCAGGTGTCGGCGGGCCTCGCCGGCGATGGCTCGGCGCCACCGCCCCAGCGCCGCGTCGACCTGGCCGTCGAGGCGTTTCTCGGCGAAGTAGCGGGCGCCCGGGCTTTCCGGCAGCCTGTTCCGGGTGCGGGCCAGATCCGCATCGGCGGTCAGCAGCCACTGCCGAACCGTCTCGGCGTCGGCGAAGCCCTTGACCGCCCATTCCTGCCTGCCATCCAGGGAATCCAGGGCGCTGAGGAGCGCGTCTTCCCTGGCCCGCATCACGTCCGCCAGGCGCTCCTCGGACCGGAACACGGTGCCGAAGCGCACAGGCAGAACGGGGCCCGACCGCATGACGTCCTCGATGACCCGCTCGTGCCGGCAGGCACGGGGGAGGACCCAGTCGGGGTCGGTCACGCGCTGTTCCGCCTCCGCGCCTTCGAAGTCGCCCGGGTCCACGGGGCTATAGACAGCCGCCAGCGACGAGGGCGTCATCACGGCCACGTCGTGGCGGCCGTCGAAGCCCTCGGACGCGATCGGGCCAAGCCGCCGCGAGCGCGTGAAGCAGTAGACGTACACGCCGGACGGACCGGCCGGGTTGGTGTCCGATTCAGACATCTCGGCTCGCCTGGACGGTTTCGAGGGCCCGGTCGAGGTGGGCCGGTGCGATCCGGACTTCCAGGTCCTCGGGGTTCTCGGTCTCGCCCATGGCGGCGACGGCTTTCCGCAGGGCGTCCAGGGCGGCCTGTTTGCAGACGGCCTGGATGTCGGCGCCGGAGAATCCGTCGGTGCGGCCGGCCAGGTCGTCGATGGAGACGCCGTCGGCGAGGGGCTTGTCGCGGAGGCCGATCTCGAAGACGGCCTTCCTGCCCTCGCGGTCGGGCATCGGCACCGTCAGCCGCAGGTCGAACCGACCAGGCCGCAGCAGCGCCGGGTCGAGGAGGTCGGCCCGGTTGGTGGCGGCCAGGACCAGGACGCCCCTCAACTCCTCCACGCCGTCCAGTTCCGTGAGGAATTGGCTGATGACGCGTTGGGCGACGCCGGAGTCGCCGGTGGCGGCCCCCCGGACGGGAACCAGGGCGTCAATCTCGTCGAAGAACACGATGCAGGGGGCGGCCTGTTTGGCCCGGCGGAAGACCTCGCGGACAGCCTTCTCGGACTCGCCGACGTACATCGAGAGCAGTTCCGGCCCTTTGACGGAGATGAAGTTGACCTCGGTCTCGCTGGCGGCGGCCTTGGCGAGCAGCGTCTTGCCGCAGCCCGGCGGGCCGGAGAGAAGTACCCCGCGCGGGGGCGCGAGGGACACCCGTTCGTAGAGGTCGGGGAACCGCAGCGGCCACTCGATGGATTCGCGGAGTTCCTGCTTGACCTGCTCCAGGCCGCCGACGTCGGCCCATCCGACCTCGGGGACCTCGACGAAGACCTCGCGCAGGGCAGAGGGCTCCACCTCGCGGAGGGCCTCCACGAAGTCGCCCATCGGAATCTCCAGCCGCATGAGCGCTTCGTACGGGATCTCGGCGGCGGCAAAATCGATCTGGGGCATGAGGCGCCGCAGCGCCACCATCGCCGCCTCGCGCGACAGGGCCTCCAGGTCCGCCCCCACGAACCCGTGCGTCATGCCGGCCAACTGGTCGAGGTCGACGTCGCCGCCGAGCGGCATGCCGCGGGTATGGATGTCCAGGATCTCCCGCCGGCCGTGGCGGTCGGGAATCGGCAAGGCGATTTCCCGGTCGAACCGTCCCGGCCTGCGCAGCGCCGGGTCCAGGGCGTTCGGGATGTTGGTCGCCGCCACCACGATGACGTGCTGCCGCTGGGCCAGCCCATCCATCAGGGCGAGCAACTGGGCGACGACGCGTTTCTCCACGTCGCCGACCACTTTCTCGCGGCGGGGGGCGATGGCGTCGATCTCGTCGATGAAGATGATGGCGGGGGCGCGGCGGGCGGCGTCCTCGAACACCTTCCGCAGGTTGGCCTCGCTCTGGCCGTAGAACTTGTGGATGATCTCCGGGCCGTTGATGGTGTGGAAGTTGGCCTCGGTCTCGTGGGCGACGGCCCGGGCGATAAGCGTCTTGCCGCAGCCCGGCGGCCCGTGCAGGAGCACGCCTTTCGGGGCGTCGATGCCGAGGCGATCGAAGACCTGCGGGTAGCGGAGCGGCAGTTCGACGATCTCGCGGATGCGGCCGATCTCCCGCCCAAGGCCGCCGATGTCCTCGTAGGAGATGGTGCCGGAGGCTTCCTTCTCCTCGGCCCCCTTGACGTCGAGGGTGGTCGTGGGGTTGATGAGGACGGGGCCCTTGGGGCTCGTGCTGCGGACCGTGAAGTCGGCCGACCGCGTGCCGAACAGGGTCGCGCGGACGCGGTCGCCCTCCATCACCGGCAGGCCGTCCAGGAGGCTGCCGATGTACTTCAGGTCCCGCGCGGTGGGCACGATAGACACCGCCGACAGGGTCACCCGGCCGGCCGGCCGGGCGCCCGCGGGGCGGACCTCGACCGTCTGATCCAGGCCGGTCTGGGCATTGGTGCGGCACAGGCCGTCGATCTGGATCCGCGACTGGCCGCGCCACTCCTTGTGGACGGGCATGACCTTGCCGACGGTCGTACGCTTGCCGGCGATCTCGACGATGTCGCCGATGTCGAGCCCTAGCGTTTCCATATCCGCGGGATCGAGTCGCGCGTAGCCGCGCCCCTGGTCCTTGCCGAGCGCCTCGGTCACCCGGAGTTTGAGCGTATTGGCCGTCGCTTCGGACATACCGGGCCCTTTCCGGGACTACTTGAGGAGTTTGATCTTGAGCACGCCGTTGCGACAGGTGTAGGAGAGGTTGTGCGGCTCGAAGGCTTGCGGCAGGAGCACTTCCTTGCGGTATTTCGTCTCGCCAGCCTCGGCGGTGAGGATGAGGATGTCGTCGGCCAGGTCCACGTGCAGGTCGCCCTCGCTGACGCCGGGCACCTCGGCGACCACGAGGACGTGGTCCTCCTCCTCGAAGACGTCGACCATGGGCTCACGCACCTCGTGGACGACGGCTTCGCCCGTCTCCTGGTCCTTGCCGACGTTGCCGAACGGTTCGACGTGGACGTCCTCGCCGCCGATGCCCACGCGGACGTTGTAGCCGAAGATGCCGCGCACGTTGCCCTCAGGGTCGCGGATCTCGCCTTCCTTTCGGAGTTCGCGGCCCGTTTCGGCAAGGCGGCCGAGTTTCTGGACCAGGTCGGCCAGGCCCCCGAGGAAGCCGCCGGCGGCTTCGAAGCCGCTGGAGCCGGTCTCGTTTTTCCCGTTTGACGATGGCATGGCGATCCTTTCCTAGATTGGGGAGAGATCGTATTCCTTCAGTTTCTTATGAATGGTTTTGTAATCGATGCGAAGGATACGCGCCGCCTGCGCCTTGTTGCCTTCCGTTTGTCGAAGCGCCTCTCGCAGGAGTCTGCGTTCGACGCACCGGACGGTGCGCCGCACGGCCTCCTTCAGGGAGGTGCATTCGTCAAGATTCGTGGGGCCGTAGAGCCAGGACGTATCGGCGGCCGGGCCGGTGGTTGAAAGACCCAGGTGCCGGGGCTGGACGGTCCCGTCGGCCAGCAGGGCCGCCCGGCGAACGGCGTTGCGGAGTTCCCGCACGTTGCCCGGCCAGCGGTAGGCCAGCAGCGTTTCGAGGGCCGCCTCGGAGAACCCCACCACCGGTTTGCGGAGTTCCTCGGCGGCCTGCCGGAGGAACCGTTCGGCCAGGAAGGGGATGTCGTCCTGCCGGTCCCGGAGCGGAGGCACCACCAGATCGATCTCGTTGAGGCGATGATACAGGTCCCGCCGGAACCGGCCCCCGGCGACGAGGCGGCCAAGGTCCCGGTTGGAGGCCGCGACGACCCGGAGGTCCAGGTCCACCGGTTCGCTGCCGCCGAGGCGCGTGACCTGCCTCTCCTGAAGGGCGCGGAGCAATTTGGGCTGGAGGTCAAGCGGCAGGTTGGAGATCTCGTCCAGGAACAGGGTGCCCCCCTGGGCCGCCTCGAACTTGCCGGGCGTGCCGCGGTCGGCCCCGGTGAACGCCCCCCGCTCGTGACCGAACAACTCGTCTTCGATCAGCGAGGCGGGGATGGAACCGCAGTCCACCGGCACGAACGGTCCGTTGCGACGGCTGAGGGTGTGGATCGACCTGGCCACCAGTTCCTTACCGGACCCGGTCTCGCCCGTAATCAGCACCGTGTAGCCCGTCGGGGCAACCTTCCGGGCCCGATCCAGGACCCGTCCGATGGCGGCGCCGGGGCCGGTTCGCTCCCGGATCGATTCCTTGGCCGCCGGACCCTGCTCAGGGGAGAGAACGTCCGCGCCCGAGCGGTGCCGTCCTGCCATGGTCCCTCCCCTTACAGGAATCCCGTAGACTCCTCCGATCCTCGCCCGTGCTGCGACGCCGCACGCCGACCCGGCCAATTCAGGCCGCACGCACCGGCACGAAAGAGGACCAGCCGTCTACACTCACGGAGTCGAGGTTCGCCCGGAACGGGCCAACCAGGGGAAGGGCGATCAGACTAACACAGAACCATGGGACACGGTCCGACAGGCAAAACCGGACTGTCCGGCAGTGAGCGACTGTCCGTCCCACAGAAGATGCCCTCCCAGCGCTTACACCAGCCCTTATCGGACCGGAAGCGGGACAATCTTAAGGGGAAACGCAACACGTGCCGAAACGCCGGTCAGGACGCTTCGTCCGCGCCGGTGTCCGGGCGGAGCCGGGAGACCTCGATGTCCGGCGCCAGTTGCTCGACCGCCCCGTGAAGCATGCCGAGAAAGAGCAGCCCCGTCTCCCCGGGCCGGAGGGTCTCGTCAATCCGCCGGGCGATGTAGGCGTCCCGACGCGGGAGGATCGCGCGGTGCCGGCCGACCTGCGGCGGGCCGGATGCCGCCTCGCCTTCGGTTTGCGACCCGGCGGCGTGCGCGTCGTCCCCGGCCTCGGCAACCGTGCGCTGGGCGAGGTGATATTCCTCGAGCAGGAGTTCGGGCGACTCCGTGCCCATGAGCGCGGCGCCCCGCTGCATCAACTCCGTCAGCAGCCCGTGATTCCGGCTGCCCGCCCGGGCCATGTCGGCCACGATGCGCTCCTCGTGGCCGCAGACGGGAAGCCCGTCTTGGTAGAGCCGGACGCGGGACCAGTCGAGCCGGAGCGACTCGATCCGGGCACGGAGGGTCTCCCACATCCGGTCCACTTCGCGGACGCGCGCCTCCCACTCGGCCCGGCCGAGGCGGCGGACGTGGGCCGCCTTGACCTGCTCGCGCATTCGCCCCAGGTCCACCTCCGAGTGAATGATGGGAACCCAGATGACCCGCCGGCGATCCGCCGTCATGGAACGCTTCCTTGTTCAGATCGCTGGTTGGACCCGTCCAGCAGACGGGCCCCGTATCGCTTATCGGCGCGATGGCAGGCCGTTCTGAACCCCTCGCCCACGATCGCCGAGGCCGAATGCCTCGCCCCAAGCCATCCTGACGGCGGCACTCCGGGAACCTGAAGGCCGCGGCCGTTTGCTCGACGCTCAGCCGGCCACCCACAAAGCCAATCGCGAGCGCCAGAGAGATGACACATGAGTTGGCTATCACACGCTTCATGATGGCACCTGCGTTGATTAGACCACCCGAACGCCGGTTCGTCAATGCCCCTCTCCGCCGCATAACAGCATCGGAGCATTTTCCGGGGCGGCGGGGCATAACAGCGTTAGATTACAGTCGGTGGTGTTGCAGACAACCAAGCAGAGATGGTCATGCAAACATCACGAGGTTGGCCAGGAACGCGGGCACCGCTGCAAGGCGTCACGCGGGGCACGGAAGACGCTGGTGAGCGGCTGCCGAGGAAAGCGTGATGACCGCGGCCAGAGCCGAACCGGCGACACCCGCATTCGCAGTCTGATAAGGCCATCCCGCCCACTTCTTGCGAGTCAACGACTTACGCCACAAGTCTTTGTCTCCCCTAGACTTACCGACCGGCCACGCTCGGCGACCGCAGGCCACCGCCGGACGCCAAAATCGGCGTCTCCTATAAGGGTTCCTATAAAGCGCCGCGGATTCAACGTTGAAACGCAACAGGCCGTAGAGGCCCTGAGGGCATTGGCCTCGAACCACGTTTAGAACCCATGATCCGACTCGAAGCCCAACAGTTCCTGGAGCACCGCCAGGCACAGGATCTCGCGGTCGTCCACCTCCGGCGGCGGGCCGGGACGGGCGACCAGTTTGTCCTTGCGGGCCGGGACGCCGGCCTCGGCCAGGGCGTCGTCCAGGGCAGCGTAGACGGTGATGACCAGGTCCTCCAGGTCAAAACGCTCTTCGGTCCTCGGCATGGCTTTCTCCCTCCCCAGGGGGCCCATGCCGAATACATCGGCCGACCGGCAGCGCAACTTGAGAGGCCGCAATCACTTACGAATCCTTAAACCGGAGCAAGGCATAAACGGTCTCGGCGTCCTTATGCCCTTGCCGCCAAGGGCCTACGCCTTCCCGCCTCCCGGAGGCCCGGCCCCGGGAAGGCACGGGGCTTGGCCCCTACCCCTAACACTACAACGCGAACTCGTGCGCGGCGGGCCGGAGCCTGTCCCGAGCGCAGCCGAGGGATACCCGCCGCGCAGCCCTGGAAAGACCGTTTCGAGCGCGGTGGGTGCCCAGACCCACCGCGCACATGGCCGACTTAGCGTTGTAGTGCTAATGCCGGGCCTCCTTTCGCACATACGGCGCACCCCAAGCTGCGCAGGGCGACACCCTGCCCAGTCGCATGCGCATGTTCGCCCAGTAGTCGCATGTTCCAAGGCGGCGTCTGCCCCTCCCCTCTGCCCGCCGGCTCTGCGGACGCTTGACATAGACCATCACCTCCGGCCGTCCCTTGGCCGGGGCGAGCCATCTGCCTTATCGCGCGTCCAGCCTGCGGCCGGAGGCCGGAAGGCAGAATGAGCGAGCCTCAGGTCACCGGCGGAGGGGATTGCTTGCACGGCAAGAATCGGGCATGGGGGAAACGCGCGGCACGGCCGGACATGGGCGTTCCTGTCCCAATCGCCCGGGCTCCGGATGCAGGCCTGACCCCTGGCGAAGGCTGAACCGGCCGGAATCGGCGAAAATCGGCGGCAATCTCTTTACGTGGCGGACCATCGAAGATAAGGTGCTGGTACCCGTCCGTCTGGAAGCGCGGCGAATGCACCCGGCGGGAAGATGAACATCCGCACTTTGCAAGGTCTTGGGGACATCGACGCTCGGACCTACGCCTTCCGTAGACCATGCGGTTGGCCTGGAGACGGTCAGCAAAGGGAGGGCCCCATGCCCGGCCGAAACGACCCATGTCCCTGCGGCAGCGGGAAGAAGTACAAGAAGTGCTGCTGGCGCAAGGACCGAAGGCGCCCGGCCCCGACGAGCCAGGGCGTGCACCCTCCGCCCGCCGCCCCGCCGGACCCGCTCCGGCCGGCGGTTCCGCCAAGGGAGGAGGCCTTTCCCTTGCCGGCCCGGGAACCCCCCGGGGCGCCCAGCCGGGGGGAGCCATTCCGTCCGGAGCGGGCCGAGGAGTCACCGGACTGCAACGCCCACCCCGCCGACGAATACTGGGAGCAATTCGAGGACGCCGACTACGAAGACCGCCTCCGCCTCTTTTCCAAGACCCTGCAAAGCGGCGCGTTCGAGGCCGACGCCGGCAACGAGTACGCCTATGACATGCTCGCGTCCCTCTCCGTACAAACCGCCAAGCACGGCCAGCACGAGCGGTTCGACCGGATGGTCCGGGACCTCCGCGACCGGGCCCCGGCCGCGTACGAGTCCGACGCCCCGTACTACGGCTGGCTGCTCCTGGAGCACGCCCTGGCCCGCAAAGACCATCCCCGCGTGATGGAACTGGCGCGGGAACTGGGCGAGACGACCGAACAATCCGCCGAGGTCGTTTTCCAGATCAGGGATCTCCTGTGCTTCTACGGCGAGATGCCGGCCCTGCTGGAAATGGTTCGCCGCGCCTGGCGATGGATCGAAGACGGGCATCACGACTTGATGCCCCACGCCGTGGAGGAGTTCAAGCAGACCGCTACTGATCTGGAACTATTGGACTGGGCGGATCGTCACCCCGACGGCGGGGATCAATCCGGCCTGATGGACCGGTTGCGGGGTTATGCCGAGATCCTGCCCGAACGGGTCCGGCTGCACCTCGAGGCGCTTTCCGGTCATCTGGACCGGGTGTGGACGTTGGACGATTTCCGTGGACTTTCGGAAGACGTCAAGGAGGGCGAGGACGACCCGGCCATGAACTTCCGGCTGTTCGCGTTCGAGTTCATGGGCCACGCGCGACGGCGGCACGGCGTCGCTTATCCCACGCTGTGGTGCGGTTATCAGCAACTGCTTCACTACGTTCACGAGCAGGACGAGAAGCGGCCTGCCCGGTCCGCCCGATGCGCGGGGAAGAAGGGACGAAAAGGGCGGCGGCGAGGCAGGGACCGCCAAGGCCGGCGGCCCGCGCTCGTGCCCGACCGGGCTTCCCTCGATTCCTTTGTGGCCGACCTGCTGCAACCCTTTATGACCCAGATACATGCTGCGACCAGCGTGATGCTGATTGTGCCATACTGGTTGGCTTTCCTGGAGGACCGCGACCTGCTTGCCCCGGGGCGCGGGAACGAGATCCAAGAGGAACTCAGGCCGCTGCTCACCGAGTTGGAAGACTGCCTGACTCGAATGATCAGCGAGCCGGGTTTGATGGAGCGCGTCCGCGAGTCCTGGGAGAGAAGCCCGTAAGAAGCCGACACCGTACGGCCGCTCTGGCACGGGACAATTGTGGCCCGCCCCCGCAGCCGAACCACTGCGGCCGGACTCGAATGGCCCGACCCAGCCGGCGACGACACCCCGTCCCGTCGCCGGGCCGCATCCTGCCCCGGCGCCCGCACGCCGCACATCGATGCCGCCACGGCGCAGCCCACCAGGCAGTCGAACCAGTGGTTGTCCGGCTTCGACGGACGGAGCGACCACTCGTGCACCACCCGCCCGTGCCCTTCCGTCTCGGTCCAGGTCTCGGCGTAGGCGACGTGCTCGGCGAAGCATTCGTGGGCCTTCCCCTTCTTCCCGAACAGGGTAATCGCCCCGCGGTCTCCGGCGGCTGTCGCCAACCCCGTGTGCACGAACGTCTTCCAGTAGTTCACGTCCACCTGCACGTGGGGGAACTCGGAGGTCCGCTTCACGTTCGGCACGTACAAGAAATGCCCGTGGACCTCGCCGGGCTTGCGCTGGTAGGCGGACATGGGTTTTCGGCCCGCCCGGATGCCGGTCCCCTTGGCGAGCATCATCGTCGACCCGCCCGCCTTGTGCTTCACGTCGGCCACGATGCCGGGCTTGTACCCCATGTCCACGAGCAGCCGGTCGACCTTCATGAGGCCCCCGCCGGTGACCTGGAAATCCCGCCCGAGCGTCTCGTCCTCGACTTTGACGCCACCGACGATCCCCTTCACGGCGAGCAGGAGGGCCGCTTCTTCCACGGGTACTACGACGCGTACTGCTATCTGCCTCTCTACGTCTTCTCGGGTGACCAGCTGCTGGTGCCGTACCTGCGGCCGTCCCGCATCGACGCCGCCAAGCACAGCCGGGCGATCCTGACGTTGCTCGTCCGGCGGCTGCGGGCGGTCTGGCCCGAGGTGCCCATCCTCGTCCGCGCCGACTCGGGCTTCTGCCGGTGGCGGCTTCGAGGCTGCCGGCCGACAGCCTGTAGCTGCCGATGCGCTGGGCGACGTTCCCTATCACCAGGTCGGTGGCGATCACGCTTGTCCCCGCGCCGTCCTGGACGAACCGCCCCGGACAGGCATTGCCGATGTACGCCGTGCCGACGTCCAACTCGCCGCCCTCAAGCGTGTAGGTGCACTCGACGCCGCTTTCCCGGGATCGACCGGAACACCGTTTCCAGCCGGGGACGCCGAGACGGCCGCCATGGCGAGCGCTGCCCCACCGTGCCGGACGCAACTTGCTGCAGTGGAAGCCAGACGAGGCAGGAGAAGGCCCTCTCACTCACGATCGGACCGGGCCAAGCCGCGCAGTGACAGACCACTTGCGCCCTCAGGACCGGTTTCGCCACATCGGCCGAGAAACGGGCTACGAGATCGGCTTATGCCGCACGATCTCGGCCGGCATTGACCCAGACATTGGTCCCCGAGGTCATCAGCGCGCGAAAGCGGGCCGCGAGGCGTGAAAGTCGGGGCCGCTCGCGCTGGCGGCGAACGCGGGGGCCTGCATAGGTTTGCAGGAGATATCGTGAAGCGTTGTTTCCAAATCCAGGCACACGTTTAGGCACACAACACGCGGAACCCAGGGGTATTCAGGGGTACGAAAACGGCCCTCACGGCCTCAAAAACGCGGTTATGCCCGGCCTGCGGGCGGTTTTAAGTCCCCAGCGTCTGCCGTTCCGCCACTCGCCCGGGACGCCTCAGCATACCCCGTTCGGCGGTGCCGGCCAAGTCCCAGAATCCTCCTTCGGCGGAGGGGCGGCCGAAGGCGAGTGAGCCGACAGGCGGCTCAAAGCACCTCGCCCAACACGCGGTGGGGCAGGTATCGGGCTGCGCGCCCGCCGGATAGTCCGGCCCCGGAAACCCTGAAAATCGTCCCCGAATCGCCCGCTGCGATTTGCCGACGGCCCCTCTTAACCGTATACTAATGAGGGCAGGCGGTGTGGGATTCCTCCCTGGGGTGGTCTCGCTCCCGCAAAAGACGGACCCGGAGGAGTCCGTCTACGCCTGTGGCGGCGCATGACACCCATCTACTGGGTGTTCCTGTATGCGAAGCCCAACATGTAGGGCGCCGCGCCCGGCCGTACGGACGCGGCGGTCCCTTGGCGGTCCGCCGCCACGGCTGACCGGCATCAAGGGGCTGAGGCGTCAGCGGCCGGAACAGAGGGGTGCCCCGCCGGAGGCGTCGCCCCGCAAGAAGACTGCAACAGCGAATCGCGAGACGTTCATGGACCCCGACAGCCGCCAACCCGAATCTCCACGCGACCCGCCCCGCCTGGAGCCGATGGAGCCGCGCCTCCTCCTCGACGGCAGCGTCATCATCAACGAACTCCACGTCGACCCCGACGTCAAAACGGAACTGGTCGAGTACGTCGAGATCTACAACCGCACCGCCGACCCGATCGACGTCTCCGGCTGGTTCTTCTCGGACGGCATCGCGTACACCTTCCCCGGCGGCACGACCCTGCCCGGTCACGGGTACCTGGTGGTGAGCCAGGACCCGTCGGCGGTGGCGGCCAAGTTCGGCGTCAGCAGCCTCGGCCCGTTCGCCGGCCGGCTTGCCAACGAGGGCGAGTGCGTCACCTTGCGCGACGAGACCGGCGCCGTCGCCGACGAGGTGGACTACGGGGCGGGGTTCCCCTGGCCGACCGTCGGCGACGCCCCCGGCTACTCCATGGAACTCATCCACCCCGACCTCGACAACGACCTGGGCGCCAACTGGCGGTCGTCCGGCAGCACCGTGGCCGACCCGGTCGTCTTCATCGACGCCCAGCAGGAGTGGCGATACGTCAAGGGATGGGCGGAACCCTCCTCACCCACCAACGCCTGGCGCCAACTCGGGTTCGACGACTCGCCGGCCAGCGGATGGTCCACGGGTGATGCCGCCGTCGGCTACAGCAGCGACCCGGACGAACTCGACTTCATCGGGACCAAACTCACGGATATGAGATACAATTATTCGACGGTGTACATGCGCAAGGCATTCACCGTCGACAATCCCGCCGCCATCCCCGCACTCGAACTGCTTACCCGCTACGACGACGGCATCAACGTCTGGATCAACGGCAGGCCCGTCCTGGACCTGAACGTCGACGGCACCGAACTCCCGTACGACGCCACGGCCCGCAGCGCCATCGACAACGTCGAGTTCGTCCCGAACACGCTGACCGACCCCGACCCGCGGACGTACCTCGTGGCGGGCACGAACGTCATCGCCGTCCAGTTGCTGAACGCCTCCCTCTCCTCGAGCAGCGACGCCTTCTTCGACGCCATCCTGCGTACGGCGCCCGGCGGCACGACGGCCGTCACCCCCGGCGCGGTGAACTCCGTCTACGCCGCCAATGCCCCGCCCCAGATGCGGCACGTGGACCACGCGCCGAACGAGCCCGAGCCCGGCGAGGACGTCGCCGTCACCATGAAGGTGACCGACCCGGACGGCGTCGCCGGCGTCACGCTCGCCTACCAGACGGTGGACCCCGGCGACTACATCAACCTGGACGACCCGCGCTACGACGACCCGGCATACTGGACCACCGTGCCGATGTACGACGACGGCACGCACGGCGACGCGGAGGCCGGCGACGCCGACTACACCGCCGTCATCCCCGCCGCCGTCCAGACGAACCGGCGCCTGGTGCGGTACCGCGTGACGGCCGCCGACGGCCTGGGCGCCTCGGTCACCGCCCCGTACGCCGACGACCCCCAGCCGAACTTCGCCTACTACGTGTACGCGGGCGCGCCGGCCTGGACGGGCTCGGCCCGGCCGGGCACCGAGCCCGCCGTCGAGTACTCCAGCGACCTCCTGGAGGGCCTGCCCGTCTACACGCTCGTCACGCGCCGCCAGGACGCCCTGAACGCCATGCGCGTCCCCTACCGCTGGGGCGAGGCCGACCAGGAACTGCCCACCTCCGGCGAGTACTGGGGCTCCGACTACAAGTGGCAGGGCACCCTCGTCTACGACGGCGTGGTGTACGACCACATCCGCTACCGCGCCCGCGGCGGATGCTGGCGATATTCGATGGGCAAGAATATGTGGAAGTTCGACTTCAACCGGAACCACTGGTTCCAGGCCCGCGACGATTACGGCGAGACGTACGACACCACGTGGGACAAGTTGAACTTCTCGGCCCTCATCCAGCAGGGCAACTTCGGCCAGCGGGGCGAGCAGGGACTCTTCGAGGCCGCCGGCTTCGCCCTCCACAACCTCGCCGACAATCCCGCCCCTTACACCAACTACCTGCATTTCCGCCTCGTCGACGACGCCGACGAGGGCGGGCCCGACCAGTTCAGCACCGACTTCCAGGGCCTCTACATGACCATCGAGCAGCCCGACGGACGCCTGCTCGACGAACACGGACTGGCCGACGGCAACTTCTACAAGATGGAAAGCGGCACCGGCACGCTCAACAACCAGGGACCCACCCACCCCACCGACAAGTCCGACCTCAACGCGTTCATGAACGGCTACCGCAGCAGCCCGGACGCCGCGTGGTGCGAGGCCAACCTCCACCTCGAAGATTACTACAGTTTCCGCGCCATCGCGATGGCCATCCATGACTACGATATGCACGCCGGAAAGAACTACTTCTACTACCACGACCCCGAGACCGACAAGTGGCGGGTCATCAACTGGGACATCGACCTCACCTGGACCACCACGTACAACGGCGGCGGCGGGCAGGGGCCCCTGTACGACGACAGTCCCTACGTCCACCTCCTCGACCTGTCGCAACTCCGCGTCGCGTACAACAATCGGGTCCGCGAGATCGTCGACCTCCTCTTCAACGCCGAGCAGACCGGCATGCTCCTCGACGAGATCGCCTCCTTCGTCTACACCCCGGGCGAGGCCTCGTTCGTCGACGCCGACCGCGCCATGTGGGACTACAACCCGATCCTCGTCTCCGATTACGTCAATCTCAGCAAGGCGGGGCACGGCCGCTTCTACGGAAACTCCCCCACCGGCGACTTCGCCGGCATGGTCCAGATCCTCAAGGACTACGTCCAGAACAAGGTCGACGGCTACCTGGCCGGCCAGGACTACGCCTTCGACCCGCGCGTGGCCTCCGACGAAGGCCTCCAGCCGGACACGCCCACCATCACCTATACCGGCCCGGCCGGATACGCCGCCGACCAGTTGACGTTCCACTGCTCGACCTTCAGCGGCTCGGGCACCTTCGCCGGCATGGAGTGGCGCCTGGCCGAGGTCAGCGTGCCCGGCACGCCCGAGTTCGATCCCGACGAGCCGCGCCATTACGAGATCGACGCCGACTGGCAGAGCGGCGAACTGGCCACCTTCGACCCCGACGTCGCCCTCCCCGCCGACGCGGCCGAGACGGGGAAACGCTACCGCGTCCGCGCCCGCATGAAGGACTCGGCCGGCCGGTACAGCCACTGGTCGGACCCCGTGGAATTCGTCGCGGGCACGCCCGTCGGCAGCGACGTGCCCCTGCGCATCACCGAGATTATGTTCAACCCGCCGGACCGCAACCCGGCACCCGGCCATGCCGAGGCGCCATACGGCGACAACGACTATTTCGAGTATATCGAACTCAAGAATATCGGCGGGGCGCCCGTCGACCTCGCCGGCGTCCGGTTCACCGACGGCATCCAGTTCACCTTCCCCGCCATAACGCTCGACCCCGGCGAGTTCGTCCTCGTCGTCGCCGACCAGGACGCCTTCGAGGCCCGTTACGGCACGGGGCGGAACGTGGCCGGCGAGTTCGAGGACGACACCGGCCTCTCCAACGGCGGCGAGGACCTCCGCCTCGAAGACGCCGCCGGCCTCGCCATCCACACCTTCGAGTTCAAGGACGGCTGGTTCGGCCTGACCGACGGCGACGGCTACTCCCTCGTGCCGCGCGACCCCGCCCAGGACGCCGCCCTCTGGAGCACCGCCGACGGCTGGCGCACGAGTTGGCAGATGGGCGGCAGCCCGGGCGCCGCCGACGCCGGCATCGACCCCGCCTCGGTCGTCGTCAACGAGACCCTCGCCCACAGCAACGGGCCCGAAGGCGACTGGGTCGAACTCTACAACGCCTCCGACGCCCCCGTCGACCTGGCGGGCTGGTTCCTCTCCGACTCTGCCCTGGACCTCGCGAAGTACGAGATCACCGCCGACGCCGTGGGCATTCCGGACACCGTCCTGGGCCCCGGCGCGTACCTGGTGCTGAACGAGCGCGACCACTTCGGCCCCGAGTCCACCGACCCCGGCCGGCACACCCCCTTTGCCCTCAGCGAGTTCGGCGAGGACGTGTACCTGACGGCCGCCGTCGCCGAGGCCGACGTCCACCTGGCCGGCGCCCCCGGCGACTGGCCCGCCGGCTGGTCCCTCGGCGGCTACCGCGAGGACGAACACTTCGGCGCCACGCCCGCGGACGAATCCCTCGGCCGGTTCGACAAACCCTCCGGCGGCAAGGACTTCGTCCTCTCCAGCGCCCCCACCCCCGGGGCCGCCAACGCCGGCCCGCTCATCCCGGACGTCGTCCTCAACGAAATCATGTACCATCCTCCCACGGAACCGCTCCACGAGTACGTTGAACTCCATAACCGCACCGCCGCCGACGTCGCTCTCTGGAACCACTTCGAGCCCGGCGGCGAGTACGACCCGATGGACGTCGGCTGGGCGCTGACCGACGGCGTCGACTTCACGTTCCCCGTGGGCGCCTCCGTCCCCGCGGGCGGCTACGCGCTGGTCGTGGCGATCGACCCGGCCACGTTCCGCTCGACCTACGGCATCGACGTGTCGGTGCCGATCTACGGCCCGTTCGAGAACGACACGCGCCTCTCCAACGGCGGCGAGCGGGTCGCGCTGTCCCGTCCGGGTCAGCCCGAGACGAAGACCCCGCCGCCCGGTCAGACGGCGCCGTACGTCCCGTACATCGAGATCGAGAAGGTGAGTTATAACGATGCGGCCCCGTGGCCGACCGATCCGGACGGCCTCGGCCCCTCGCTGGACCGCATCGGGCCGCCCCTCTACGCGAACGACCCGACCCACTGGGGGGCGAGCGCCGACGACGGCGGCACGCCGGGAGCCGCCAACCAGGCCACCCCCCCGCACGTCACCGGCGTCGTCCTGAACCCCGACCCGGCCCGGACCCTGCGGACCCTCGGCGACATCGAG
>JAWODB010000347.1:0-3480 GCA_046483505.1 Phycisphaerae bacterium
CGTGGACGAGGCCCGTGCCGGGGGGTACGGCGTCGGCGCCTACAACGTCAACAACATGGAACAGATCCAGGCGATCATGCAGGCGGCCAGCGAGACCGCCTCGCCCCTGATCATCCAGGCCTCGCGCGGCGCCCTCCAGTACACCAACTTCACGTACCTGAAGCACCTCATGATGGCCGCCGTCGAGGACAACCCCGGCCTCCCCATCGCCCTGCACCTGGACCACGGGCCGAACCTGGACCTGTGCAAGAAGGCGATCTCGATCGGCTTCACGAGTGTCATGATCGACGGGTCCATCGATTACGACCAGAAGACCGAGAGCGGCAAACACCCCGCCCGCTCGTTCGAGGACAACGTCCGTGTGACGAAGGAAGTCGTCGACTACGCCCACGAGCGCGGCGTGAGCGTCGAGGGCGAACTCGGCACCCTGGGCGGCATCGAGGAAGACACCGCCACCGACAAGGTCCTCCTGACCGAGCCGGACGAGGTCGAGGCGTTCTGCCGGAAGACCGGCGTCGACGCCCTCGCCCTGGCCATCGGCACCAGCCACGGGGCCTACAAGTTCAAGACCGAACCGGTCCTGGCCCTGGACCTCATCTCCGAGTGCCGGAAGCGCGTGCCGGAGGTCGCCCTCGTCATGCACGGCTCCTCCAGCGTGCCGAAGGACCTGGTGGACGAGGTGAACAAGTACGGCGGCCAGATGCCGGGCGCCATGGGCGTGCCGATCGCGTCCATCCAGGAGGCGATTACGCGCGGCATCCAGAAGATCAACGTGGACACCGACGGCCGGCTCGTCGTGACCGGCGCCATCCGCAAGGTCTTTGCCGAGAAGCCGGAGGTCTTTGACCCGCGGAAATACCTCGGCCCGGCCCGGGAGGCCCTCGCGAAACTCATCGCCTCGAAGATGAAGGACTTCGGCACCGCCGGCCACGCCAGTGACTACGAGCCGAAGAGCCTGGAGGAAATGAAGGACTTCTACACGGCCCAGTAAGCGTCATCGACGAACGTGCCACGGCCGGCCTTGCCCGGCCGTGCGCCGTTCGAGCCGGCCGTGGAAGCGGCCGGTCATCCCAATCCGCCGTGGCACGTGCCAAGCCCGATGGTGATGACCCGCCGCTTCCGCGGCGGGCTCGGGGGCTAGCGGCCCCTACGGCTGATTCGCCCCACCCTCGGCCACCCGGTTCGCCGCGGCGAGGTAGGTGTCGATGGACTCGCCGGCGTCGGCCCACCAGCCCTCGACCACCTCGCACGTCATCGTGCCCGCCTCGACGTAGTGGTTATTGACGTCGGTAATCTCGAGTTCCCCCCGCGCGCTCGGCTCCAGGTGCTCGATCACCTCGAACACGTCCGGCGGATACATGTACACCCCGATGACGGCCAGATTCGTCGGCGGCCGCTTGGGCTTCTCGATGATCCGGACGATGCGGTCGCCGTCCGTCTCGGCGATGCCGTACGCCTCGGGGTTCGCGACCTCCTTGAGGAAGATCTTCGCGCCCTCGGCCTGGGCCTCGAACGCGAGGGCGGCCGGCCGGATGGTCCGCTCCAGGATGTTGTCGCCGAGGACGACGCACACCTTCTCGCCGCCGACGAACTCGCGCGCGAGGCCGAGCGCCTCGGCGATGCCGCCCTCCCCTTTCTGGTACGCGTAATGGAGCCGCGAGAGGCCGAACGCCTCGCCGTTCTCCAGCAGGCGGATGAAGTCGCCGGCCGCGTTGCCGCCCGTCACGATCATGATGTCCGTGATGCCCGCCGTCACGAGGCACTCGATGGGGTAATAGATCATCGGCTTCGCGTAGACGGGCAGCAGATGCTTGTTGGTGATCTTGGTGAGCGGAAAGAGGCGGGTGCCGAGACCGCCCGCCAGGATGACGCCTTTCATGGCTCGCCCTCCGTCCGGGACCGGTGCGCCGGGCCACTGTATCGCCGCAGGCCGGGCGGGTCAACGCAAACGCCGTCCGCGCGTCGCACCGTACGTGCAAGGCTGTCATTCTGAGCGAGCGGAGCGAGCGAAGAATCTCGCCTTGAGAACAAGAGAAAAGCAACGGCCACGGCGAGATCCTTCGGCCCTTCGGGCCTCAGGATGACCTCGCCATCGGCCGGCCAGGCTGCCCGCTTACCTGGCGAATAGGCCGTCACGGCCGGCGTCCAATCCGGTGACAACTCCTCCCGGCGCCTCCGAGCACGAAAGGGACCGCCATGCGACGCCGCCTGACGCTGGGGCTCAGCCTGCTGGTCGCCGTCCTCCTGGCCGGGTGCGAGGTCGAGAAATTCCTGGAGCGCGGCCAGGAGGCGCTTCAGACCGGCCGCTACGCCGAGGCCGTCCGGTGCTTCGAGGACGCGCTGGCCCGGGAGCCGAAACTGGGCGAGGACCCGCAGTTCATGTCGCGTCTCTCGCGGGCCCGGGCGTACGCCGCGGAGGAGGCCGGCCGCCGCCTCGCCGCTGCCGGACGCTGGGAGGAGGCCGCCCGCCGCTTCCACGCCGCCCTCGCCATCCTGCCGGACCTGGACGCGGCCCGCCGGGGCCGCGACCGCGCCCTGCGCGAGGCGGCCCGCGCCCGCCACGCCCGCGCCCTGGAGGCCGCCGACCGGGGCGATCTCGCCGCCGCCCGGGCCGACCTCGAGCACGCCCGGACGCTGGACCCGTCGAACCGCGACGTGCCCGCCGCCCTCGCCTCGCTCGAGGCACCGGCGGACGCCGACTCCCCCGCCGCCGCGCCCTACCGCGACGGTCTCGCTCACGCGGCGCAGCAACACTGGGGCGAGGCCCTGGCCGCCTTCCGCCGGGCCGTCCGTGCCGACCCGAACCACCTGCCTGCCCGGGCCGAGCGGCACCGGGCCGCGGGCCAACTCACCCGCGCCCGCGAGGTCCACGCCGAAGCCGCCCGCCTCCTCCGTGCCCGGAACCTCGACCGGGCCGTCGCCGCGGCTCGCCGGGCCCTGGACGTCTGGCCGACCTTCGCCGAGGCCGAGGCGACCCTGGAGCAGGCCACGGCACGCCGGGCGGAGGCCGACGCCGCCCATCGCCGCGCCACCGAGGCCTTCCGCGACGGCCGCCGGCGCGACGCCGTCCGCGAGGCCGAGGCCGCCCTGGCGCTCCTCCGCGCCCACGCCGGGGCCCGGGAGGTGCTGGCCCGTGCGGTCCACGCCCTCGGGCGGGAGGCCCTCCGGGCGGGCCGGCCCGGCGCCGCCCTGCTCTGGTTCCTCGACGCCTGCGCGTACGGTGCCGACCCCGCCTACGACCGCGCCCGCCGCGAGGCCGAGGCGCAGGTCCGCGACCGGGTGACCGTCCGCCTGGGCGTCGGCGAGGCGCGGTCCGACGTGGGGGCCGCCGCAGCCGCACGCCTCCGCGACGGCGTCCTGGCGGTCCTTGCGTTTGTTCTTCTTTTTCTTCCTCCGCCAGCTTGACCAGAAGCTGTCCCGGCCTGACCTGGTCGCCTGCAGACACCATTACCGATTCCACGGTACCGCTTCTGGGAGCCG
>JAWODB010000089.1:0-2896 GCA_046483505.1 Phycisphaerae bacterium
CCCGAACGCGCGCCTTTTTTCGAAGCATCGACGGCAGGCGATATGAATTAAAAGCGCGATGAACGGCGGGCACTCGGCGATCAGCAACGGGCAAAGGCAAAAACAGCCACGCCCACGCCCACGGCAACGACAAAGGCAGCCTCACGCAAAGGCGCCAAAACAGCAACGCCAGAAAGGCAAGTCAACGGCAACGACCACGACAACGGCGCAAGGCGGGCCACAGTTAGCCGCCGGCCTTGGCCGGCGCGTCCATGACAAACGACAGCGGTGTCAGGCACCTTTACAAACGGCCGAAAGCGGGAGACACCGAACGGCCACGACGAGATTCCCCCGCTCGGCCCTGAAGGGCCTCGGTCGGAATGACAACATTTCGCGGCTCGGGGCGCGGGGCCCTCTGCCGCAACGACGGGGAACGACGGGCCTCACCCTCATACCGGCCCTCTCCGGTCAAGGCAGAGGGAGAACGGCTCCCACAGGCCGAAGGCCTCCTTGGTCATTGGACATTGAGCATTGAACATTGCGGCCGCAGGCCGCCCGCCCTACTCCACCTCGACGGTATAGCCGGCCGTCGCGAAGCCGTCGTCGGTCTCGACGGCGGCGGCGCTGCAGACTCCCCTTTCGAGGTCGGCGAACGGGCCGCCGGTGACGACCCACCGGGCGGCCTCCTCGGCGGTGGCGGCCTCGAAGGCGCCGGCGGTCTCCTCGCGCGGGTCGGCGATCTCGTAGGTGGCGAAGTAGACGCATCGGCCGTTCTGGAGCGGCAGGGCCCGCACGTGCAGGCCGTCGTGCCGCACGATGCCGCCCCAGCCCACGTCGGCCCCGCGTGCGACGGCCACCGCAATGCGGGGCGTGTTGTAATCGTCCTTCTCGTAATCCAGCGTGATGAGGGCCTGGACCATGGCGTCGCGGACGCTCATGCCGGCGGCGACCTTCTCGGCAATCGGGTCGGTCTGCGTGCCGTTGGTGGCGACGGCCACGTCACCGGCCAGCCGCAGGCAGTTGTAGGCGATGTACGGGTTCTTCGAGAGGTCGCTCTCGTGTCCCTCGCGGGGGACGACCGCCAGGGCCCGGGGCGTCTCGACCGTCCGCCGGTTCGGAAACGAGCGCGACGAGACGCGGTACATGACGGCGCTGCGGCCTTCGGGGGTGCGGCCGACGGCGACGATGCGTCCGACGTACATGGGCAACTCCTTTATGGGGGTTCGTTCGGTGCGATGACGGTTTCGTTGGGCGCGTGGCGCTGTTCGAGCCCGCTGCGGGAGCAGCGGGTCATCCTCGTCCGGCATGGCACGTGCCACGGCGGATGAAGATATCCGGCCGCTTCCGCCGTGCGCGGCGGGCAGTCCTGCCCGCCGCGCCGCCGGATGCGCGGTGCCCAGGACTGGACACCGCGCGTGTGCGCGGTGACACGTGTGCGCGGTGACACGCGCCGGCCGAGCCCGGCGGCTAAATGTCGCGCTCGGGCGGCGGCGATTCGGTCTCGGGCGTTTCGGTCTCGGGCGTTGCGGTCTCGTCGGCGTCGGTGTCGGTCGCGGCCTGCGCGGCCGCCGCGCTCTCGACGAGTTGGGCGACCTCCCAGGACTCCAGCCGCTCGCCGGGCGGCACGATGACCCCGCCCGAGAGGCTGAACTGGAACGCCTGGTCGACCGTCACGTCGAGGTCGATGACCTCGCGCCTCGGCACGGTCACGATGTAGCCGGTCACGGGCGTGGGCGAGGACGGGATGAAGACGGTCAGCATCTCCTGTTCGGTGTGGTCCGTAATGGCCTTCAGGCCGCGGCCCGTGACGAAGCCGACGGACCACAGGCCGCGCCGCGGGTACTCGATGGCCACCACGCGCCGGAACTCGACCTGTTTCCTGGCGAAGAAGAACTCCGAGACCTGCTTCGCGCCCGGATAGATGCGGCGGAGGACCGGCATCCGCGTCATCGACGCATCGAAGAACTTGACGAGCCGGTTCCCGATGAACGTCCCCACGAAGTAGGCGCCGACGGCCAGGCCGACGATGGCCACCAGCACCCCCAGCGCCCCGAGCCAGTACCGGTCGTACCACGCGTTGATCCACGTCATCTCCAAGCCCGTCGACCAGTGGAGGATGTACTTGACGGCCACGTTGACGTAGCGTCCCACGTAGGTGTGCAGGAGCGAGATGCCGAACGCCAGGACGATGAACGTGAGCAGCGCCGGCAGCAGGACCGCCAGGCCGCGAAGGAACGAGCGCTTGAAGCCGCGTGCAATGCTCATGGACACCTGCTCCCGCCGGGCCCGGCCGGCCCGGCCGCTCTCGGAGCCTGCCCGGACAGGCCCCCGCTCGGGAGCACTGTACCATACGGCGCGGGCGGAAGGCAACGGGGTGGGCGAGGCGTGCGAAATCGTTTGGCACGCCCGCCGGGGGCCGAGTATAATCGGCCCACCGTCGGCCGGGGGTCCCGGCCGGCAAGGGCCGGGAACCGATCCGATGCCGCCCAGGAGCCTCATCGCGCTGGCCGCGTGCCTGCCGGCCGCCTGCGCCCTCGCCGGCGGGTGCCTGTCGGAGGAGGCGGCCCGCCGGACGCTCCGCAAGGACGATCCGCGGATGCAGGCGGCGATGATCGCCCGCATCGCGCGCGAAAAGAAGACCTCCATGACGGACGACCTCATCCGCCTGCTCGACTCCGAGGACGAGGGCGTCCGCTTCATGGCCGCCACCGCCCTGCACCGGGTAACCGGCATCGACCGCGGCTTCCACTTCGCCGACGAGGACGAGCGGAAGGCCATCATCGAGGCGTGGCACCGCTGGTACGAGGACGAGACCGGCCACCCCGTGCCCGAACTGGAACCGGAACCGCCCGACGACGCGAAGGCGGAGGAACCCGGCGACGACGCCGACGCCGACGAGGACGCCGACGCCTCGGCC
>JAWODB010000253.1:0-21539 GCA_046483505.1 Phycisphaerae bacterium
CGGCGGAAGGGGGCGGGCAGGTATCGCGGCGCGGCGCCCGGCCCCTACATCGGCCGGATCAGCGTCTCGTCGTACGGGATGAGTTTGCGGATGTCGCGGGAATAGGCCCCGCGCAGTCCCCCGCGCGGGTTCCAGATCTTCCGCCGACTGCCGGGGGCGAACAGCAGACCGTTCGCCTCCCGGAACAGGCGTCCGGACTCGCGCGACGACGCCAGCCCCAGCCGCCGCAGGTAATCGTGGGCGCGGCAGACGCGCTTGGCCTCGCGGACGGTGTCCCACAGTCGGCTGACGAGGCGGCACCAGAGGCCCCAGTCCACGCCCTTGATGGGCGTCTTGCGGAGTTGGGCCAGGCGGTCGTGCATCTTCCGTCCGCCGTCGAGGATCTCGGGGATCGACTCGGTGCAGAGGGTATCGGCGGCCTCGCGAAAGGCGGGGACGGCCTTCTCGCGGGCGAGGTCGGGGTCGGCGGCCTCGAGGATCCGCATCTGCTTGTACGCCTGGCGGAGGTTGTCGAGCCGCCGCGTGGCCGACCGCACGGACCCCGCCAGTTCCACGCGTTCGCGGAACGTCTTGAGCGTGTCGACGAGTTGCTCGCGGAGGGCCTCGTTCCAGGCGGCGGGGTCCTTCAGGCGTGCCGCGCCGCCGGGCGACTCGGCCGCCTCGCGGATCGCCGCCGCCGCCATCCGGTGGTACGTCGTGACGTCGGGATCGCGGATGTGGCCGGCGGCCAGCCCGTGCGCGGTGGCGGCCGCCCCCGCCTGGCCCAATTGCAGATGCGACCACGCCGTCGCGCTCCCCACGTAATCCCACGTGTAGTCGCCGAAACGCCCGGAAGCCGACCGGAGCAGGCGGTCGCCGGCCTCGGCGGCGGCGCGGTGGGCCCCGGACCGGGCCTGCTCCACGACGCGGCGGGCTTCCGGCACCATGGCCGAGAGGCTCGTCGCGTCGGGCCGGCCAACCGTTTCCGTCTTGAGGCCGAGCAGGCGGCGGATTTCGGCGTCGGACGCCTCCGACGGGGCCTCGTTCTTCTGCTCGTGGACCAGGGGCAGGGAGACCTCTCGGGCATGAACCGGCGGCGTGTCCAGGAGACGCGACGGAAGCATGCCCGCCGGCCGCGACTCGGGAAGGCAGTGCGAGGTGACTTGTCCGAGCGCCGCCGCCGGCAGGGTGGCGAGCAGGACGGCCAGCAGAACGGTCCGGGTCCTTGGGCTCAACGCGCGTTCTCCCCAGGGAAGCGTCGGCGGGCCGCCGCGCCGGCTGCCGGGGGTGGGAGGCGGGAGGGAGGCGGCCGCTCGGCCGGAGGGAGCCGCCTCAGCGTCTCCACCCGCGGCCGTCCATCTTGTTCCAGCCGTCGCCGTCCATCTTGTCCCAGCCGTCGCCGTCCATCTTGTCCCAGGCGTCGCCGTCCATCTTGTCCCAGGCGTCGCCGTCCATCTTCTGCCAGTCGTCGCCGGTCATCTTCTGCATCTTGCCCATTCGCTGCCAGCCCTGGTTCGACTGGTTGCTGTGCTCGCTGGCCGAGGCGCCGAGCGGCGTGACGAGCGTTTCCTGCCAGGCCACGCGGCGGCGGATATCCTTCTGCGACACCCCGTTCACGATCCGGGCGAACCCGACGGGCTGCCAGACGAGATGACTCGCCCCCTGGCAGAACAGGAGCCGGTGGGCGTTCTCGAACGGTCCGCGGGCCCGGCCGGCCGTGGCCAGACCCATCCTGGCCAGGTGCTGATGGACGCGGCAGAGTTGCTTGACGGTGGCCACCTCGCCCCACATACGCTGGACCATGTAGTTCCAGTCCGGGAACGACTCCGCCTCCATCACCTTCTTGTAGGCGCGGTTCAGGCTGTCGCGGATGGCGCCCCCGCGTTTCAGGCCGTCGGCCGCCAGCGTGTCGAGGAGGGCGTCGACGGCCGGCCGGTACTGTTCCTGGAGCACTTTCCGGCCGAGTTCGGCGTCGGTCGCGTAGACGAGCCGCAGTTGCCCGTAGGCGCGGCGGAGTTGGGTGAGCCGGCCCCGGACGGCCTCAGACCGGCCGGCCATGTCGAGGGCCTTCGAGAACTCCTTGTAGCGGGGCGCCAGATGCTTGCGGCGTTCGGCCACGTAGACGGTGGGATCGCAGAGGTCCTCGGTCCGCTTCGTGCTCCTCAGGAGCGTCACGGCCGCGACCCGATGGTAATGGGCGACCGCCGGGTCGGGCATCTGGGCGGCCGTCGCCGTGTGAATCTGCCGGGCCCGTTTGCGGTTGTTCAGATGCACCAGCGCCCACGCCGTCGCGTTCGCCACGTAATCGCGGGTGTAGGCGTTGATCTTCTTCTCGGGCTGCTCGAGGACGGCCTGGCCCAGCCTGGCGGCCTCGGCCCACTGGCCGTCCTGGGCCAGCCGGATGGCCTTGCGGGCGTCGTCCGGCATGGTGAGGGGATTACGCGACGCGGGCGATGGGGCCGGGGCATTCTCCGGCCGGACCGGCTCCATCTGGCGCGTCCAGAAGGCCGGCGGCGCCACCACCCACCCCGGCATCGGATGGGGCGGCAAGTCCGGGCCGAGCGTATGCGACTCGACCCTCCCCCACGCCTCGGCCGCCGATGCCGCCAGCATCGCCACGGCCACCAGGCACACGGCCCGTCGGATGTGTCGCATGCGGGCCTCCGTTGGCAGTTGCGGGTTTCCCCTTGGCCCAGAAGAGTAATTCCGCCACTGTATTATACGCGAAAACCGGCCGGACCGCGAACGCTTCTTGCAGGCCCGTGCCCCGGAAAAACGGCCACGCCCGGCCCCGGGGGCCGTACAATGCCAACGACAGGCAATCGGCATCAGGTATCAGGCAACAGGTGACGACAACAACGGCAACGAACAAGTCGTTACATTTAGCCGCCGGCCTTGGCCGGCGCGTCCGAGCATCGGCAACCGTGGCGCGCGCCCGTTTCGCCGCGACGCGGCTTGCGCGGGCGGAGCCCGGTAGGGCGAAGCCTCGAAGCGGAGCGGGTGCCGTCCGAGCCGGCGCCTGCCGCGCTGCCACCCTCCTCGCCCTCGTCGCGTGGACCGTGACGGTTGCGTCCGCGGCGGCGCCGGCCGCCGAAGCGCCCCAGGCCGCGCCCCCCGCCGTCCGCGCCCCCGAGCCCCTGCGGGACCTCGGCCGGGCCCACGAGGTCCGCCTCGCCTACTTCGTGCCCGCCGACCGCGAGCCCGTGCGGGCGTGGCGCGAGAAGATTACCGTCCTGGCCACGTTCGTCGCGGACCTCTACCGGTGCGACCTCCGCCGCCACGGTTACGCCACGCGTGGCCTGGATGTCGAGTTCGACGGTGCCGGCCGGCCGGCCGTCCACCTGGTCCGCGGCAAGCACCCGGCCGCCCATTACAGCGGGGACCCTGACTTCGCGTTCCTGCGGCAGTGGCGGACGGTCCTGCCGGAGGTCGAGGCCGCCCTCGGCCCGCGGGACCGGCACGTGGACGTCATCGTTGCGGAGACGTACGACGACGGGCCGGCCCGCTTCGAATGGCGCGGCGGGGTGGCCCTGGGGTGCCGCTTCTCGTCGCGCGGCGGGGCGGGACTCTTCTCCGCCTGGATTCTGCGCGACGACTTCTGCGCCACCACGGTCGAGGGGCAGTTGCGGCTGCTGGCCGACGAGACGCCCATCCGGGGGCGGACGGCCCTCGGCCACGGCCGGCCCGACTCGCCCCGCTTCGAGTTCATCGAGGACGGCTTCGGGGCCGTCGCCCACGAACTGGGTCACGCCTTCGGCCTGGTGCACGACCATCGCGAGGACGGGCGGTACGTCATGGGCAACGGGTTTCGGAACCTCCGCCGCAACTACGTCGGCCCGCCGCCGCGGGAGCCGGTCGGTTTCTCGCCGGCCAACGCCCGGCTGCTGGCCCACTCGCCGTTCCTGGCGGAGGACCCGGACCTCGCGGACACCGAGCCGCCCGTCGTCCGGCTGGAGCCGCCCGCCGCGCCGCTCGCCGCCGGCGCGACGGAGGTGCCGCTGGCCGGCCGCGCGACCGACGACCGCGGCCTCGCTGCCGCCGTCTACTTCCTCCGCGAGATGGACAGCGTCGTGGGGGGGCGGGATTTGAGGCGCAACGGGGGTCGTCGAATTGGGCGCGGCGGGTCTCCGCACCCGCCGCGCAGCGCCGCAAAGGCGCCGTCAAGCGCGGTGGGTACGGAGACCCACCGCGCAAAACGTACGGGGCCGCGCCGGGAGGCCGACCTGTCGGCCACCCTGCCCGTTCAACCCCTGAAGCCCGGCACGTGCCGCGTCCGCGTCCTCGTCATCGACCGCGGGGGCAACATCGGCAAGGGCGAGGTGACCTGCGAGGTGCGCCAGTGAAGGGCGGGCGCTTGACTTCCCGTCGCCACCGGCTATCCTGCCCCCGCGGCGCTTTCATGGCCATCAGACGAAGGAAGGAGCGGCGATGGCAGCCCTCGAATGCCCGAATTGCGGCACCTCCATGCAGCGCGACGCCAAGCGCGACCTCGCCGTCGACGTCTGCCCGTCCTGCGGCGGCGTGTGGCTCGACAGCGGCGAACTGAACGCGCTCGCCACCGGGATGCATGGCGATATCGAGTATTGTTCCGTCGACGAGGAGGTCCACCGCGACCGCTTCCCCGAGCGCCCATGCTCCCGGTGCCCCGACACGACGATGCGCAAGATCAACCTGTTGCGCCTCTCCGACATCATCTTCGACTGGTGCCCCTCCTGCGGCGGGTTCTTCCTCGACAAGGGCGAGGTCGACCGCATGAACGCCGAACTCAAAAACCTCACGCCCAACCACGAGGCCGAAGAGTACCGGGCGATGCACGGCCGGCACCTCGTGCGGATCGACCAGGCGAACGACGTCATGGCCGCCCAGCCCGTGCCGGGCCTCACGCGGGTGGTGGAAGCCGGCTACCTGCGCCTCGCGGTCTTCTTCGCCGACGACATTCCGACGCGGATGCATGTGTCGCAGGAAGGCTGGCCGATCCGGCTGGCCAAAGCCCTGGGCCTCTTCTGGGGCCAGGACTACAAGACCGGCGACGAGGATTTCGACGCGCGGTTCCGCGTCCAGGGGGAGGACGAGGACCGCATCGTCCCACACCTCGACGCCGCCGCCCGCCGGGCGCTCCTGGCGTTCGCGGACGAGAAGCCGCACATCCTCCAGCAGCCGGGGTCGCTGGAGGTGTCGTCGGCGGGCGTGGTCTACGTGGAAGGGCCGTACGAGCCGAAGAGCCTGGGCGAGATTGACGTGGTCCAGCGGGCGAAGCCCCTCATCGACCGCCTCGTCGACCTGGCCGAGAAGATCGAGACGGTGCCGGAGGAGACGTGAGGTCCGCCGCCGCTTTGCCGTTCGATAATAACGCGCCGGCCAAGGCCGGCGGCCTGTGGGAGAAGGCGCGCGGCCCGCGAGCGGGCCGGCGAACACGGGCGGTTCTGTTCGCCTCGACGTGGTCCCGACGCTTGTGCCGTTGCCTTTGCTCAGGCACTCAGGTACTCAGGCACTTTCTGTCAGAACGACACCAGGATGTGCCACACGTACGTGTAGGCGAGGGCGTCGACCTCTTCCCAGACGCGGCGCGCGAGGGCCTCGTCGCCCGTCAGGTCGGGCATCTCCTCGACCTTCTCCTCCCACGGGATGCACACGCCCGGCCGCTGGTGCGGGGTGTCCGGTTCTTTGAGCATGGTTTGCGCTCCTCTTATCGAACGGCGCGCGGCCCGCAAGTTTACCCGCCGGAGGCGGGCGGGCCGGCGAACATGGGCCTCGCCGCGCGCCGCCGAGCCCGGCCGACGCCCGCGGCGCACGTCGTTGTCGTCAATCCGAAATCCGAAATCGCCAATCCGAAATCGGTGCAACGCGCCGGCCAAGGCCGGCGGCTAACTGTCGGCGGTCGCTCGCTGTCGCTCGCACTAATACACGCCGTACTCGCGCGTAAACTCCGTCATCGCCTGCACGTTCTCGGGCCTGGCGTCGTTCTGGATGATGGCCCCGGCGTCCATGATGAACCCGCCGTTCCCGGCCACGCCGTCGATGACGGCCTTGCACCGCTCGCGGACCTGGTCCGGGGTGCCGAAGGCCAGCATGTCGTTCGGCACGCCGCCGGAGATGCAGAACTTCTCGCCGAGGCGGCGGTGGACCTCGAAGATGTCGTCGCGGTCCGAGTGGTAGATGATGGACGCGTCGGGCAGTTCCGCGAACGTATCGAGATGATGTCCCCACTTGCCCTCGGCGTAGAACATGACCTGCCAGCCCTCGCCGCTCAGGTACTCGATGATCGGTTTCAGCGTGGCCCAGTGGATGTCGC
This sequence comes from Phycisphaerae bacterium, assembly GCA_046483505.1. Classification (GTDB taxonomy): domain Bacteria; phylum Planctomycetota; class Phycisphaerae; order FEN-1346; family FEN-1346; genus BS750m-G62. The sequence continues at coordinate 6,272 of JAWODB010000253.1, forward strand.
GGACGTGGTCGAACGAGAAGAACGGCACGCACGAGCGGTGCATCCACATCGTGATGGGTACCTGCTTGGATGGGTCGGCGCTGGTGGCCGCCACGTGCGCCAGATGCGGCGCCAGGGCCTCGCAGGCGGCCTTCACCTTCTCCGGCCGGTTCAGCACGTCGTCCACGAGTCCGAGGTACCCGCGGAGTTTGTCCGCCAGGATATCCATCGGCGCCTTCAGGATGCCCGCCAGGGCGTTGACGGTGCCCGTCTCCTCGCGCATCCGCTGCACCTGCCCCCCCAGGGCCGTGAAGTACTGGAGCGTCGCCATGCCGCCTTTCAGGAACGAGAGGCTGCTGCGCGTCGTGTTCGGCTCGCCGGGCGGGACCACGTCGCGGGAGACGCGCGGCAGCCAGACGTTGAGCAGGTACCCCGTGGGGTCCTCGATGAGGGCGTCGTACTCCTCCGGCCGCATGAACGCCGCCTCCTCGGGCGGCTCGCGGTACTGGAACCCCGTCTGCGGGCCGATGTGGATGCCCGGCACGCCGTAATACTCCAGCCCCACCGCCTCCGTCAGGCCGCTCCAGACGTACACCATGTTGGCGACGGCGGCGTCCCAGTCGAAGTCGCGGCAGCATTCGATGACGGCGTCGAACGCCTGGGTGTAATCGTGGGTGACCTCCTGGCAGGTCCGGCCGGTGTAGGTGGCGGTGAACTCCGCGACGAACGGGCGGATGGGCACCTTGTCCGGCTTCCCGTTCCGCATCGCCGTCGTGTACCGCGTGAACCGTTCGGCGTAGAGGGCTTCGGTGTCGGCGGGCATGAGGTCGGCTCCTTGCTCGGGCCGCGGAGGCCGCGTTCGCGGCCGGCCAGTCTAAACACGCCGCCCCGCCGGTGGCAAGAACGTTTCGGGCACACGTGAGCGCGGTGGGTCTCCGTACCCACCGCGCTCCGGCGCGCCACAGTTAGCCGCCGGGCTTGGCCGGCGCGTTGAAGCGAATTCGGATTTCGGATTGCGGATTGACGACAACGACGCGCGCCGCCTCGAACGTCGTGCAGGCGTCAGGGCGCACCTTCCCGGCCGGGCAAGACCGGCCGGGCCACACACCGCGCGGGCCGCGCGCTGTTGCGTTTCGCAGAGCACGGCCGGACAAGCCCGGCCGTGGCACGCGGCGCGGCGCACAGTCAGCCGCCGGCCTTGGCCGGCGCGTTTCCGTTGACAATGGACGCTCAACTCCGGACAAATGACAAATGACAAATGACGAATGACAAGTGACCAAGGACCAAGGACCAAGGACCAAGGACCAAGGACCAACGCCATGAACCGCCGACGCTTCCTGCAAACCACCGCCGCCACCGCCCTCGTCCCGACCCTTCTCGCCACCGGCCGGGCAGGGGCCGGCGCCCCGTCGGACGAGGACCTCCTCGCCTCCGCCCCCGACCGGATCGAGACCCGCCGCAAGGCCGACGCCGAGGTCCGCGTCGTCGATGCCGCCGGCAAACCCGTCGCCGGGGCGGAGGTCCGCGTCCGGCAGACGCGGCACGCCTTCCTGTTCGGCTCGAACATCTACAAGTGGGGCCGCCTGCCCGAGCAGCGGGAGGACCCGTACCGCCGGCGGTTCGACTCGCTCCTCAACTTCGCCACCATCGCCTTCTACTGGTCCGCGTACGAGCGGGAGCGCGGCAAGCCGCGGCACGAGTACGCCGAGCAGGTGGCCCGCTGGTGCGCCGGCAAGCACATCGCCCGCAAGGGCCATCCGCTCGCCTGGAACCACGCGGACCCGCGGTGGCTGCCGGACGACCCGGAGACGATCCGCCGCCTCCAGATGGACCGCATCGAAGACTGCGTCTCCCGCTTCCGCGGCCTCATCGACACCTGGGACGTCGTGAACGAGGCCACCCACTTCGACCGGAAGGAGTTCGCCGAACGCCGCGCCCCGAAGCACACCCGCATGTGGAAAGAGGTCGGCCGGGTCGAGTTCGCCCGCCAGTGTTTCCGCCACGCCCGGAAGGCGAACCCGGACGCCACGCTTCTCATCAACGATTACCGGACGGACCCGGCGTACGAGAAGGTCATCGAGGGGCTCGTCGACGACCAGGGCGGCCGCCTCTACGACGTCATCGGCATCCAGAGCCATCAGCACGGCGGGGTATGGCCGACCCGCAAGATCTGGACCGTCTGCGAGCGGTTCGCCCGCTTCGGCGTGCCGCTGCACTTCACCGAGACGACGGTCCTCTCCGGCAAGCAGGGATGGAAACTCCCGCGGAACGAGTGGAAGACCGACCCGGAGCGGGAGGCGTGGCAGGCCCGCGAGGTCGTCCGATTCTATACGATGCTCTTCTCCCACCCGGCCGTGGAGGCGATTACGTGGTGGGACTTCTCCGACTACCACGCCTGGCAGGGGGCCCCGGCGGGCCTCGTGCGCAACGACATGTCGCCCAAACCGGCGTACGAGGCCCTCATGAAACGCATCAAGGGCGAGTGGTGGACCGAGACGACCGTCCGGACGGGCGCCGGCGGCACCGCCAAGGTGCGCGGATTCCTCGGCCGGTACGCCGTCACCGCCAGGGGCGCCGGCAAGGAGGCCGCCGCCGACGTCGACCTCGTCCGCGGCAAGCCGAACCGCTGGACCTTGCGCCTGGGCTGACGCTTGGGGGATGAAACGGGTGTGCCACGGCCGGTCTTGCCCGGCCGTGCGCGTCTCGCGGAAGGAAGCCACGGGCCGCGCGCCACGGGCTGTGAGCCGCGAGCCGCGAGCCACAAGCCGCGGGCTGTCATGCTGAGGAGGCCTTCAGGCCGGCGAAGTATCTCGCCGTGGCCGTTGACCTGTTTACCGCCTTTGTTGCCTTTCCGCCGTGGCCGTTTTAGCGCCTTGGCGCCGTTGCGTGAGGCATGCCGTTGTCGTTGCCGCTCGCCTAATGCCCAATCCCGAATCCCTATTGCCTGCCGTTGAGCCTGTGGCCTGTTCCCCGTTCCCTGTTGCCTGCCGCAAGCGCGCTTTTAATTTATATGGAGCCGCCTTGATGGTGGATCAAAAAGCCGAAATTCCCGGGTCATTTTTGGCGCGTTTTCGCGCGTTTCCGAAAAAAGCGATGCAAAAGTCGCGCGTTTCGCCTTACCCATTTTAACATTCGACCCCGAAATCGTCCCTCACGCGTCAGAATCGACGATTGGCTGGTCAAAAACGGCCGATTTCGGGGGGTGCGCGAAATGGCGTTTTCTCAGAATATCGATCGCGGCGCGCCATCGAGCCCGCTGCGGGAGCAGCGGGTCATCCCGATCCGGCATGGCATGTGCCAGGGCAGATGAAGATGACCGGCCGCTCCCGCGGCCGGCTCGAAAGGCACGCCGCGCCGCGCAGGTCAGGGGGCGCCGACGTTCGAGAGACGAGCGGCGACGCGCGAGTCGCCGGCGGGGGGCGCAGGCGACAAAACACCAAGGACCAATGCCCAAGGACCAATGACAGACGACGAACCGCCCTCACGCCTCCGGCGAGCGGAAATCGTCCCGCCGGCCGTCCAGATTCTGCCGCAGCCGTTCCAGAATGGCCGAGTGCATCTGGCTGACCCGCGATTCGGAGAGGTCGAGCGTCGCCCCGATTTCCTTCATCGTCATCTCTTCCCAGTAGTAGAGGATCAGGATCAGCCGTTCGTTCGTCGACAGGCCCTTCGTGACCAGCGTCTTGACGTCCTCGTGATGGACCGGCCCCAGGGGGTTCTGGGCCCGCGGGTCGGCCACGATGTCCGTCTCGCGGACCTCCCGGCTCGAATCGTTGTCCTGGTAGTTGCGGTTCAGGCTGATGACGCCGACGGCGTGGGCGTCGCGGAGGAGTTTCTCGTACTCGCTCTCCGAGAGGCCCATGAACCGGGCCAGTTCGTGGTCGGCGGGCCTGCGGCCGAGGCGGGCCTCCAGTTGCCGGCGTTTCTGGGCGAGTTGATTGGCCCGGGCCCGCACCAGCCGGGGCACCCAGTCCTTGTTTCGGAGGGCGTCCAGGATGGCCCCGCGGATGCGCGTGGCGCAGTACGTCTCGAACTTCACGCCGCGCTCCACGTCGAACATCTGGATGGCGTCCCGCAGACCGTCAATGCCGGCCGAGATGAGGTCGTCCAGTTCCACCTCGTCGGGCAGTTTGGACGCCAGACGCTCGGAGTTGATCTTGACGATCGGTAAGTAGTGCTCGATCAGGATGTTGCGCACGTCGTCGGACTCGGTGCGCCAGTATTCCTGCCAGGCCTCGTCCAGTTCCTCGTCGCTGAGTTGGACCGTGCGTTGCCACGTCTTCACACCGTTGGGCGAGCGGGCCATCACCTGCCCCTTCCTGAGCGGATCCCCACGTTGTTCCGGCCGCGGACGGGCGCGCGGACCGGGCACCAGCATCCCGTATTATCGGGCGAACCCCCCAAAAAGATTAGCCAGCCGTCGAAGAAATGCCGGTCGCGGACCCCGGCGGGGACGCTGAGACCCCTCCAGCAGGGCCCCGGCCACCCGTTTCATGCACCAGGCGGCTTGAGAATGCGGATACGCCAGGGTCACCGGCTGCTGCTTCTGGACCGCCCGGCCCACGTGTCCGTCGCAGAACACGTAGCCCAGGAAATCGATTTCGACATTCAGGAACCGGCGGGCCGCCGCCACAAGCCGTTCGTGCACCCGATGGGCGTCCCGCCGGTGCGAGACTATGTTCACGACCAGCCCCACGGGGCCGAGCGGCTCGTCGGCCCCCGTCGCCGCCGCCTTCAGCAGGCTGTAGGCGTCCATGACGGCCGGGGGCTCCGGCGTCGTCACAAGCAGGATCTCGTCCGCGTGCCGGACCTGCGGCAGGACGCCCGGCCCGATGCCGGCGGGCAGATCGAGCATCACCAGGTCGTGAGCCCGTTCCAGGGCCGCCAGGCCGTCCGCCAGGGCGTCGCGGAGGGGCTCGGCGGCCGCGGCCAGGTTCGCCGGATGCGAGGCGCCCGGCACCCACCGGATGCCCGCCGGCCCGTCCTGGACGACCGATTCCAGGTCCGCGTGGCCCGCCAGGACGTGCCCCAGATGGGCCCGCGGCCGCCGGCCGAGCACCAGGTCCACGTTCGCCAGGCCCACGTCGGCATCGACGAGCAGGACCCGCTGTCCGGCCCCCGCCAGGCCGATGGCGACGTTCACCGCCACGTTCGTCTTGCCGACGCCGCCCTTGCCGCTCGCCACGGCCACGACGCGGCCGCGGGGACGGACGTCGCGGACGACGCGGTCCGGGCGGGCGGCGGTCGGCGCCGCGGCCGCGCGGCGGGCGGACGGGCGGAAGATCGGGGCGGGGTCGGCGAAGGTCCCGGGGTCGGTCGCGGCGATGAGCGATTCAGGCGTCATGGGGCGGGGCGTCCTCGGTTGCGGTCGTCGGGCCGGGCTCGCGGCGGTCGCGGGCCGTATCGGATAGCGCAGTCGCGCCGGCCCGGTCGGGGCCGCTCGCGTGTGCCTCGGTGGCGGTCGGGGCAGGGCGGGCTTCGTCGTGTGCGGCCCGGTCGGCGTGCCCGGCCGGGAGGGCGTCGTCCTCGGCCTCCAGGAGCCGGCGGATCTCGTGCAGCCGGTACCGCCGCTTCAGCCGCCGGATGCGGTGCAGGCGGCGGAAGACCGATTCGTCGAACAGCCGCTGGCCCCCCGGCGTCCGCCCGCGCTCGCGGATGAGGCCGATCGTGGCGTAGTTGTGGACCGTCTGCCGCGTCAGGTCGAAGTGGCGGGCCACCTCGCTGGCCCGGTAGAGTTTCGGCGGGATGGTGAAAGGGTCGCCGAAGGCGCGGTCGCGTTCGGCGGCATGGACGCGGCGGAGGTATTCGTTCAGGGGTTCGCCCGGCCTCAGCCGCAGCGGCATGTGGCGTTCGTCCATCATGGTGCCGTCCTCGACGTGCTGCCCTGCGTGCGACGTGCTGTCGGCGTTACGAAGTGCCGTTGCCGACTTTGGACCTTGGACTTTCGACTTGGGACTGCCGTTCCGGCTTTGGACTTCCGTTCAAAAACCGTTTTGACGGTTTGGTAAAACCATTTTATCGGACGCTCGTCAAGAGAAAATCAGGGGGAAACGAAAAAAATCGGTAGCGTCCCAAAGGTGTAGGAGAGTTCCCGTGAAATGAACGTATCGTCGCCGCAGCGGCGGGCAGCGGCACAAGGCCCGATCCGCGTGCTCAGGCGAGGCACACCCTGGGGGAGATTCCATCTCCCCCAGACCCCCTCGGCCCAAGCCCAACGCAAGCGGAGGAAAAGCGCGGTGGGTCTCCGCACCCACCGCGCGCCTATGAGTGTCGCGCGGCGGGTGCGGAGACCCGCCGCGATCCCCAGAAATCGGCTTTCTCACGCCCCTGGCAGCCTCGGAGCCGAGGCCGAGGCCCTCCTGCGATCGTGTCTTCCTACACCTTTGGGACGCTACCAAAGAATCTGACCGGCGGCAGGCAATCGGCAGTCGGGAGGCGGCATCAGGCGAAAAGGCAGGCAACCGGCAACCGGCCATCGAATGCGGAATGCGGAGTGCGGAACGTGGAACCAACGGCCACGGCCACGGCCAAGGCGAGATTCTTCGTCGGCCTGAAGGCCTCCTCAGAATGACAGCGCACTGCAACCGCACGCAATGGACAAATGACCAAGGACCAAGGACAAGGTCACGGCGAGACCCTTCGGCTCGGCTCCGCCTCGCTCAGGGTGACATCGCAATGGACACATGACAAATGACAAAGGACAAAGGACAAGACCACGGCGAGATTCCTCCGCTCGGGCCTGAAGGCCCTCGGTCGGAATGACACCGTTTGTGCCGCGGCACGCCGCGCTCCGCAGGCAGGCGGAACGCACGGGCGGGCAAGCCGCCAGTGGCACCCGGCGGCCTACACCCTCACCCCGGCCCTCTCCCGTCAAGGGAGAGGGAGAGCCGCCTACTTGCCCTTGGCTGCCCGGCGGGAGGCGGCGAGGGCCTCGGCCGTGTCGAGGGCCGCGCCGGGATCCTTCTGGTCGGCCATCCAGCGGTCGAGTTCGGCCGAGAGGCGGGCCTTGACGGCCGCGATCGTCTCCCCGTCGGCCACGCCCTGGCGGGGCGGCCCGTGGCGGTCGAGGAGGCTGGCGAGTTCGTCCGGGTCCTCGCGGGTATCGAAGAGTTCCTCGGCCGGCCGGTGCATGTACCGATGGATCATGCGGTAGGCGTGCGGCTTATCGAACGCGGCCCGCATCCACGAGGTCCAGTACCGCCGGCCGTGGTTCTGGCTCATCAGGTGTTTCTCGATGAACGTGGCCTCCGGCGTCAGGTTGCGGATGTAGTGGTACCGCCCGTCGCGGACCGACCGGACGGGGTACGGCGGCCCTTCCGGCACATTGTTGTGCATATGATAGGCATACTCGCGGTGCGTATCGGACCGGCCGAGGAGGACGGGCAGGAAACTCGTGCCGTCGAAGTGCCCGCCCGCCGGGTCGCCGCCCGCCGCCTCCACCAGCGTCGGCACGACGTCGGCGTACTGGACGAGGGCGTCGGTCCGCCGGCCGGGGCGGATGCGGCCGGGCCAGCGGGCCACCAGGGCCGTCCGGACGCCCGGCTCGTAGGTCGTCCACTTGCACCCGGGCAGTTGGGCGCCCTGCTCGCTGGTGAAGAGGACGAGGGTGTCGCCCTCGCGCCCCGTTTCCTGAAGGGCCGCCAGCGTGCCGCCGACCTGCGCGTCCATGGCGGCGATCTCGGCCAGGTAATCGGCGAACGCCTCCCGCATCTCGGGCGTGTCCACGAGGTACCCCGGCAGGCGGAGGTCCTTCTTGGGGAAGCGGCCGGCGTCGCCCACGGTCCACGGCATATGGGGCAGGGTGATGGCGACGACGAGGCAGAACGGTCCCTTCGCGGCCATGAAGTCGCGGAGCGGGGCCGGGTCGAACTTCGCCGTTTGGGACGTACACCCGCGTTCCACGCCGCCGACCATCTCGAACGGATAGGAGCCGCGCGGCGTCACGTGCACCTTGCCGGCGATGCCCACGCGGTGCCCCAGGTCGCCCAGGTGATGGACGATGCTGCGCGTGCCCGGCCGCGAGGCCGAATGGTTCCAGCAGCAGCCGTTGCGCATCGGGTACAGGCCGGTGAAGAGTTCGGCCCGGCAGGGCTGGCACATGGCCTCGGCGAGGTAGGCCCGGTTGAAGGTGAGGCCCTCGCGGGCGAGGCGGTCGATGTGCGGCGTGGCGACGTTCGGCCCGCCGTAGAGCGGCAGGTCGGAGCAGGTGGCGTCGTCGGCCATGATGAGGAGGACGTTCGGCCGCTTCGGGCCGTCGCCCCCGGACGCCGCGGACGGCGCGGCCGACGCGGGACGCGGTCCGGCGGCCGCGCATCCCCCCGCCAGGACGGCCCCGGAGACGGAGGCGGCGGCCTTGAGCCAATCGCGGCGGGTGAGCATGGGAGGCTCCCTCCACGCGCGGCGGCTGTGGCCTGCAACCGCCAGGCCGTCGACGACCGTTCGGAAGCCGGCCGGCGCCCCGCGTCGACCTTCGGTCGACGGCTCAACGGGGCTGCCGGGCCACACGGGCTTGCCGTGGCTTGGCGCTTGCAGCCTGCGGCTTGCGGCTTTGTGCCGCGGCACGCGGCGGCCTACAAACTCACACACTGCCACCGTTGAGCCGTCGACGGCACGTCGACGACCGTTCCGGAAGCCGGAGGGTGCCGCGCACGGCCGGGCAAGACCGGCCGTGGCACATCCGCGTGGCCCGCCGCGCGAGACGTGGCTTGCGGCCTGTGCGTCAGACCCTGATCTTGTACGCGCCCCGCCAGCCGCGGTCCTGGCCCGTCCAGACGGCCTTGGCCTCGTCGGTGGCGGCCGCGCCCTTGAGCGTCTCGCGGCGCGGGTCGATCTCCAGGACCGGTCCGAGTTGGATGTCGGCCTTCTTCGGGTCGATCTCGTTGGCCTCCAGGTGGGCGTGGAACTCGTCGATGACCTCTTCCCACGGCTTGTAGCCCTTGATGCGGGCCTTGGCCTCCTCCTTGCTGTACGCCCCGCCCAGGCGGTACGCCACGTTCCCGCAATGGCACCACGCGGTGGAGTAGTGGCCCTGGAGGATGGGCGAGTTGAGGTCGCTCTCCTTGCGGCTTCGCATGGCCTTGATGAAGTTGGCGGCGTGCCCGCCGCCGGCGTCGCCGCTGAAACTCTTGATCTTCTTGCCGCCGGAGTCGTACGCCGACCCGCCTCCGCGGCCGCCGGCGTAGTACCCGTTCTCGCACTCGATGATGAGAAAGGCGCGGGTGCGGCGTTTGGCGTAGACGTCGGAGGCATTCTCGCCGGCCTTGCGCGGCAGGTTGTGGACGTCCATGATGACCGGCACGATGCCCGTATCGAAATAGATGAAGTGGGTGTTGGGCGTGTTGCCGCCGTCGTCCCACTTCAGCCGTCCCCCGCCCGCCACGCAGCGCACGGGCAGGGTCACCCGGTCGCGGAAGACGACGTTGCGGCAGTCGTCGGTCAGGTGGGGTCCCCAGTTGCCGAGTTCGCCGTTGCCCGTATTCCAGACCCAGTGCCAGTCGTACTGCAATTTGCTGCGGTAGATGGGCTTCTCGGCGGCGGGTCCGAGCCAGAGGTCGTAGTTGACGTTGTCGGGAATCTCGAGCGGCGTGCTGCGTTTGCCGATGGGGCCCCGCCGGCCGTAACGGTTCAGCCGGACGTACCTGATCTTGCCCAGGTGCCCCTCGTCGAGCCAGGCCTTGAGTTGGGCCTGCATCGGGTCGGACCGCTGCTGGGTGCCGGCCTGCATGATGCGGTTCGCGAGGCGCGTGGCCTCGACCATCTTGCGGCCTTCCCAGATGCTCCACGAGACGGGCTTCTCGACGTAGACGTCCTTGCCGGCCTGGACCGCCCAGATGGCCGCCAGGGCGTGCCAGTGGTTGCACGTGGAGACGACGATGGCGTCTATTGTCTTGTCGTCGAGAAGTTTGCGCATGTCCTTCTCGGCCCTGGCGTCCGGATAGCGTTTCTTGTTGGAGCCGAGGCGGCCCTCGTCGGGGTCCGAGAGGCCCGCCACGCGGACGCCGTCGATGCCGGAGAACCACTTGGCCGAGTGGCTCCCCCGGCCGCCCAGGCCGACGAAGCCCATCCGGATGGTGTTGTTGGCCCCGAGGACGCGCGACGCGCCGAGCGCGGTCAGGGTGCCGGCGGCGGTACCTTTGAGGAAACGGCGACGGGTCAGATGGGTCATGATTGCCTCCTGCCACGCGGTTCGTGGGTTGGCGGGTTCTCGACAACCGGCCGCCGCCCGCGAGGGACGGACGTTCCGGCCGGGCCGGTATTCAGCCGGCCGTATCCAACTTACCCCGCCCGCCCGGCGGACGCAACGGTTTATTCCCCACGTGGGCGACGCAGGTGCGAGGCACCTTGCCTGGTTGAGCCGGCGACCGAAGGTCGGCGACCGGCGGCCTGCGGCCGCCGGCTCAACGGGTGCGTGATCACGCCCGGCCATGAGTGAAGCGAATGGCCGGGAATCCGGCCGGGCCACACAGGCGGCGCCGAAAATTTTCCGATTTTCTTCTGGACACGCTGTTACTACAGTCGTAGTATTACGTGCGTAGTCGGAACGCGAGTCCCCACGCGAGGGCGACCATGGCGGCCGGCAGGCGATTCCAACTCGGCGAACTCCAACTGGCGATCCTCAAGGTCCTCTGGGACCGCGGCCCGGCCGGCGTCGACGAGGTCCGCCGCGGCCTCGGCCGGCCCAAACGCCCCGCCTACACGACCGTGGCCACCGTCCTCCGGCGCATGGAGGACGACGGCCTCGTCACCCACGCCGAGGACGGCCGCCGCTTCATCTACCGCGCCGCCGTCGACCCGGACCGCGTGGCCGGGTCGATGGCCGGCGACCTCCTCGACCGCGTCTTCGAAGGCAGCCTCTCGGACATGGTCGGGCACCTCCTCTCCAGCCGCGAGGTCGACGCCGACGAACTCGACCGCCTCGAGCGCCTCATCGCCGAGCAGAAGGACCCGTCATGACCCCCGCCATCGAGACCGCCGTGTGGCTGCGTGCCGTCGTCGGGCTCGGCCTCGGCGCCGCCGCCGTCGTCGGCCTGGCGGCCGTGGCGGCGTGGCGGGTGCGGAGCGGGGCCTGGCGGCGGACGATCTGGCAGGCGGCCGTCGCGGCCGTCCTGCTCCTCGTGGCGATGGAAGCGACCGGCGTCGGCCCCGGTGCCGCCGCGTGGCTCCTGACGCAGGTCTGTACCGGACCGTCCGACGGCCGGCCTCGTCCGGCCGTCGAGAGCGCCCGGGCATCTGAAGACCCGTGCCACGGCCGGTCTTGTCCGGCCGTGCGCCCAGGTGAAGACCACCAGGGAGCGCGGTGGGTCTCCGCACCCACCGCGCGGCAGCCGGATCTCTCGGCGGGTGCCCCTCGGCTTCGCTCGGGACAGGTGCCGACCCGCCGCGCCACACCGGGCGAGGCGTTTGCTCCCGTTCCTGTCCCGCCGCCCGCGCGCCTGTCCGAGCGGGAGGTCGACCGCGAACGGGAAGGCCGACGCGGACCCGCCTGGCAGAACGCCGTCGACACGGCCCTGAAGCGGCTGTCGGCCCTGCGCCTCCTGAAGAGCCTCGTGAGCACGCACGGCAAGCGCGAGCAGGTGGAACTCGTCGAGCAGTTGGTCAAGGAGGAGCAGGCCCGGTACGAGCGGCTCCTCCGCCGCGGCCGGGAACGCGAGGGCGACGAGGCAGGCGAAGAGCGCGAGTGGCACCGCGACCGCGACGATGATGACGAGGCAGACGAAGAGCGCGAGTGGCACCGCGACCGCGACCGGGACGCGGATGACGAAGGCGAGGATGGCCCGCGCCGCGACAACGATGACGACGAGGACGAAGAGGGCGACCGCCCGCGCGACAACGATGACGACGAGGGCGAGGAGGATGGCCCGCGCCGCGACCGCGACCGGGAAGGCGACGAGGGCTAGCACTACAACGCTAACTCGTGCGCGGCGGGTCGGAGCCTGTCCCGAGCGCAGCCGAGGGATACCCGCCGCGCAGCCCTGGAAAGGCCGTTTCGATCGCGGTGGGTGCCCAGACCCACCGCGCAAATGGCCGACTTAGCGTTGTAGTGCTAGGCCTTGTTGGCGGCCTGAGTCGATACGCGGGGTGCCACTGGTCCCGGCGCGCCGGGATCAGCCGGTGTTCCTCGCTCCGCCGGCGCAGTGGCGGACAAGCCGCCAGTGGCACCCGCCGCGCGCAGGCGAGAACCCCGCACGCGTCCTGACCGTTTTCCGCCCGGAGCCCGCGGATGAGCCGGGAACGTCGCGTTTCGCCGGCGGCCGTCTGGATCGCTCTTGTTCTGGCGTTGCGCCTCGCGACCGTCGCGTCGGCCGGTGCCGCCGCCGATCCCACGCCCGCCGACGCCCGGCGCGCCCTCCTCCAGGCGGTCCGATTCTTCCATAAAGAGGTGGCCCGTCACGGCGGGTACGTCTGGCGGTACAGCGCGGACCTCGCGCACGGGCAGGGCGAAGGCCCGGCCGGGCCGGACCGGATCTGGATTCAGCCGCCGGGCACGCCGGCCGTCGGCCTCGCGTTCCTGGACGCCTGGGCGGCCACCGGGGAGCCCGACTGCCTGGACGCCGCCCGCGACGCCGCCCGCGCCCGCGACGCCATCGCGGCGATGGACGAACGCGGCGCGTGGACGGAACCGGGCACGGTCCGCGGCGCCGACGGCCGGAAGGTCGCGCCGCCCGGCGGCATCATCGCGTCGGCGACGTTCATCCGGCGGGTCCGGCCGCTCGCCGCATACGTCCGACGGGTGGAGGAGGGCGACGAGTGAAGGGTCTTGTATGAAGCGCCGGGTACCACCGGCTGCTTGTCAGCCAGTGTGTACCCAACGTCGCGGGGCACTGGCGGGCAAGCCGCCGGTGGCACACGTCGCCGTGCCTTGTTGAGCCGTCGACCGAAGGTCGACGACCGGCGGCCTGCGGCCGCCGGCTCAACGGGTGCGCGACCACGCCCGGGCAAGCCGGCCGGACCACACGGGTTGCGCGCCTTACCGCGCCGGGTAGCCCGTAAAGAGCGCCTGGTACCGTTCGCCGCCGCCGCGGGTCTGGCTGCCGCGCGTCTCGCGGACGACGGGTTTGTATTCGGCCCAGTAGTTCCGCCAGGTGCCGGAGAAGCCGGCCTCGTGGATGATGATGGACGGCTGGCCGCCCGTGCCGCTGTTGGCGTAGAAGTACCCGCCCAGGAGTTCGGTCCGTCCGCCGTCGGCGGTGAGGATGTTGGCGCCCTTCTGCTCGGTCTTCATGCCGACGATGCGGACCCGCCCGCCGCGGTTCTCGAAACGGGCCTCGCCTTCGCCGGTCTCGAACTCGGTATTGAGTTGCCAGAACCAGGCGTCCTGCTCGCGGATGCGGTACCGCCCTTGGGTATCCTCGGCAAAGAGCGGCCCGGCGCCCGGCTTGTTCGTGTAATGCGGATTCGCGTCGCGGACGACCAGCGTGCCCGGCGAGGCGTGGTGCAGGCGGCCCGTGCGGCAGCGGTCGATGACCAGGACGTGCTTCGGGTCCGGGTGGTCGTAGACGAGCACGTGGCCGTCGTACGCCTTGTGGGCCGCGAGGCCGCTCGCCAGGCCCACCAGCCGCACGAGGCTGGCCCGGGCGTGCACCGGCGAGCGGACCTTGCACACCGTCCGGTTGGGGAAGTAGACGGTCCGGGCGCCGGCGTCGATGGCCGCCTGGACGGCCGGGGCCCAGTCGTCGCCGTCCTTGCGGTCGGCGAAGTCGGCGGCGTTGACCCACCGTTCGGGCGGCTCGCGGGGCACGTCCGGCGGGTCGCGCCGCGGCAGGTCGAGGCCCTTCTCCGGCGAGTCGAAGAGGCTCGTCCGGTTGCCGAAGACGACCTCATCCACGCGGGGGCCGGGGACGGTCCGTTCCGCCTCCGGTTTCTTCTCGTGTGTGTAATGGATGGCGCCGGCGTACCCCTGGACGGCGAGGTCGCGGTACAATCCGTACCCCCCGCGCAGGCGGATGGCCGGCACCGACGGGTCGCCGCCCGCGAACCGTCCGCCCGTGAGGACGACGATGCCGCCGGCGTCGAGGACGGGCACGCGGTTGCGGCTCGTCAGGCCGTCGATCCAGAGCATCTGGTTCCGGTTGTAGATGCCGGCCTTGCGCTGGCCCTCAAGGGTCAGGTTGCGGAAGGTGATCGAATACTGGCTCACGATGGAGTAGACGCCGCGGTTGAAGCCGCGGATGGTCACGTCGCGCACCAGGCACGGGCCGGGCCAGTTGTCCGCCAGGGCGAGGCCGGCCCAGCCGCTGCCGTCGGCGGCGCGGAGGACGACGTCCGCGACGGACCCCTGGTTGTTCGTGTGCCAGGCGAAGCCGACGGCCCCCGGGTTGCCGCGCCCCACGTCGATCGTCACGCCGTGCAGGGAGTTGCTCATGACGTTGCCGGCCTTGCCGGTGGCCTCCGGCGTGAAGTCCTGCCACGAGGCGGTGACGGCGGCCTTGGGATGCGCCGGGTCGCCGTAGCCGGGGCAGCGGTCCTTCAGGCGGATGACGGTCCGGTCGGGCCCGGCGCCGTGGACGAACAGGAACCGGGTCCAGCGGATCTCGTCGCTGATGAGGTACTCGCCCGGCGGCACGTACAGCGTGTAGTCCTTCAGCGGGACCTTGTTCTGAAGATGGCGGAAGGCGTCGCGGAAGGCGCGGGTGTCGTCGGTCCGGCCGTCGCCGGCGGCGCCGAACGCCCGCTTCAGGTCGATGGCGCCGGCGTCCTCGGGGTAAACGACGGATTTCGATTCGAACGAGATGTTGCGGGCGGGCGTGTCGCGGGCGCGGAGGAACCGCGTGCGGGGCAGGGCGCCGGCCGTCAGGCGGACCTCGTCCACGTGGCCGGCGAAGCCGTTGCCGTCCGGCCGGCCGCCGATGAGGAGGGCGGCGCCGTTCCATGTCAAAGCGTCGCCGGCCTCCTGCGACCCGCGCTGAAAATGGTCGAGCCAGTAGGTGAACCGGCGGGCCTGGGCGTCGTAGACGAGGGCCACGTGCCGCCAATACGCCTCCTTGGTGATGCGGCCGGAGCCGAGGTAGTAGCCGACGTTCCATCGGTCGCCCTTGCCGTCCGGTCCTCGCCACAGGGCGCCGAGCCAGGTGTAGTTGTGCGAGGTGTCGGTGACGAGACCGGCCTCGGTCGTCGCGTTGCCCGTATCGGTGACGACGGCGACGGGGAGCCGGCCGGCGAGGCCCGCCGCCGGGCGGACGAACGCCTCCAGGGTGAAACTCTCGAGGCCCCCGCCCGGCAGGGGGACCGTCACGTGCCCGGCGCCGCCCGCCGGCTCGAATGCCAGGGACGTCTTGTTCTCGTGCGACCG
>JAWODB010000293.1:0-29517 GCA_046483505.1 Phycisphaerae bacterium
GCAACTGCTCGCTGGCGCTGCGTTGGACGGCCACGTTATAGTCCGCGCGGTTCGACCGGAGGACGGTCGGCCCGACGGAACATCCGGCCGCCGGCAGCATCGCCACCACCAATCCCATGGACATCAGCACGGCGCAACGCATCGGAGTCCCCTTCTGACAACGGACTGGATCCCGCCGGGCGACGGCCCCGGCCCTGAAGCGGCCGCATTCTGCCAACGGGCGGCCGATTCGTCAACCCGCGAGGTGGCGCGGAACGTGCCACGGCCGGTCTTGCCCGGCCGTGCACCCGGCCGGTCGCAAAACACGGCGGGACAAGGCCCGCCGTGGCACATCCGTCCGCGAGGCTTCCGGCACGGCAGGACTGCCCACCGCGCGAAGCGTGGCTTCTCGCCCCGTTACCCTACCCTTGCGCATCCGGGCGGCGGGATATACGGAGCCCTCTATCCGGCCAGCCCCAGAAGCGTCCCGCCCTGGTACACGATGACCGCCGCCGCGTACGCCATCGCCGTCAGCATGGTCCACTGGAGGACGACCCACTTCCACGAGCCGGACTCGCGCCACATGACCACGACCGTGGCCATGCACGGGAAACCGAGCAGGCAGAACACCATGACGGCCACGCCCTGGAGCGGCGAGTAGTTGCGGCGAAGGGCGGCGTGGAGCGATTCGCTCTCCGCCCCGACCTCTTCGCCGAGCGCCATCACGATGCCCATCTGGGCAACGAAGACCTCCTTGGCGGCGAAGGCGCCCAGCAGGCCCGTGTTGATGCGCCAGTCGAACCCCGCCGGCCGGGTCACCGGTTCCAGGGTCTTTCCGATGCGTCCGGCGGCGGAGTATTCGAGGGCGGCCTGCCGGCTCGCCGCCGCCGGCGCGTCGGCGTCGGCGGAGGCCGGTTCGGGCGGGGCGGGGAAACTCGTCAGGGCCCACATGAGGATCGAGATGCCCAGGATCACGGTGCCCGCCTTCTTCACGTACATCCATCCGCGCTGCCACATATGGAGCAGCGCCCCCCTGGCCGTCGGCGTGCGGTACGGGGGCAGTTCCATGACGAACGGTTCCGTCTCGCCGCGGAACAGCGTGCTCCGCAGCACCTTGGCCAGCACCACGGCCGCCACCGCCCCGACCACGTACATCGACCAGACGAGCGGGGTCCGCCACGTCTCCGGGAAGAGCGCCCCCGCGAACATGACGTAGATGGGGAACCGCGCGCTGCAACTCATCAGCGGCAGGATGAGCATGGTGGTCAGGCGGTCGCGGCGGCTCTCGAGCGTCCGCGTCGCCATGATCGCCGGCACCGTACAGCCGAACCCCAGGATCATCGGGATGAAACTCTTGCCGTGCAGCCCGATCTTGTGCATCCACCGGTCGACGATGAACGCCGCCCGGGCCATGTAGCCGGTGTCCTCCAGGACGGCGATGGCGAGGAACAGGATGAGGATGTTCGGCAGGAACACGAGCACGCCCCCCACGCCGTGGATGATGCCGTCGACGACCAGGCTGCGAAGAAGGCTGTCGCTGCCGGCCGGCCACAGGCCGCCCACCGTCGCGCCCAGCCACTGGAAGAGCGCGTCGATGCCGTCCATCGGGAACTGGCCCAGGCGGAACGTGGCCCAGAACACGAGGTACATCAGGCCCAGGAAAATCGGCAGGCCCAGCACCGGGTGCGTCAGGACGGCGTCAATCTGGTCCGACCGCGTGTGCCGCGACTCCACCGTCGAGCGGACCGTCTCCTGGCACGCCCCGCTGATGAAGCCGTAGCGGCGGTCGGCGATGACGATCTCCGGCACATCGCCCAGGAGACCGGTCAGGCGCCGGACGGCGGCGTCGGCGGCCTCCAGGATCGTTTCGCCCCCTTCGCACTGGTCGCGGACGCGCTGGCGGATGCGGGGATCGTTCTCCAGGAGTTTCAGCGCCACCCATGGCGGCTCGCGCGGGGCCAGGCGGTCGGCCTCCGGTTCCAACAGGCCGGCCAGGTGGGCGATCTCGCGGTCGATCTCCGGCCCGTAGGAGAGCGGCACGGGCCGCTCCCGCCGCGCGTGCGTGGCGACGGCGACCGTCGCGTCGAGGATGTCCTCGATGCCCTCGCCACGGTTGCCGACGGCGGGCACAAGCGGCACCCCGCCCAGCAGGTGCGACAGGTGGTCCAGGTCGAAGACGTACCCCCGGGCGGCCGCAATGTCGCTCATGTTCAACACGAGCACGAGCGGCACGCCGAGTTCGAGGAACTGGACGGCCAGGTACAGGTTCCGTTCCAGGTTCGAGGCGTCGATGACGTCGACGAGGACGTCCGGGTGCTCGTCGATGACGAACTCGCGGGCCACCACCTCGTCCGTCGAGTAGGCCGTCAGGCTGTACGTGCCGGGCAGGTCCACGATGTCGAGCCACACGCCCTGGTGGAGGCGGACGCCGGCCTTCTTCTCGACCGTGACGCCGGGATAGTTGCCCACGTGCTGGCGGGACCCCGTCAGGGCGTTGAAGATGGTCGTCTTGCCGGAGTTTGGATTGCCCGCGAGGGCCACGGTCAACCGCTCGACGGCGCGGCCGGGCGCGGCCGGCGCGCCGGCGTCGGCGGCGTGCGTCCTGGCGGATTGGGCGTGCTCGTCCATCGGATGGTCAACGCGTGCAGCGTGACGTTCGCGGGCGGCGGGTCTCCGTACCCGCCGCGCACGAGTTAGCGTTGTCGTGTCAGCCGGGCGTCTCGCCGCCCCGCGGCGGCCCGTTCTCCGGTACGACGAGGACCTTCCTTGCCATGCCGCGGCCGAGGACGATTCGCGACTCGCCCGCCGCCACGACGAACGGCCCGCGCCCGCCGTTGTGGACCACGCGGACGGCCGCGCCGGCCCGCAGCCCCATGGCCGTCAGACGCGACCGCAGTCCGGCCCCGCCCTGGATCATGACGAGCCGGGCGCCGGTTCCGTCGGGAAGCGTCTCGAGCGGGACGGCGTCCTGCGCGGTTTCATCGGGAAACCAGGTCACGCGGGCTCCCCTTTCGTCGTTGCCTCGGGCGGGGCGTCGGCCGCCTCCTGGAGGAACTGCTCGAACGCCTCGGCCAGCGAGCCGGCCCCACACGGCCAACGCTCGGCAAACTGGAGGAACTGCACAAAGCGGTCGAGCACCTCGCCCTTGATGGCGTGCTCCATTTTGCAGCCGACCGTCTCGGCCTCGGCTTCGGGCACGCCGAGCACCTCCATGAGGAAGCGCTTCAGGACGCGGTGCCGGCGGAGGAGGTTGCGGCCGAGGGTCTCGCCCTCGTCCGTCAAGGTCACATATTGATACGGCTCGTAGTGGACGAGTCCGCGCTCCGCCAGGGCCTGCACGCCGCCCGTGACGCTCGACTTGCCGACGCCGACGAGGGCGGCGATTTCCTTCATCCGCGCCACGCCGTGACGCTGGACGAGCAGGTAGACGGCCTCCAGATAATCCTGGAGGCTCTCGCTGAGAGCGGGGGTGTGTTTCGTATCTGCCATGTTTATAATGACTTACAGCGGGCCCGGTGGCGCGGGCCGTTCGAGTTCGGCCAGTGAATCATAGTTCGCCGCGCCGAACATGTCAAGCAGGAATGTGAGACAGGCAACCGGCGAAACGGCGGGCAATAGGGATTCGGGATTCGGCATCAGGCAACGGCAAACGGCAAAGCGGCGGCGGGCCGCCGCACCCCATAAACGGCAACGACAAACAGCGCCGCGGCTGAAGGCCGCTTTGGAGTGCGGTGCCCTGGCACCGCTTTGGCTCGTGGCTCGTAGCCCGCGGCTCTCAGGCCGCCACAGTCCATAAACGGCAACCAGGCGGACCTACAAAGGACAAATGACAAAGGACGAGCGCACGGCGAGATTCTCCGTCGGCCTGACGGCCTCGTCAGAATGACAACCCTGGCGTCTTTTTTCGGGTGCGCTGCCGCCCTACCCGCCCACGCACCACAGGCGGTCGTGGGTGCGGACGTACAGCCGGCCGGCCGCGACGGCGATGGTCGAGCGGACGTTCTTACCGCCCATGTCGATGCGTGCGAGGACCTCGGGCGTATCGCCCGCCCGGAGGACCGCCGCCTCGCCGTCCACGCTCAGGCAGTAGACCTTGCCGTCGGCCCCCGTCGGTGAGGCGCGCCAGACGGCGCCGCCCAGGTCCACCCTGCCGCGCTCCTCGCCCGTGGCCGGGTCGAGCACGTGAAGGCGCTTTCGGTCGCTGTCGAGGACGTACAGGCGCCCGTCGTAGCGAAGCGGCGTGGCGGAATCGCTCGACGGTCGGCCGAGGGCCCAGGCCTCCCGGGCCGTCTCGCCCGCCGGTTCCAGCGCCACGAGGCGCGACCCCCGCAGGAGCGGCACGAAGACGCGCCCGTCGCCCGGCGTCGGCGACGGGATGAGCCGCTGCCGGTCCCGATGCTGCGGATTGTATCCCCACCGCCAGCGTTCGTCGCCGGTGGCGGGGTCGTGGCCGGTCACGTAATCGCCGCCCGCGAGGACGAGGTCCACCCGCCCTTCGACCGTCAGCGGCACCGCCGTGCCGTACGACTCGAACGATTCGTCGGTCGCCTCCGTCGGCCGCACGTGCCGCCACAGCGTCTTGCCGGTGGCGGGGTCCATTGCCAGAAGGAAGGAGTCGAGCCCGCGGCTCCGGCCGGCGGCGGTGGCGCGGCCGGGACTGTAGCGGTACGGCCACGGGCGGCGGAGCATCAGGACGTACACGCGGCCGCCGTAAAGGAGCGGGCTGGAACTGTACCCGTACTTGATGGTCACCTTGCCGAACTCCTCGCCGAGGTTCCGCCGCCAGAGGACCTTGCCGTCGGCGGTCAGGCCGGCCATCTCGCCCGTGCCGTACAGGAACACGACCGTCTTGCCGTCCGTGACGGGCGAGGGCGAGGCCATCGTGTTCCGCGGCGCGCGGGCGTTGGTGCCGAGGCGGACCTTCCAGAGCGAGCGCCCGTCCGCCGCGGAGAAGGCCATGCCGAGCAGGGCGCCGGAACCGGAGTCGGTGGCACTGACGAACACGCGGTCGCCGCAGATCACGGGCGTGGCGTCGCCGGGACCGGGCAGCGGGGCGGACCAGGCGATGCCGTCGGTGCGGCTCCAGGTGGCGGGCAGCCCGGTCTCGGGACTGGAGCCGTCGAAGTTCGGCCCGCGCCACTGGGGCCAGTCGGCGGCGAAGGCGGGGGCGGCCAGAAGGACGACCGCCGCGAGCGCGGCGACACGGGGGCTCCAGGTGTTCATGCCTGCTCCCTTCGTCGGCATCGTGCGGGACTCGCAGGGATAAACCCGGCTTCAGGCGGGAGGTATCGGCAAGGTAGGCGTCCAGCGCCCGTGCCACGGCCGGCCTTGCCCGGCCGTGCGGCCACAAGACACGCGCCGGCCAAGGCCGGCGGCTAAATATATGAATCCGAAATCCAAATCCCGATCCGTCGCCTTCGCGCAACGCACGGCCGGGCAAGGCCGGCCGTGGCACACGCGGCGAATCCAGAATCCGACATCGGGAAGCCGAATTCCGCAATCCGTCAGTCGCCCTCGCTCAGACGCGTGTAGTACCGTTTCAGGTATTCCTCGTAGCCGCGCGGCATGGGCTTCTCTAGGGCGTCGAGGACGTCCTTCTGGACCTCGGTCGGGAGGGCGGCGCCGGTGTCGCGCCGGACGCGCATCTGGCCCGTCAGCAGCATCTTGGTGCCCTTGAGGTTCTCCAGAACCACGTCCCGGCGGCGGAGGGCGGTGTGGTAGCGGCCGGCCAGGAGGTCGCGTTCCACGCGGCGCATCGCGCCGATGGCCCGGTCCAGCGTGAACGACTCGTAGTTGCGGACCGTCAGGCCCGCCTTGACGCCCTCGGCCTTGTTGCGGAGTTGGGCCTGCCTGCCGGCCAAGGCGCCCATGCGGCGCTGGACCTCGGGCGGGACGGGCCCTTCGAGGCCCTCCTGGCCGGCGCCGGAGATCTTCCCGCCGCCCGTGGCGCCGGTGGGCGCCTCCTGGCTCGTATCCTTGATCTCGCCCCTGGAGAAATCGTCCGGCGAGAGGCGGGTGGGTGTCCGCCGGCCGCCCTTGCCGGTGGCGGTCTCCTCGACGAACTCGCCGGAGGCCTTGCCGGTGCGTCCCTCGCCGCTGCGTCCACTGATTTCGCTCGTGTTCGGCAGGCGGTTGCCCGTGACGCCCTTGGCGGAGAAGTTCGAGATGGGGCCGTCCATGGCGTCCCAGCCGGCGCCCTTGTCGAGCGAGTCGCCGGCGCCCGCGGTCACGTCGTCCATTTCCTCGAAGAGGTCCTCCTCCTGTTCCAGGAGGTCGCCGACGAGGTCCTCGAGTTGCTCGGGGAGTTCGGCGTGGGGAATCTCGTAATCGCCCGTGAAGTCCTCCTGGCTCCAGGCCTCGCGGTCGGGCGTGTCCGGGAGCCACCGTTCGAGGTTCTCGACGATCTCCTCGGCGCCCTCCATGCCGAGTTCCTCGAGCGGCACGACGATGTCCATCGCCTTCTTCGAGAGGGCGTCGGCCGCCATCTCCACGTCGGTCTTGACCTCGATGAGTTCCTTGCAGAGGCTCGGGTTCGATGAGTCGACCTCGGGCACCTTCGAGAAGTCGGCGATGGCCTCGGTCAGGAACTTGTCCCACTGGTCCTCGATGGCCTTCAGGCGTTCCAATTCCCGCTGGTCGGTCTCGGTGTAATCGTCGACGGGCCGCTTGGCGAGTTCCTTGGAGGCCCCGATCACCTTCTTCTGTTCGTCCAGGAACTCCTTGAGACGGTCGCGGAGTTCCTTGAGCGCATCGAGCGTATCGTCCGGCATGTCCGACGCCGACAGGCGCTTCTGCTCGTCGCGGACGGCGCCTGCGAGGCGGCCGGTGATGTCGAGGAGGCGCCGGAGGACCGCGATGATGGCGTCCTGGTCCTTCACGAGGGCCGCGGTGAGTCGCGGCACCCGGGCCGGCGGCTGGGGACCGTCGAGGTCGGCCACCGCCCCCGCGGCCCGGACGGCCGAGGCCATCTCGTTGGCCGAAAGCACCTCGAGCGTCTCGCGGATGGGGGCCGTCCCGGCGTCGAACGCCACCTCGCGGATGACGGCCCGCGTGCCCCGGCGAATGTCTTCCTGGGCCGCGCGGAGCGACCCGCCGGCCGTGCGGACGGCGTCGGCGTCGTTCATCCCGCCGAGGCCGTCGGCGGCGGTGCGGGCGTCCTCCTGCTTCTTCAAGATCTCCCGGAGCCGGTCGAACAGGCGAGAGAGTTGCCCCAGCCGCTGCTCGGCCGCCGCCGCCCTGTCCTGGAGGAGAATCTTGTACTTGGCCGTGGTGGCCACGTTCGGGCCGCGCGGCGAGTCGCCGCCCTGATACGTCCGCCCGTCCTGCGCCTCGGCCCAGTAGGTGACGGTCTGGCCCTCGCGGTACCGGGTGGCCGCCAGGTGCAGCCCGTGGTCCACGACCGTTTCCTTGGGATCGGCGAACTGCGTCCACTCGCGGAGGACCTGCGGCTCCTCCTGGCCCTCGGCCTGGGCGAGCAGGCGAATCTGCGCCACGCCGTACCGGTCGGCGGCCTTGAGGGACATGGTGACCGTGTCGCCGACGGCGGCGGCCACGTCGCGGGCCGGCACCGTGAACTGGACGACGGGCGGCCCGTCCTCCAGGGCCTTCACGCGGTACACGACGGCCGCACCGCCGGGCGCCTGCCCGTCCAGGTGAATCTCGTACGCGTCGTCCTCGAGGACCGTGAACCGTCCGGTGAGCGTCCGGCCGTCGTCGCCGGCCAGGCAGGGCACCTTCTCGCCGCTGCCGAACAGGAGCGTGGCTGCCTCGACGGCCGAGGAGACGTGAGCCCGCCACTCGACCCGCGTGCCGATGAGGCACCGCACCTCGCCGCCGTTGTTCTCGACGGTCTGCGGCTCCAAGCCCGTGTACTCCGGGTAGTGGTAGACCACGTCGATGCGCTCGATGAGCGGCGGCTCCTTGAGGGCGACGCGGAACTCGCGGCTCTCCGTCCCGCCCACGTGCAGCCGGTACGTGAACGGCTGGAGGACCTGCGGCACGCGGCAGGTAAAGCGGTCGAGGCCGGCGGCGGAGCACAGGAGGGCCTTGCGTTCGGTCAGGCCGTCGGCGAGGCCGGCGATCTCGATCTCGCCGTCGTAGGGGGTGCCTTTCGGATCGGCAATCTGCGCCTCGATCACCAGGGGCTCGCCCTTGATCCAGTCGGCGTTGCCCGGCGTGACGGAGAGGAACCGGACGGCCCCGACGGACGAGACCTGCGAGAACGGCATCAGGATCTGGAGGCCGGCCGAGGTGAACCGGCCGAACGCGAACACGGCGAAGGCCGCAAAGAGCGCCAGCGCCGCGCACGCCGCCAGGCCCCATCGCCTGGCCCGCTGCTCGCTGACGGCGGAGGCCAGGTTCACCCCTCGCGACCCGCTCGACGCCTCGTCGATGGCCCGCTCCACGAGCGGGCCGGACCAGGCGTCGGCCTCCTCGGCCAGCAGGATCGTGTTGATGAGGCTGTTCCCCAGTTCCGGCAGACGGGTCTCGAGGAACCGGGCGACTTCCTTGTCGTTCGGATCGTACCGCAACGGGACGACCACGCATCGCCAGAACGCCGCCGCGAAGACGCCCACGCCGACCACCAGCAGAATGAGCCGCCCGACGGGCCCGAACCGCAAATATCCCTGGGCGAGGGTCACCAGCAGCAGCGTGCCGCAGAGGACCGTCACGAGGGTGAAGAGGCCTTCGAGGATGGCCAGGCTCCGCATCCGCGACCGGACCTGCTCGACGCGGACGAGCACCTCGTGATACGAGCGGTAGTTGGTGAGCGTGGTCACACGGACCTCCGGGTGCTACGGCTCACACTGTATTATACGCATACGGCGGCGGAATGCGGACAGAGAATGGCGGGCAAATGCCAAATGCCAAATGATAAATGCCAAATCTGGCTGCGCCAAAGGGAGGCGGCTCACACCCTGTCTTCCGCCCGCGAGGGCGGGATTTAGCATTTAGCATTTGACATTTGACATGCGGATTCGGCCTTCACGGGCGAATGCGCACCTTCGACGCCCCCACCACCACCAGGTCAAACACCTCCTCCACGTGCCGGTTGTACATGCGGATGCAGCCCTCGGAGACCTGCTGGCCGATCGTTTCCGGCTCGATCGTCCCGTGGATGCCGTAATGGTTCCCCAGGTCGATCCACCGCGTGCCGAGGGGGTTGTCCGGCGCCCCGGCCGGCCGGTGGGCCGACCGCGGCTTGTGCTGCGGCTGGTACGGCGGGTTGACCACCTTGTTCTTGACGTTGAACGTGCCCTCGGGCGTCGAGTTGTTCGTGCCGAGCGCCACCGGGTACACCCGCAGGCAGACCTCGTCCAGCCAGGCCCGCAACTCGAATCCCTGCTTCAGGACTTCCAGATAAATCGGCCCCTGGATGACCTTGAGTTTCTGCCCGGCCCGGATGGCGGACGTCTCCAGCCCGTTGATCCTCATGATCAGCGGGTACGGGATCAGGTACTGCTGCCCGATGGCCGACAGCGTCTCGCCCGACTTCACGGTGTGGACCTTCGAGTAGGGATCGCCCGGCCGGCACGTGCCGGAGAACTGGAGCCGGTCCGCCAGGCTCCGGATGGTCTCGTTGACGCGCAGGGCCAGGTCGCCACGGACGCCGGCCCGGACGGCCTCGCTCAGCCGCTGCTGCGCGACGACGGGCCGGTCCCGGGCCATGGCGAGGGCGGTCGTGGCCAGTTCCGCCCCGTCGGCCTCGGCCGGCACCTTGGCCGGCGCCTCGCCCGGCGCCTCCGCGGGCGACGCCGTCTCGCTCGATTCCGCACCCGGGGACTCCGTGGCGGACGAGGCGGAAGGTGTCTCCCGGCCGTCGGGCGCGGCGGCGTCCGATCGCTTTTCTCCCCCGACGGCCGGCTCCTGGGGCGCGGCCTGACCGATTCCC
Source organism: Phycisphaerae bacterium (assembly GCA_046483505.1). Lineage (GTDB taxonomy): Bacteria > Planctomycetota > Phycisphaerae > FEN-1346 > FEN-1346 > BS750m-G62. The sequence goes on from JAWODB010000293.1 coordinate 9,872, forward strand.
TCCGCCCCCTCGCCGGTCGGCGTTTCGACGGCCACAGGGGCAGGCGGCTCTGCCGTCTCCCCGTCATCCGGCCTCCGCAGGTAATGGGCCGCCACCAGGGTCAGTCCGATGAGCACGACGGCCACCACGGCCGTCACGACGATGCGTCCGAATCGCGTCATACGCTGCTACTCCTCCCCCGACGGGTTCTCGAATGCGGCCGGGCCCGCGCCCGACCGGTCGAACCGCAGGACCTCGTCCTCGGTCACGATCGTATCCATCGGCTCATCGCCCTCGCCGACGGGCACGGCGCCGAGGACCTGCTCGCGCAGAGCCAGGGCGATGCGGACGGCCCGCACCTCGGGCCGGGCCAGGAACCCGTCGTAGTACCCGCCGCCCTTGCCCAACCGGTTGCCGCGGCGGTCCACCGCCATGCAGGGGACGAGGACGACGTCGATCTCCTCCGGCGGCACGACGGGCGCCTCCGGCGCCGTCAGGATGCCGAACGCTCCCGGCCGCAGGGCCGGATGGTCCGAAACGGACGTCACGTCGGCGGGCTCCAGGCGCACCGGCGCCATCGTCCGGACCGCCCCTGCACCAGGGGCCGCCTCCATACGCGGAACGGCCACGCGTTTGCCGGCGTTCCACGCCCAACGGATGGCCGGCCAGGTATCGATCTCGGTCGGCAGCGACAGGAACGCCATGAGCGTGCCGGCCTCCGCCACGGCCGGCAGCAACGCCAGGCGCCGGGCGGCGGCGATGCCGGCCCGGCGGCGGCGGTCGGCACGGAGCCGGGCGAGCGCGGCAGCCACGTCGCGGCGGAGCCGGGCCTTGGCGTCGGCTCGGTCGGTGGAATCGCCCACAGTATCTCCAACTGTAGCGGCGGGCGGGGCAGATGTCCAGGACGTGACGGCCGGGGCAGACCTCTACAGGCCGAAGAAATCCGGTTTGCCGTCGTCCCGCTTGGACGGGGGCGGCTCGGACGGCCGTCTCGACGGCGGGTGCGACTTCTGAAGGTACGCCGGCGGCGGGCCGAGGTTCGGGCCCCACCCCCATCCGAACGCGCTGACGTACACCGGTTTATGGTTCGCCAGGTCCACCGGCGCGCGGGCCAGACCGATCAACACGATCCAGTCGCCCACGCCCGGGCTCCGTCCCCTGCCCGATGCCGCGCCGACAGCCCGTTCGAGGTCGGCCGCCGCCACCGCCAGCCTCACCCCCGACCGATACACCCTGAGAAACGTGTACTCGCGGCCGGCGTGCGTCACCGTCTCCAACCGCTGGGCGTATACGACCATCCCATGCGGAAACGGGCCCTTCCCCTTGCCGAGGTCCTTCGAGGCCTGCTCGGCCAGCCGGCTGCGATACGGGTCGCCGACGCGGCGCAGGGCGTCGAGCAGGCTGGTCGTATTCTCGACGACGGCCTCCATAACGCTGGTGCTCGTGGCGGGGTCGGCGGCGAGGCGCGTGGCGCCCTCGGCCGTCCGGGCGTAGAACGCGTACAGGCCGTCTTCGCAGATAATGCCGTCGCCGCCGCACTTGTCGCACCGTTTCGGCACTTGCCTGATGATGGGCCGCACCATGCCGCCCACGCGGCGGGTGCCGACCACCTTCTTGACCGTCACTTCTCCGTCGCCGCGGCAGGTGTCGCATCGGCTCCGCAACTTGACGGCCCGGACGGCGCCGGCAAACTGCTGGGGCGTTATCGGTTCGCCCGGCAGGGTCTGGACGACGATCGGCCAGACGGGCGCCGGCAACTGGGTCAACGGTCGGAGTTTCGCCTGGGCGGCCAGCAGCGCGCCGCGGAGGGCGCGCGCCGGTACGGTCAGCAGCCCGTCGAAGCCCGCGACGTGCATCATGGTGCCCACCACGCCGCCGCCGGCGTCGACGACCGGCGCGCCGACGGCGATGCCCTTGGCCGGCGCATACAGGCGCGCGAAGGCCAGGTCCGCCGACGGCGCCTTGATGCCGCACGCCTCTGCCAGGGCGGTCGCCGGCACCTCCTCGGCGATCCGGCCGGTCGCCAGGTCGACATCCGCGGCGTGCCGCCACCCCACGACGACGACCGGCAAGCCGTCCCCGCCTGCCCCGACAGCGGTGGAGAGCGAAAGCCCTCCGAGGGTCTTCTTCGACTCGGGCAGGGCGATCGCCACCAGGCCGGTGGCCGGGTCGGCCATGCCGAACTGGTCCGACTCCAGCGGCTCGCCCTCTTTGAACCGGATGGTTACCTTCTCCACGCCCGGCCGCGCCAGGGAGGCCAGGTCCGTAATCACGAACTTGCCGGAGCCCAGCAGGAACCCGGTAGCGTAGGCCTCCGGCACGCCGAGCGCCCCCTCGGCCTCAACCAGGCAGACGCGGGGCGTCGTGGCCTTGTGGATTTCCAGCGCGTCCGGCAGGGCCGGTGCCGCCGCGGCCTGGCCGGCCGGGACGCCGGCGGCCAGGGCGCTCACCACCACCGCAATCATGTTCGCATAAGGGGATTTCACGTGCACCACCTGTGTGCCAGAGGCTACACGTCCGGCTTCTTGTACGACGAGGCCGCCGGAACGTCCACGGGATGCAGACTCCCGGCGGCCGTCTCTATTCTCGCCAAAACGGCGGGGCGATGTCCAGTTCCGTTTTGGCGCGGGGGCCGGGTTTTTCGGCGCTGGACCGGCCGGCCTCCGGCGGGGAAATCATCCGACCCCCGTGCCGGACGTCGCGCAGGCGTGTCAGTCGCCCCGGCCCTTTTCCGCATGGACGGGGCGCACGGGCGTTCGTATAATACGCGTGCCTCAGCCCGACGACCTCTGCGATGTCCAGGAACGTGCCATGACGCAGCGTCCCGAAGGTGCTGCTTCCGCGCCCCCGCCGAGCATCAACTGGAAGCGGATGCTCCGGGTGTGGGGCATTCTGGCGGCGAGCATGGCGCTGGGCGCGCTGGCCTGCTGGGCGGCGCTGCGAGCGGCCATGCCGGAGCGGCCCCCGCCGCTGCCCGCCGTCGGGGGCGTGCCCGAGGCGACCGACCTGGCCGACCTCCTCTGGCCCGAGGAGATGGCCGCCGCCCGCCCCTGGAGGTATATCGTGATTCACCATTCCGCCACGCCGACCGCCACGGTGGACGCCATCCGCCGGTATCACGTGGGCATCGGGTTCGAGGGCGTCGGCTACCATTTCGTCATCAACAACGGGCGGGCGCCGGGCACCGCCGACGGCCGGGTCACGCCCACGCAGCGGTGGCTCGACCAGCGGTCCGGGGCGCACGCCCGGATCGGCCACCATCCCGAGTACAACAGCGCGGGCATCGGCATCTGCCTCGTCGGCAACTTCGAGAAGGAACCGCCCACGCCGAAGCAGATGGTCGCCCTGGAGCGGCTCGTCCTGGCCCTGTGCCGGCGGTACGACATCGGCCTGGACGCCGTCGTCGGCCACGGAGAACTCAAGAACACCAAGTGCCCGGGACGCCTCTTTCCGATGGAATCGTTCCTGATGGACGTGCGCCAGGCGATGCTCCGCCGCCACCTGCAAGGCACCGACGGCGGGCCCTGACCGCGACCGACCCGGAGAACCGCCCTGACCTCCGAGAGCCAAGGCGAGATGCGCGAGGGCCCCGCGCCGGCACCGATGGGCGAGGTCATCGACCGCCTCGACCGGGCGGCCATCCTGGCGCGCCGCGACCCCCTTCGCCGCGGCAACATCATCGACCTGCCCGAGAAGGACGACGTCGTCATCCTCGGCGACATTCACGGCGACGCCGAGAACTTCCATCGCGTCGTCGAGTGGGCGGCCCTGCACCTGCACAAGAAGCGGTACCTCGTGCTCCAGGAGGTGATCCACGGCGGGCCGCGCGACGCCCGCGGCGGGGACCTCAGTTTCCGCCTCCTGGAAGAAGCCGCCGCCCTCAAGTGCCGCTTCCACTCGCAGGTCCAGTTGGTCCTGTCGAACCACGACCTCTGCGAGGTGCTCGGCTCGGTCGTCAAGAAGGCGGGCGAGAACGTCAGCGCCCCGTTCTGGCGGGGCATCGAGAACGCGTACGGCCAGGACTGGCCGGAGGTCCACGGGGCGTACCGGCGGTTCCTCTCGGCCCTGCCGCTCGCGGTGCGGACGCCGAGCGGCATCTTCGTCAGCCACTCCACGCCCCAGCACAGCGCCTTGCCGCGATTCGATTACTCCATCTTCGACCGCGCCCTCTCGATGGACGATTACCTGCCGGGCGGCAGCGTGTACGAACTCGTCTGGGGACGCAACCACGACCAGGCCGCCGCCGACGAGTTCGCCCGGCACGTGGGGACCGAGATTCTCGTCACGGGGCACCAGACCTCGCTGCCGGGCGTCAAGACGCCGACCTCGCGGCACATCATTCTGACCTCCGACGGGCCGCTCGGCCGCTTCCTGGCCCTCCGCCTGAACGTCCGGGCGCCGTACCACGTGGTGCTGCGGCAGGCGATGAAGATCCGGTCGCTGCGCTGAGGCCCGCCCCGAAGGAGAGGACCGGAGGCCCATGGTCGTTCACGAGGGCGGCACCGTCGAATCAGTGGCCGGCGGCTCGGCGCGCGTCCGGGTCCGGCCCGCCCGCCCCGAGGCGTGCCAGCACTGCCGGGCGTGCGAGCCGGCCGGTCAGGGGGTCTTCCTCCTCCAGGTCGAGGCCGGCGACCTGCGTCCCGGCGACCGCGTGACGGTCGAGGTCCCCCTGCCCGGCACGTGGCGGGCCATCGGGTTCGTCCTGGCCCTGCCGCTGGCCGCCATGGTCGCCGGGGCCGTGCTGGGAGCCGAGTGGCGCGGGCTACGGGAGTGGCTCGGTCTCGACGCGGACGCGACGTCACTGCTGGCGGCGCTGGTCCTGGCGACCGTCGCCCTGGCCTCCGCCGCGGCGTGCGAGCGGCGGTTCCGTCGCCGGCACCGGCCGCGGGTCTTGCAGGTTCACCCCAGCGACGCCGACAACGACGGTTTTGCTTGACTTCGGCCGGGCCGGCTGGTACACACCGCGGTTCACGGGGCGGACGGTGCGACGGGGGGCCGGGGACACCGCATCCGCAGGCGGGAGAGGCGGTCCGGCCGACCGTCCTGCTTCAGAAACCCTCCGGGCCCACCCGCCGGGACGAACCGACTCGCCGGACGCCGGCCGCGCCGGTTCCTCCCGCCGGGCCGGCGTGATGCCGGCTCCGTCCCGCCCGGCCGCCCGCCCCGTCGGACAACGGATTCAGCCGTGCACGGAGGGAGAACCCCATGCCCGATTCGATTGAATCGTTCGTCAGCAAACTCCAGAACGAGGGCGTCGAGGTCGGCAGGAAGGAGGCCGAGAAGATCCGGGCCGAGGCCCAGGACGAGGCCGACCGCATCATCAAGGAGGCCGAGGAGAAGGCCGACAGAATCCGCCAGGACGCCGAGCGCGAGGCCGAAGACACCCGCCAGCGCGGCCGGACCGACCTGGAACTCGCCGCACGCGACACCGTCCTTCGCCTCCGCGAAACGCTGAACCGCGCCCTGCGGACCGTCCTGGCGAGCGGCACGGTGGAATCGCTGGGCGACACGGACTTCCTGAAGGGCCTCATCCACGACGTGGTCATGCAGTACGCCCAGGCCGACCAGGAGGGGCAAACGAGGGTCGAGGTCCGCGTCAGCGAGGAGGCCAAGGACCAGTTGACCGAGTGGTGCCGCCGGCAACTCGCCCCCGAGGCCCAGGAGGCCGGTGCCGCCGTCGACATCAAGGGCGTCCTCTCGGAGGCGGGCTTCGAATACCAGGTGGAGGACGCCAACGTCGAGGTCACGCAGGCGTCGGTCGTCGAGACGCTCCAGGACCTGGTGAGCCCGCGGCTGCGGGACATGCTGGCGAAGGCCACCGAAAAGCAGCGGGACGAGGGCTCGGACGACTCAACCGAAGAGAACGAGTAGAACAAGGCTGGCGCAGCGGGCAGTCTTGCCCACCGCGCGGAACGAAGAACGAGGACCGCGCGGTGCATCTCCTGATGCGCCGCGCCGAACGCGTTGAGCCGTCGACGGAACGTCGACGGTCGTCGACCTGCGGTCGACGGCTCAACGGGCAACGCCACGTTTTCGAAGGTGCATATGGCCGTCGGAAACTTCTATCTCGTCGCGGCGCTGCCGACGCTCGGCGATCTCGGATCGCCCCCGCCGATAGCGCCGGCCGACCTGGTGGACCACGTGCGGGCCGCCGGCGCCCGGCCGCTCGTCGAAACGGTCTTTCTGAGCGACGATTTGCTCCAGCGCGACGCCTTCCTGGCGGGCGAGGCGGACGAACCCGAGCCGGCGGTCCTCTCCGCCGCCCAGGTCCGGGACGAGGAACCTCTGCCGGCGTACCTGGCCGTGGAGGCCGAGGAGGCACCCCGCCGCGAGGGCCCCGCCACCGACGCCGTCTGGGCCCGGTACTTCCGCCACGCGGCGGCCGTGGCGCGGCGGGAGCGGAGCCCGTTCCTGGAGGCCTGGGTCGGCTACGAGGTGGCCCTGCGCAACACCCTGGCCAGGGCCCGGGCCAAGAGCCTCGACCTCGACCCGGAGCCGTACCTCGTGGCGCCGGACCTCGCCGGCGACGATGTCGACCTGTCGGCCCTGGTGTCGGAGTGGACGGATGCCGAGAACCCGCTGGAAGGCCTGCGGGTGCTCGACCGGGCCCGCTGGCAGTGGCTCCACGACCACGACGCGCACTTTACGTTCGCCGACGACGAACTGGGGGCCTATGCGGCCAAACTGATGCTCCTGGTCCGCTGGCATCGGCTGGAGCAGGCGGAGGGGAAGGAATCGGAGTAGAAACCCAACAACAAAGACCGCCGCGCTTGTCATTCTGAGGAGCGGCGGAGCCGCGACGAAGAATCTCGCCTTGATGTCTTTCGCACGACGAGATTCTTCGGCCCCCAAGCGGGGCCTCGGCATGACAGCCTGGCTCAATGAGGACGGTTTTCCAGCAAAGGAAACCCACGCCCCGCGGTGCGGGGCCTCGCACTGCACTCCTGCGGAAGGACGCACGCCTTGAACGGGAAAATCGTTGCCGTCTTCGGAAACATGGTCCAGGCCGAAACCGCCGGCGACGTCGTCCAGAACTCCGTCGGCTACTGCCGCCGGGGCGACGGGGCGCGGCTGCTGTCGGAGGTGATCCGCGTCCGCGGCCACCTGGCGGACCTCCAGGTGTTCGAGGAGACGCGCGGCCTGCGCATCGGCGACGAGGTCGAGTTCCAGGAGCAGATGCTCTCGGCCACACTCGGGCCCGGCCTGCTGGGCAACGTTTACGACGGGCTTCAGAATCCGCTGTACGATCTCGCCGAGGAGACCGGCTTCTTCCTGACCGCCGGCGTCTACCTCGACGGCCTGCCGGGCGATACGAAGTGGAAGTTCACCCCGAAAGTGAGCGAGGGCGACCGCGTCCGCGCCGCCGACACGCTCGGCACCGTGCCGGAGCGCATCTTCGAGCACCAGATCATGACCCCGTTCGACCTTTCGGACGCCTGGACCGTGGCGGAGATCGCCGAGGAGGGCGAGTACACGGTGAACGACCGGATCGCCGTCCTCAAGGACGACGACGGCAACGAGCGGCCGGTGACGATGGCCCAGGAGTGGCCCGTCAAGCGGGCGCTGAACGTCTCGAAGCGCCGCCTCATGCCCACCGAGCCGCTCGTCACGCGGGTTCGGATCATCGACTCGATGTTCCCGATCGTGCGCGGCGGGACGTACTGCATTCCCGGACCGTTCGGGGCCGGCAAGACGGTGCTCCAGCACATCACGGCCAAGCACGCGGAGATCGACATCGTGGTCGTGGCGGCCTGCGGCGAGCGGGCCGGCGAGGTCGTCGAACTCCTCCAGACGTTCCCGGAACTGGACGACCCGCGCACCGGCCGCTCCCTCATGGAACGGACGATCATCATCTGCAACACGAGCGCGATGCCGGTGGCCGCCCGCGAGGCGTCCGTCTACACGGCCGTTACCCTGGCCGAGTACTACCGCCAGATGGGCCTGCACGTGCTGATGCTGGCCGACTCGACCAGCCGCTGGGCCCAGGCGCTGCGCGAGGTGTCCGGCCGCCTGGAGGAGATTCCCGGCGAGGAGGCGTTTCCCGCCTACCTCGAGAGCCGCATCGCCGGCTTCTACGAGCGGGCCGGCGCCATCGAACTCTATGACGGCCGGGTGGGGTCGGTCACGATCGGCGGCAGCGTGAGCCCGGCGGGCGGGAACTTCGAGGAGCCGGTCACCCAGGGCACGTTGAAGGTCGTCGGCGCGTTCGAAGGCCTCTCCAAACAGCGCGCCGACGCACGCCGCTACCCGGCGGTCGACCCGCTCGAATCCTGGAGCCGCTACAGCGGCATCATCGCCCCGGAGAAGGTCCAGCGGATCCGGAACCTGCTTCGCCGCGGCAACGAGGTGCGGCAGATGATGACCGTCGTCGGCGAAGAGGGCATCACGGTGGACGAGTACACCGAGATGCAAAAGGCGGACTTCTTCGACAGCGTGTACCTCCAGCAGAACGCGTTCGACGAGGTCGACGCCGCCACGCGGCGCGAGCGGCAGCAGTTCGTCTTCGACAAGATCCTGGAGGTCGTCAACCTGGAATACGACTTCGACGACAAGGACCATGCCCGGAACACCTTCGTCGAGGTGCAGGACCTCTTCCGGAACCTGAACTACGCCCCGGTCGACATCGTCCGCCTGCGCGAGCACATCGCCGAGCGACAGGAGCGCGAGGCCGAGGAGGCGGAAGGCGGCGAAGCCAAGGGCGAAGAGGCCGAAGGCGAGGGCGCCGAGCAGGCCGAGGAGCGCGACCGCATCGAGACCGAGGACCGCGACCCCGAGGAGTTCTGGCGCATCCTGGAGAAGATCGACCGGTCCATCGAGACGGCGGGCGGAACGGCGGGGGGCGCCGAGGAGGCCCGGCAGGACGAGGAGAACCAGGCCGAAGCGGAGCAGGAAACCGAAGAGACCGCGCAAGCAAATGAAAAATGACAAATGATAAATGCCAAATTCCGCCTGAGAAGGCGGACGGGGGGAGGCTTTACGACCTGACGGATCGGACCACGCGGTTCGCCGAAACCATTGTCCGTTTCGCAAGGAGGGTGCCGCAGGATGCCGTCACCCGGCCGATGATCACCCAACTGGTCCGGGCCGGCACAAGCGTGGCCGCAAACAACCGCGAGGCCAACGATGCGGTCTCGAAGCGGGATTTCCGAAACAAGATCGGTATCTGCCGAAAGGAAGCGAACGAAACCAAACTGTGGCTGCAACTGGTCGCCGAGGCGGTGCCAGGCCTCAAGCCGGACGCCCGAACGCTCTGGAAGGAGGCCGACGAACTGCACCGCATCTTCGGCAAGAGTTTCGCCACCGTCAGCAAGGAGGACGGCGGCTGACGCCCATGGCCAATTGGCGCAGCCACATTTAGCATTTATCATTTAACATTTAACATTCGGAGCAAGGCCCAACAACGGCCGAGAGGTTAGAACCCATGCGAAAGTACTTTGACGAGATCACCCAGATCTCCGGTAACGTCGTCACCGTCCGCGCCAGCGGCATCGGATACGATGAACTCGGCGTCGTGGCCGGCGACACGATGTCCTCGCTGGCCAGCGTCATTCGCCTGGAGCAGGACCTGGTGTCGCTCCAGGTCTTCGCCGGCACGCAGGGCGTCTCGACGGGCGACCGGATCCGCTTTCTGGGCCGGCCCATGCAGGTGCCCTTCTCCGACGACCTCCTGGGCCGCGTCTTCGACGGCGCCGGCCGGCCCCGCGACGGCCGGCCGGAGGTCGAGGCCGAGCCCGTCGACATCGGCGGCCCGCCCGTCAACCCCACCGTCCGCCGCATGCCCGACAACATGATCCGCACCGGCATCCCGATGATCGACATCTTCAACTCGCTCGTCGAATCGCAGAAACTGCCGATCTTCTCCGTCCCCGGCGAACCGTACAACGAACTCCTCGCCCGCGTCGGCCTCCAGGCCGAGGCCGAGGTCATCGTGTTCGGCGGGATGGGCCTGCGGCACGACGACTACCTGACGTTCCGCAACACGTTCGAGGAAGGCGGCGTCCTGGGCCGCACGATCATGTTCATCCACACGGCCGCCGACCCCACCGTCGAGTGCCTCATGGTGCCGGACCTGTGCCTGGCGGTGGGCGAGAGTTTCGCCCTCCAGGGCAAACGCGTCCTGTGCCTGCTGACGGACATGACGGCCTTCTCCGACGCCCTGAAGGAAATCGCCATCACGATGGAGCAGATTCCCTCCAACCGCGGCTATCCGGGCGACCTCTACACCCAGTTGGCCCGCCGGTACGAGAAGGCCGTCGACTTCACCGAGGCGGGGTCCATGACCGTCCTGGCGTGCACCACCATGCCCGGCGACGACGTCACGCACCCCGTGCCGGACAACACCGGGTACATCACCGAGGGCCAGTTCTACCTGCGGAACCAGTGGATCGAGCCGTTCGGCAGCCTCTCGCGCCTGAAGCAGCAGGTGAACGACAAGACCCGCGACGACCACCGGCCCATCATGAACGCGTGCATCCAGTTGTACGCCCTCTGCCGCGAGAGCCGCGAGAAACGCGACATGGGGTTCGAGATGTCCAAATGGGACAAGAAACTTCTGAAGTACGGCGACCTGTTCGAAGAGCGGATCATGTCGCTGGAGGTCAACATCTCGCTGGAAGAGGCGCTGGACCGCTGCTGGGAGATGCTGGCCGAATGCTTCGATCCGGCCGAGACGGGCATCCGCCGGGCCGTCATCGAGAAGCACTGGCCGAAAGACCTCTCCGAGACCGCGGAGACGTCCCCGTCGGAGGAAACGGAACAGGAAGTCGAGACCGCCGCGGCGGGAGAGTGACGATTTCGGATTGCGGATTTCGAATTTCGGATTGAAACGGCAGCGATGCCAAACGCTCGTGAGAACCGGATGACGCCGGACGAAATGAAAACGCGGACCAGGCAGTTTGCCCTGCGCGTCCTGCATCTCGTGGCCTCGTTGCCGCGCAACCGTACGGGCGACGTCATTGGGCGGCAACTGCTGCGGGCCGGGACGAGCGTCGGCGCCAATTACCGTGCCGCCTGCCGCTCTCGCACGGATAAGGACTTCCTCGCCCGGATGGGTATCGTGGAAGAAGAGGCCGATGAGGTCCTCTATTGGCTCGACCTGTTGACGGAGGCCGACATCGTACAAGCCGAACGTCTGGCGGAACTGAAAGCCGAGGGCGACGAAATCCCCGCTATGGTCGTGGCGTCGATCAAAACGGTGAAACGCCGAATGGGTACGGCCCGCAAGGCAAAGTCGGAATCGCCCGCCGTTAATCCGAAATCCGAACTCCGAATTCCGAATTCGATCAATCCGAATTCCGAAATCCGAAATCCGAATTAGCCCCATGCCCAGGAAGATCAAATACACGCGTCCTGAACTCAAACGCCAGCGCGACGCCCTCGCGCGGTTCGAGCGGTATCTGCCCACCCTCAAACTCAAGCAGCAGCAACTTCAGATGACCCTGCGGGAGGTCCGAAAGAAACTCCGCCAGGCCGAGGATGAGGTCCGCCGCGCCGAGGAGCGGTTCAACGCCTATCGCCGCATCCTCGCCGACCGCGCCGGCGTCGACGTCCAGGCCGCCGCCGAACCCGAAGAGGTCCGCACCTCCACCGCCAACGTGGCCGGCGTCCGGGTGCCGGTCTTCGAGGAGGTCACCTTCCAGGCGCCCACCTACAGCCTCTTCGCCACACCCGCGTGGGTCGACCGGGCACTGTCGGACCTCCGCGACCGGAACCGCCTCCGCGCCCAGGCGCGGGTCCTTCGCGAACGGTTCGAGCGTCTGAACCGGGAACTGACGAAGATCATGCAGCGGGTGAACCTGTTCGAGAAGGTCAAGATCCCCGAGACGCGCGACAACATCCGCCGCATCCGCATCCAACTCGGCGACGCCATGACCGCCGCCGTCTGCCGGGCAAAGATCGCCAAGGAAAAACTCTCCGAGCCCGGCACGCCCGTGGCGGCGGGCGCCGGCGCGGCCGAGGAGGCCGGTGCCTCATGATCGTCCCGATGGCCAAAACGTTCATCGTGGCCCGCCGGGCCGACCGGGAGGACCTCCTGGCCGCCCTCCGCCGCCTCGGCGTCCTGCACGTCGAGCCCGTCGACCCCGGCCGCGCCGCCCCGGACGCCGACACCACCGAGGCCCTCGACCGCATGCGGCGGGCGATCCAGATTCTCGAGACCACCGAGCCGGAAGGCGCCGCCCCGGACCTCTCGGCCGTCGGGGCGACCGACGAGGTCCTCCGCATCCAGCGGGCCGGCGCCGAGCGGATGAACCGCCTGGCCACCCTGCACCGGCAGATCGAACGCCTTGCCCACTGGGGCGACGTGACGACGGACCAACTCCAGGACTTGCGCGAGGCCGGCCTCGAGCCGCAGGTCTTCGCCGCGCCGGCCGACGCCGTCGGCGACTTCCAGGCCGAGTGCGTCGAGGTCCTCGGCCCGTGGGAGGGCAAACGCGTCCTCGTCGCCGCTCTCCAGCGCGACGGGGAACCCGAGGTGCCCGAGGGCGCCGAACCCGTCCCCGCTCCGCCGCGCGACCGGCCGTCGCTGCGGGCCGAGGCGCAGGAGATCGACGCCGCCCTGAAGAAGGACAACGAGCGTCTGCGGCGTCTTGCGAACCTCGTCGACGCCATGCACAAGGAGCGGGCCCGCCTGCAGGCCAAGGCGGAGTGGACCGCCACCGCCCGCAGTGCCCTGGAAGACGAGCGGCTGTACGCCCTCCAGGGATGGGTGCCGGCCGAGGAGGTCGAGTCCCTCGCCGGCCGCATCGCCGACGAAGGCGTCGAGGCCGCCGTGCAGGCCATCGCGCCCGACGAGGACGAGGAGCCGCCCACCCTCATCCGCTATCCCCGGTGGGCGAAGCCGATCCAGGGGCTGTTCGAGTTCCTCGGCACCGTCCCCGGCTACCGCGAGTTCGACGTGGCCGGCGCGTTCATGGTCGCCCTGCCGCTGTTCTCGGCCATCATCATCTCCGACCTGGGCTACGGCCTGCTGTACCTGGTGCCGATGCTGGTCTTCTACCGGCAGGTGTCCCGGACGTTAGGCGCGCGGCTGGCCCAGTTGATCGCGTTCGTCGGGGTGTGCTCGATCGTCTGGGGGCTGCTGATCGCGAGTTTCTTCGGCGTCGACTTCAGCGGCCACATGGCCCAGGTCCCCGTCATCGGCCCGTACTACGGCGACGGTCCGCTCATCGAAGTCAGCATGGAACGGCAGTCCGCCCTCCAGTTTCTGATGTGGCTGAGCGTGACGCTGGGGGCGATCCAGTTGAGCCTGGCCCACCTGTGGCGGGCGGCGGCCCTGTTTCCGAACCAGCAGTGCCTCAGCGAACTCGGCTGGGCCGCCTTCCTCTGGGGCATGTGGGGCGCCATCAAGTGGCTGCTCATCAATACCGCGCCGCCGTCCCTGGACAACGCGTACGGCTGGCTGCTCGTGGGCGGCGGGGCGCTGGTCCTCCTGTTCACCGAACCGAGTTGGAACCCGGCCAGGCGGCTCGGGCTGGGGGTGCTGAAGTCGCTGCTGCCGGCCATCAGCACCTTCGGCGATACCATCTCCTACATTCGTCTGATGGTCCTGGGGCTGGCGAGCACGGCCCTGGCGCTGGCGTTCAACAACCTGGCCGGCCAGGTGCCGCTGGCGGCGGCCATCCCCATTCTGATGATCGGCCACGGCCTGAACGTGGCGCTGAGCGTGGTGTCGCTGCTGGCGCACGGCGTCCGATTGAACGTGCTCGAGTTCTCGAACAATCTGGGGATGACCTGGAGCGGGTACCCCTACGAACCCTTTTCCGCAACACGCAGCGAGGAGGCCTGATTATGGATGCCAGTACCTTCCTGGGGCAGATGGGGGCGGCCTTGGCCGTCGGAATGGCCGCCGTCGGCAGCGCGCTGGGGTGCGGATCGGCCGGCATGGCCGCCGCCGGCGCCTGGGCCAAGGATGCCCGGGCCGGAAAAGCACTCCGGTTCACCAACGTCATTCTCGTCAGCATGCCGTTTACGCAGACGCTCTACGGCTTCCTGGTCATGCTCCAGATGGCCGGCAAGATGGACCTGGCGGCCGAGCACGGCGGGGCGCTGTTCGCCATCGGCCTGGCTACCGGCCTGGGCGAGTTGCTCTCCGCCTGGTTTCAGGGACGCGTCGGCGCCTCCGGCTGCCGCATGCTCACCGAGTCCGAAGGCAAAGGCTTCGCCCTCATCATCATCGCCATGGGCATCGTCGAGAGCGTGGGCCTGTTCACGTTCATCTTCATGTTCCTGCTGCTCAACCGCATCGGCGGATAACGACAGGCACCGGCAGCGCGCGGCGGGTCGCCCGGCCCGCCGCGCTTATGTACGAAGCGCAACGTTTAGCCGCGACGCGCCGCGGAGCGCTCCGCGGCGCGTCGCGGCTGAAATGCGCGGGGCCCAGGTCCGGCGCGGTGGGTGCGGAGACCCGCCGCGCACCATCGGTCCCGTTCCACGCCGCCTACCACCGCGGCTCGATGCGAACCAGTTGCGTATCCTTCTTGCCGCGGAGCACGAACAGCACGATTTCCTCCGGCTTCCCGCCCGTCACGTCCTCGAAGACCTTCTTGAACGTCTCCAGGTCCGGCGTGGGCCGGTCCTGCACCTTCTTGATGATGTCGTTGACCTCCAGCCCGCCGTCGGCCGCCCAGCCCGCGGGCTTCAGGAACGAGACGACCACGCCTTTCTCGTCGCGGGGCAGTTCGCGCGCAATGCGGTCCTGGACCACCATCTCGCGGACCGTCATGCCGAACGCCTCGCTGGCGTACCGCTCGGCTTCGCCGGGGCCCTTCGGCTGCCGCGCCAGGGTCACGGGCACGTCGCGGGTCTGGCCGTCGCGCCAGACCTTCAGCGTCACCTTCTCGCCGACGTCGCGTTCGCGGATGCGGTTGACGAGGTTCTCGACGAGTTGGCCCTCCGTGCCCGTCACGGGGTCGTCGCCGACGGCCAGGATGATGTCCTCGGGCTGGATGCCGGCCGCCTCGGCCGGGCTGCCGTCGATGACCTGTCCCACCACGACGCCGCGGCGGTCGCCGAGTTTGAAGTAGTCGGCCAGGTCCTTCGTGACGGGCGTCAGGGTATGGACGCCCAGCCAGGCCTGCCGGACGGAGGCCCCGCCCTTCGGCGGGTTCCGCAGCCGCTCGATGAACCGCTCGGTCGGCCAGAGCACCTCGGCCAGCGACCACTTCGGCCGGGCGTTCGTCGCCCGGTTGATCCGGACCAGCCCCACGATGCCCACCGCCTTCCCGTCCAGCGTCAGGACGGGCGTGCCCGGCGAGCCCAGGCCCTTCGTCACCAGGTACGTCACCACGGGCTGGTCGAGCCGGGCCGACACCCGCCCCACCTGGACCACGCGGGCGAAGCCGTCCGGCTCGCCCAGGTTCGCCAGCGTCAGCAGCGGGTCGCCGAGGCGGACCTCGACGCCCTCGGCGAACGTCAGGACGGGCAGGTCCGGCGCCTTGGGTTCGGTCACCCGGACGAACGCCACCTGGGCCTGCTCGTCCTTGCCGAGGTACGCCGCCTCGTACTCGTTCAGGTCGTCGCCGTCGGTCACGACGACGCGGAACCCGCGGAACTGGGAGAGCGGAATCTGGGACGGAATGGCCGCGCTGGCGAACATCACGAGGTTCCCCTTGCCCACCACCGTGCCGAGGACGTGGGCGTCGGCCCGGGCCCCGTCCTCCCGCTCGATGTAGAACGAGACGATCACCGTCGACGGGGTGACCTGCTGCTCGACGCGGCGGATGCGGTCGGCCATCCCGTCGGCGCGGCCCACATCGGCCGGCAGGACCAGCGCGACCCCGAGCATCAGCATCGTGAGAACACATCGGATGGACATGCCTACTCCTTTCCTTTCGCGCCGCTTCCGCCGGACGCCTCGTCGGCCGGTTCCTCCTTGCCCGATTCCTTCTCCTCGGCACCCTCGCCGCCGGGCTCGCCCTCGGCGGGCCCGTCGCGGTAATCGATCTTCAGGAGAACCGGCACCACGCCCCGCCCGCGCCGCACCTTCAGGAGGACGCGCTCCTGGCGCCCCTCGACGGCCGCGTCGTACGCCCGGCGCAGGTCGTCCACGTTCGCGACGTCGCGCGACCCGACGCGGACGATGACGTCGTCGTCCTCGACGCCGGCCTCGTCGGCCGGTTCGCCGCGGCGGACACCCGTCACGTAAACGCCCGTCGTGCCGGCCAATTTCTCGCGCTGGGCCAGGCGGTCGGTGATGTTCTGGCCCACGAATCCCCATTTCTCGAAGTTCGCTTCCTCGCTGCGGACGGTCGTGAGTTCCTCGGTCACGAGTTCCAGGGTCTGCACGTCGCCTGCGCGCTTGACCTTGACCTCCACGGTGGAGCCCACCGGCGCGCCCGAGACCTGCCGCCGCAACTCGAACAACTGCTCCGGGTACCGGCCGCGCACCGGCCGGCCGGCGAACTCGACGAGGATGTCCTGCGGCAGGATGCCGGCCTTCGCCGCCGGCCCGCCCGGCACGACGCTCGAGACCACCGCCCCCTCCATCCTGCCGACGTCCAGGAACGTCTCCAGGTCCTGGAGCGGCTGGAGCGTCAGGCCGATCGTGCTCCGCTGCACCTTGCCGCGCTCCAGGATCTGCCGCACCACCTCCTTGGCCACGTTGATGGGGACGGCGAAGCCGAGGTCGTTGCCCCCGCCGCGCGTGTTGATGCCGATGACCTCGCCGCGCAGGTTCACGAGCGGCCCGCCGGAGTTGCCCGGGTTGATCGCCGCGTCCGTCTGGAGCCACGTGTTGAACAGGCCCGTCTCCAGGCCGCCGGGCATCTCCAGGCCCGTGCCGAGGATGCGGTCGGCGCACGAGACGATGCCGGCCGAGATCGACCGCGACAGGCCGAACGGGCTGCCGATGGCCAGGACGCTGTCGCCCTCGGCCACGCGGTCGGAGTCGCCGAACGTCGCGTGCTCGAACGAGAGGCCCTTCCGGCGAATCTCGTCCAGGTCGAGTTGGACGACGGCCAGGTCGGTCCACGGGTCGCCGCCCACGAGCGTCGCCTTCACGCGTTCCTTGTTGAACAGGGTGACGGTGAGTTCGTCGGCCCGTCCGGCCACGTGGTAGTTCGTAAGAATGTGGCCGTCCGAGTCGAAGATGACGCCGGACCCGTTCCCCCCGCGCCGGCGCTTCTTCCCGCTCACGTACTCGACGCGGCGGGCGTCCACGCGCACCGTGGCCGGGTACACGCGGTCGCGGGCCACCTTGGTGGCCGTCTCGAGGGCGTCGTAGACGGCCCGCGCCTGTTCCGCCTCGCTGCACCCTGCGACCCACGCCGCCGTCACCGCCAGTCCCAGCACCGCGCCCGTGCGCATGGCATGTGTCCTTTCCGTCTCGTCGGGAAGCCGTCAGAGTGTACGCGACGCGGCCGCGCCGCCGCAAGCGCGCCCTGCCGCCGAGCGATCAACGGCTGCGCGGTGGGTCTCCGCACCCACCGCGCCGATCGCGCAGGTGCCACGGGTTGCTTGTCAAACCGTGTTGGCCGGTCGTCAGGCACGGATTGGCAAGCAATCCGTGGCACCCGGCCGCGTACGAGCGCGACGGCGGGCTGGAGCGCGGCGGGTGCGGAGATCCGCCGCGCTCCAGTCACTGCTGCAATGCTAATGATGTCCGGCCGGCTCCGCCGCCTCGCGGCCATGCGCCTCGTGACCGGCGTGCACCTCGCCCGTCCGCAGCCGCCGCCACGTCCGCCGCACCCATCGGCCGACCGCGTACACCAGGTACGCCGCCACCACGGCCCCGCCGGCGGTCAGGACCCACGGCGGGAAGAGACGGCGGGCCTGGTCGGCGGCCACCTCCACCGCCAGGGCCCCCACGGCCGCATCCAGCGCCGCGCCGCACACCAGCGCCACCACGACGATCGTCCCCACGTACAGGACGGCCGACGCCTTGCCGAGCATCCGGCCGACCGTCAGCACGGTGGCCAGGTTCGTCGCCGGCCCCACCAGCAGCAGGACGAGGGCGGCCCCGGGATTCAGCCCCTTCAGCACCAGGGCGGCGGCCAGCGGCGTCGACGCCGTCGCGCACACGTACAGCGGCAGGCCGACGGCGAGCATGACGGCCATCGACGCCCACGGGTGGCCCAGGTACGCCGTGAAGAACTCATCCGGCACCAGGGCCGTCACCAGCCCCGCCAGCACCAGCCCGAGGGCGAGCGCCGGGCCCACGTCGTCGGCCATCTCGTACACGACGAACCGCCAGAAGCGGCTCCACGGCCCCTGCCCCGCCACGTGCTCGCACGTCTCGCTGTGGCAGAGGCGGCAGGCGGCCTCCTCGATGGGCGGCGTGGCCCCCTCGCCCCGCAGCGTCTCCAGGACCCCCGCCACCGTCGCCGTCACCAGCGCCGCCAGCGGACGGACCACCGTCATGACCGGCCCCATCAGGGCCCACGTCACGACGATGCTGTCGATGCTCGTCTCGGGCGTGGAGATGAGGAACGAGACGGTGGCGCCGCGTCCGGCCCCTTTCCGCCGCAGCGCATACGCCGCCGGCAGCACGCTGCAACTGCACAGGGGCAGCGGCATGCCGAAGACGGCCGCCTTCAGCACGGTGCCCCAACCGGCCCCGCCCAGGTGCCGCGACAACCACTCGCGCGAGACGAGCACGTGGACGAGCCCGGCGGCGAGGAACCCGAAGATGATGTAGATGCCCGCGTCGGCGAGCATCGCCCAGATGCCGCTCGCAATGTCCGTCAGCGTCTGCATGACCTCTCCGCCCGTCTGCGCCTATCCCCGATTATAGGTGGGCCGTGGGCACAATGACACCCCGCGGCCGTCTTCCTTGTGGCCGCCGGGCCGGGCGCGTAGAATGGGCGTCGGCTGCCAGTGAATCGCGGTCCGAGCCGCCCGTCCGTAGGGCGGAGGGGGAGCCGCCGCGTTCCGACGCGTGAGAGCGAACTCCAGACGAGAGGTCCCATGATCCGCCGACACCTGACGCCCGTCCTCCTGGCCCTGCTGCTTGGGTCCGCCCCCCTTGCGGCGCGCGCCGACGCCTTAGACGCCCTCCGTTGGAAGCGGTACTACGTCCGGTCGCCCGCCACGGGCAAGATCGAACGCTTCTGGGTCGGCCACCGCAAGGCCCTCGACCCGAAGGGCACGTACCCGGTCCTCTACTTCCTGCCGGGCCTGCTCGGCCACGAGAGCATCGGCCGGAAGCACTTCGACCCTCACCTGGCGAAGCACGACCTCATCCTCGTCTCGACCTCGGTGGGCGGGGCCACGTGGTACATGAACTCGCCCCGTCAGCCCTGGATGAAGTGGGGCGATTACCTCAGGCAGGAACTCCGCGCGTTCGTCGAGAACGCGTACCCGGCCTCCCGCCAAAAGGGCCAGCGCGGCATCGCGGGCATCTCCGCCGGCGGCCACGCCGCGTTCTACCACGCCATCACGCACCCGGACCTGTACGGCAGCGTGACCGTCCTCTCCGGGGCGATGGACCTGCGCGGCTACGCGGGGGCGGTGGGGCTGGATTACTGGATGGGCCCGCGAAGCCCCGCCTTCTTCGGCCGATACAAGGACCGGTCGTGCCTCGTCCTGGCCGCCGAGCACACGGGGGCCCTTCCCTTCGCCCTCGCCCTGGAGGCCGGCAACAAGGACGGCGCCCTCCAGCAGATGGAGGTCTTCCGCCGCGTCCTCGACGGCAAGGGCCTCGCGTACCACTGGCACGTGGGCGCGGGCGG
>JAWODB010000335.1:0-25830 GCA_046483505.1 Phycisphaerae bacterium
GGGTCGGACGATCTATAAGGAGCGGGCGGCGACGAGCGAGACGGTTAACGCCGACGTGCGGTGTTATCGGGGGCTGGCGCGCATCCCGCTGCGCGGCCTTCAGAAGGCGACGTGCCTGGCCCTGTGGAGCGCCCTGGCGTACAACGTGATGCACTTTGCGGCGGCGTGGGTGACGTAAAGGCCGGCCGGGGTGCGCCGCGTCCGCCGGACGGCGGGACGCGGGAAACGCCCCGGCCGGGACCGGCGCCGGCCGCCGGGTGGGCGGCTCCGAGACGGCAGCGACTTGTGTTGGGACGGCCATTCGAAAAACGCTCCGCCGCCCCATGGGCGGCCATGCAAAGACGAATTCAGTCACAGCCTCTCAGGGCAGGCTTCGTCGGCCCTGTCGGGCCTCCTCAGAACGACAGCGCGCCTCCGGGCGGCCGGCCGGGAGACCCGCCGCGCGGGAAATGGCGTAGCGGTATCACGAACTCGTCTTACTTCCCCTTCACCTCGAGGACCAGGTGCCCGTCCTCGACGGTGACCTTCTGCCGGCCGACGACGACCGCCCGGCCGTGGACCTCCGGCCGGGGCGCCTCGGCCGCGCCGGGGAAGGAGAACGTCAGCGCCCGGCCGCCCACCGTCACGGACGGCCCGTCGGCCTTGCCGGTGGTGACGAGCATGACGCCCGCGCCGGAGGCGCCGGTGAAGTCGACGGCGAAGCACGTGCCGTCGGCGAGGCGCAGCGAACTCGTCTCCCCCCGCGGCGAGGTCCACCAGTACTCGGTCGGGCTCTCTTTGAGGGTGCCCCACCGCGGGTGCTCGCCGCCCGCGTTGAGGCAAAGGGCCCGGTCGGGTTTGGCGCCCATGTACCCTTCGGTGCGGTTCGTCAGGACGGTGATGACGGTGTCGCCTGAGTCCTTCCAGCGGTTCCGCCAGCAGTAGAAGCCGCATTTCGTGTCGCGGTAGACGTGCGGCAGGACGGCGCCCGGGTCCTTCGCCGGCATCCCGACGGGCCAGTTGACGAACGCACACACCGAGTGATGCGGATACCAACTGACCGTGTCGTACGGCCCGCCGGCCTTCGTGTCGGCCTCCAGGAGGAACCGCTCGTAGCACCATTTCATGGCGGCCCGGTGCTCGGGCGGGACGGCGCCGATGCCGATGGCGAAGTAGCCGGCCCCGCTCAGCCCCTTGCGGGCCCAGACGTTGTGCCCGTAGGCGCCGCGGATGGGCCAGAAGTCGGGCTTCCCGTCGCGGAAGACCGTCTGGTAAACCCATTTCAACGTGAGCATGCGCGCGTTGGGACGGTCGACGTGGATGTAGTCGCGGCCCCGGGCGTGTTCCCAGGCCGAGAGGGCCGTCAGGTACGCGATCTGGGAAGACATCGACCCCGTGCCGTCGCCCTCGGCGAAGCAGCCGCCGTCGCCGAAGCCCTCGCTGAGGTTCCGGACGACGCTCCGGGCGGCGACCTTGAGGAGCGTCTCCTGGCGGTCCGGGTCGACGAACGGCTCGCCGTCGACGGCCAGCAGGGCGAGCGAGGCCCCGCCCACCTGCATCCCGAAATGGTTGCTGGCGGGCGGCATCGTGCCGCGGGCCAGCGCCTCCAGGTCGTACGCCTTGCGTCCCTCGCCCTCCTCGTACTCGGCGATGGCGCGGCCGTACGTCTCGCGGGCCTTGGCGTCCCACCCGTCGTAGCAGAGGTCGTAACCGACGGCGTACCATCCGACGACGGGCCCGGCCCGCAGGGCCCCGCCGGGGTCGCGGAAACTGTACCGGTCGTCGCGGTCGCGGACGCCGGCGAGGGCCTTCTCGAAACACTGCCGGCCGAAGTCGGCGTACTTCGTCTCGCCCGTCAACTGGTACAACAGCCCGTAGCCGGCGGCGTGGCCGAAGGTGTACGTGCCGAGGGGCAGCGGCTCCTTGCTCTTTCGCTGGTAGGCGGCGGTGGAGGGATTGAAGCGGGTGGTCATCGAGTCGCCGCGGGCGCCGTCGAGTTGGGCGCGGAGGCGCGCCAGGATGGCCTTCCCCTCGGGCGTCTCGGCCTTCTTGCGCAGGGCGGGCAGGTCGCGCTCGCGGAACAGGAGCCGCGGATGCTCGCCGGCGGCGACGGGCCGGTGGCCCTTGACGCGGGCGAACCACGGGCGGTCGTCCTGGGCGGCCATGCGGGTGAGGCCCTTCGCCCACGTGCCGTCGAAACTGCCGTCGACCGTGGCGTCCGGCTGGCCGTCAATCCTGACCGTGAGTTTGTAGAGGCCGACGATGTACCCCTCGATGGGCCGGCCCTCGATCTCGAAGATATACGTGCACGGCTCCATGTCGAGGGTCCGGGTGGGGACGACCACGCGGCCGCGGAGGCGGTCGCGGTCGGCGGTCAGGCGGCACGGGGCGGGGTCGAACGGCTGGAGGCCGAACACCTCCCACTTCTGGCTGAGGCGTCCGCGGATGGCCGAGGCCAGTTTGCCGCCCTCGAACCCGAGCCGCAGGACCATGCACCGGCCGCCGTACCGCGGGTCGCCGCCCACGAGGGCCCCCTGCATCCTGCACTCGAAGGTGACGGGGTCCGGCATGGGCGGCTGGTCGGCCTGCTCGTAGAAGCCGTTGACCTTGCCCGATTGGCCGAACGTCGCCGATACGTCGTCGGTGCGGACGGCGAGGCGTTTCCACGTGCCGGTCATCTTGTCCTTGCCCTGGACGCGGGCGTCGATGGCGATGTCCACGGTGTACGGTTTGTGGTCGCGCGGCACCCAGAGGTCGGGCGTGACGTGGAGGGTGAACTCGCCCTTGAGGCGGCCGTCCCGGAGGGGCACGTTGGAGAAGTCCGCGTAGTACCAACTCCGGTTGTACGATTTCTTGCCCGGGCCGCGCTCGTCGTCGCGTGAACTGCCGGCCACGCTGATCCATTGGCCGCCGCGGGCGCGGCCGTAGAGCCAGAGGGGCTTCGTGCCGCCGACGAAGAAGTTCTCGAGGCGGAGGTCCCATCGGTCCTCGGGCCCGTCGGGCGGTATGGCCGTCTCGCCGGCCGATGCGGGGGAAGCGGCGGCGAGCAGAAAGGCAAGGGCGGACGCAACGAGGGCGAGGCGGGTCATGGGCATGCCTCCGTCAGAATTGACCGCCGGGCGGCGCCAGCCACGGCGCGCGGCCCGCAAGCGGGCCGGCGAACATCGAGCGTGGTGCGCGGTTTCCGGGCGCCGCCCCTCGCGGCTTACCACCGCGCTGCCCGGCGCGCGGCCCGCAAGCGGGCCGGCGAACACGGAGCACACCTGCCGGCTTACATGTGCCGCCACTCGGCCGCTTACCCCTCGATCTTCCAGTCGCCGCGGTACTCCTTGGTCAGGTACTGGTTGGCCTCGGGGAGGTTGGTGATGCGGCCGGCCTTCGGGTCGTACTGGAGTTTCTTGCCGACGCGGTGGGCCACCAGGCCCAGGAGCATCATCTCCATCATGTCGCCGGAGTACTTGAAGTCGCAGGCGGTCTTGCGGCCGGGGTCCTTGCAGGACTTGAGCCAGTCCTCCTGGAAGTGACCGAGGTCGGGAATCATCTCGTCCTTCGGCCGCTTGTCGTAGTAACTGAGGTCGGCGTCGCTGCCCCAGGGCAGGAGGAGGCGGGAGCCGAAGTCGCAGATGACGAAGCCCTTGTCGCCCTTGAACATGGCCCCGTGGCCGATCTTGTTCAGGTCGACGTACCCCTTGGGCGACTTGGGCATGTCGCCGCCCATGCACCAGGTGACCTTGACGGCCGGCCGCCAGTCGTTCTTCGGCACGTCCCAGGTGGCGGTCAGGCGGACGGGCACGATGTCCGGGTTGAACTTCTCGCCCGTGGCGACGGCGGTGGTGGGCGGGCCGGCGTCGATGGCGTTCCACACGAGGTCCATGGTGTGGCTGCCCATGTCGCCCACCTGGCCGGCGCCGAAGTCGCGGTACATGTTCCAGCGCAGGCATCCGCCGATGTATCCCGGGTTGTACGGATGGTACGGCGCGGGGCCGAGCCAGAGGTCGTAATTCAGGTGGTCGGGCGGCGAGCCCTTGGCGGGCAGGTACCCGTCGCGGGGCAGTTTGCGGTTGCCCCAGGCCCAGGCGGCCCTCAGTTCGCCGATGGCCCCGTCGATGATGAGTTCGCGGACGCGGTTGAAGTTGGGGATCTGGTGCCGCTGCGTCCCCTGCTGGGTGGCGATCTTGTCCCGCTTCGCGAGGTACTTCTCGCGGAGCAGGCGGACCTCGTTCACGGTGATGCCCATCGGCTTTTCGCAGTAGACGTGCAGGTCGCGGTTCATCGCCCAGGAGGAGACGAACGCGTGGGTGTGGTCGGTCGTGCAGCAGATGACGGCGTCGAGGTCCTTCTGGTCCACGCACTTGCGCCAGTCGACGTACGTCTTGGCCTTCGGGAAGCGTTTGGCGGCCTTGGCGAGGTGTTTGGCGTCGACGTCGCAGAGGGCGGCGATGTTCTCCCGGGAGGCGCTGCCGTAGTGGGCGTTGGCCCGGCCGCCCGCCCCGACCATGGCGATGTTCAACTTGTTGCTGGGGGCGTCGGCGCCGCGGAGCACGCCGCTCGGCAGGACGACGAGTCCGGCGCCGGCGGCGGCGGCGGACTTCAGAAAGGCGCGTCGACCGACGGCCTTGGGCGATGGGGGCTCAGGGGCGGAACGTTGCGTGTCGTCGCGCATCGGTACGTCCTCCTACGGAATTCGAATGGGTCCGGCGGAACAGCGCGCGGCCCGCAAGCGGGCCGGCGAACATCGTGCGTGGTGCGCGGTTTCCGGGCGCCGCCCCTGGCGGCTTACCACCGCGCTGCATGGCGCGCGGCCCGCAAGCGGGCCGGCGAACACAAACCCGTCCGGCCGGGTCAGCGGGCCTCGCCCCTCGCAGTGCGTGCCGCGTTACCCCTCCAGGGTCCAGTCGCCGCGGTACTCCTTGGTCAGGAACTTGTTGGCCTCGGCGACGTTGGTGATCTTGCCGGCCTTGCCGTCGTATTCGAGTTTGCCCTCGTGCCCGAGTTCCTTCTTGGCGCGGTACGCCGCCAGGCCCAGCAGCATCATCTCCATCATGTTGCCGGAGTACTCGAAGTCGCAGGCGGTCTTGCGGCTGGGGTCCTTGCAGGCCTTGAGCCAGTCCTCCTGGAACTTGCCGAGGTCCGGAATCATCTTCTCCTTGGGCCGCTTGTTGTAGTAACTGAAGTCGGCGTCGGGTCCCCACGGCAGGAGGAGGCGGGAACCGAAGTCGGCCACCACGAACCCCTTGTCGCCCTTGAACATGGCCCCGTGGCCGATCCCCTTCAGGTTCACGTACCCCTTGGGCGACTTCGGCATGTCGCCGCCCATGCACCAGGTGCACTGGATGCCCGGCCGCCAGTCGTTCGCCGGCAGATCCCACGTGGAGGTCATCGTGACGGGGACGACGTCGGGGTTGAACTTCTCGCCCGTGGCCTCCGCGGTGGTCGGCAGGCCGGCGTCGATGGCGTTCCAGGCCAGGTCCATCGTGTGGCTTCCCATGTCGCCGATCTGGCCGGTGCCGAAGTCCCAGAACATGTTCCAACTCAGGCAGTTGGCGCCGGGGCCGCGGCTGAAGTACTCCGGATTGTACGGGTGATACGGCGAGGGTCCGAGCCACAGGTCGTAATGCAGGTGGTCCGGGACCGTGCCTTTGCCTTTGGGGTACCCGTCGCGGCGGAGTTGGCGGTTGCCCCAGGCCCAGACGGCCTTCAGTTCGCCGATGGCGCCGTCGACGATGAGTTCGCGGACGCGGTTGAAGTTCGGAATCTGGTGCCGCTGCGTCCCCTGCTGGGTGGCGAGTTTGCCCTTCTTCTTCAGCCACTTCTCCCGAAGGTGCCGGACCTCGCTGACCGTGATGCCCATCGGCTTTTCGCAGAAGACGTGCAGGTCGCGGTTCAGGGCCCAGGACGAGATGAACGCGTGCGTGTGGTCGGTGGTGGCGCAGAAGATCGCGTCCAGGTCCTTCTGGTCCAGGCACTTGCGCCAATCGACGTACGTCTTGGCCTTGGGGAACCGCTTGGCGGCCTGGGCCAGGTGCTGCTCGTCCACGTCGCAGAGGGCGGCGACGTTCTCCTTCTGGGCCGTTCCGAAATGGGCGCCCGCCCGGCCCCACGTGCCGATCATGGCGATGTTCAGTTTGTTGCTCGGGGCATTCGCCCCGCTCACCACCCCGCCGGGCAGGATGACCAGCCCCGCACCCGCCACGGCGGCGGTCTTGAGAAACTCGCGCCTCGGCACGGCCTTCGTCGGCGACTCCTGACGGCTCTGTGTCTCGTTCTGCATCGGCGTTTGCTCCTTCCAGTAACCCGGTCATGGACCCGATTACTCTAACAGGAATGGAGGAAAAGGTCTCGCCTCTTTTTCGACGGACGGCGCGCCGAAGGCCGTTCGAGCCGGCTGCGTAAGCAGCGGGGTACTGCCAAGCGGCGGCGCGAGTCCCGCGCCGGCATCGCGCCGCGCCGTCGCGTACCCGCGACCTCACGTTCGCGGCTCGGACGACGCCGCGGCGAGCAACTTTGCGCGCTTTTCCCATACCAGACCCGTAAACGGCCCGATGGTGCGCGGCCCGCCGAATTGGGAGAATAACGGCGAGTGGTTCGACGTACTCTATGCGCACAGGAGGGAACCCGTATGCGCGTCCTCATGCTCGGCTGGGAATACCCGCCGTATATCAGCGGCGGACTGGGCACCGCCTGCCAGGGACTCTCCGAAGGACTCGGCGCCCTCGGCGCCCGGGTGGCCTTCGTCGTGCCGTACCCCGTGCGGGCCCAGGCGGCGGCCAACGTGCGGGTCCTCGGCACGCCCGCCGGCAAGACCATCGGCATGGGCTCGCCGACGGGCCGGCCGGCCACCGAACCCGCCAGCGCCTACGCCCGCACGCCGCGGGCCGAGGTCATTCAGTCCGACGTCAAGGCCACGCAGGCCCTCGACCGCCTGACGCGCCCCGGCCGCGAGGCGTCGCCCGCCGAGGACCCCGCCGCCGACCCCGCCGACGCCGCCGAACCCTTCCCGGACACCGTCCTCTACGCCGGCGACCTGTTCGAGCAGACCCTGCGGTACGCCGACCTCGCCGACCAGGTCGCCGCCGACGAGCCGTTCGACGTCGTCCACGCCCACGACTGGATGACCTTCCGGGCGGGGGTCCGCCTGGCCCGCCGCCGCGGCACACCGCTGGTCGTCCACGTCCACTCCACGGAGTTCGACCGCAACGGCGACCACGCGCACCAGGGCATCTACGAGATCGAGCGGACCGGCATGCACGCCGCCGACCGCGTCGTCACGGTCAGCGACTACACGCGGCGGGTGTGCCTGGCGCGGTACGGCCTGCCGGAGGAGAAGGTGACGGTCGTCTACAACGCGGTCACGCCGCCCGACGGGGCGGGGTCGCGGCTGCCGGCGCCGGACGGCTCGAAGACGGTCCTCTTCCTCGGCCGCATCACCCGCCAGAAGGGCCCGGAGTTCTTCCTGGCGGCCGCCCGGCGCGTCCTGGAGCACACCGACGACGTCCGGTTCGTCATGGCGGGCGACGGCGACCGGATGGACGAGATCGTCCACCGGGCGGCCGAGATGGGCCTCGGCCACAAGGTCTTCTTCACGGGGTTCCTGCGGGGGACGGACGTCGACCGGGCGTTCGCCATGGCCGACCTGTTCGTCATGCCGAGCGTCTCGGAGCCGTTCGGCCTGGTGGCCCTGGAGGCGCTGGCGCGCGGCGTGCCGGTGCTGATGAGCAAACAGTCCGGCGTGGCCGAGACGGTCCATCACGCCCTGAAGGTCGACTTCTGGGACGTCGACAAGATGGCGGACCGGATCCTGGCGGTGCTCCGCCGGCCGGCGCTGGACGGATGCCTGCGCGCCAACGGGCGGGAGGAGGCCGGCCGCTTCCGATGGACCGACGCCGCCCGCCAGTGCCTGGACGTCTACGCCGACCTCTGCCGCCGGCAGCAGCCCGTCCCGGCGGCGTAGGGGCATGCCGCCCGGCGTATCGGCAATGCGGCCGCCGTTCATTCATCATTCACCATTCATCATTCGCTGTTCATCATTGTTGTTGTGCCGTCCGCCGCGGAGCGGCCGAAGAGGGTAGCCCCGGGCGTCAGCCCGGGGTTGGCCACGCCGCGAACCTCTGAGCCCCGCCCGGGGCGAAAGAACGTCTGTCGCCGCTGCCGCGGCTTGGTGAGTCCGGGTTCGCCGTTGAACCCCGCACTTACGTGCGGGGCTACCGTCTCACCGCCGCTCCGCGGCGGACGGCGCGGGGCCTCAGATGAGTTTCCGGCACCGGCGGCCGTCCACGTCCTGGGCGTCGAAGTAGGCCCGGCGGATGTGCTCGTTCAGGCGGTCGTGGGCGTCCTCGCCGGCGCCGTCGGGCAGGGGGATCTGCCCCGCCGCCGCGCAGAAGTGCCCCCCGCCGCTCCCTTTCCCCGCCACGATCCGCTTGACGACGACGTTGGCCCCGCGGCCCTGGTGGTCCGTCCGCAGGCTCAGCAGCGCCCGGTCGCCGCGGTACCCCCAGCACAGGCTGCTGCGGGCGTCTTCGTGACGCATCAGCAGGTCGGCGATCTCGGCGAGCATGTCCGGCTCGATCGTGCCGTTGACCGTCGCGTACAGGCACCCCTCGCACTCGTACGCCCCGTCGAGGGCGACGGCCAGGGTGCGGAAATACTGCGTGGGGACCCTGGCCCGCTGAATCGCCCCCAGCATCTTCTTGTTGGCCAGGCGGTACAGGTGCTCGGCGGCCTCGATGTCCGCCGCGTGCGACTCCATCCCGAAATCCTCCGTGTCGCTCCGGATGCCGTACAGCAGCGCCGTCGCCAGCGCCGCCTTCGGCTCCACGTCCACCTCCCGCAGGTACTCGAACAGGATGGTCGAGGTGGCGCCGTAGCGGCTGCGGATGTCGGTGAACGGCAGTGCGCGGCTCTCGCGGACCCGCGGGTGGTGGTCGATGACGATGTCCGGCCGGAAGTCCTCCGGCAGACTCACGTTGCCCTGGCCCGGCTGGGCGTCGAGGACGGCGACCGCGTCGTAGCCGGCGGGGTCCTCGTCCCAGGCGTCGTGGAGGTCGAGTTCGAGGTAGTGGAGGAGGGCCCGGTTTTCGGCCCGGCTCAGGTGCCCGCCGCTCGCCAGGATGACCTCGGCGTCGCCGAGGGCGTTGACGACCCGCCGGAACGCCGTCGCGGCCCCGAGGGCGTCCGGGTCCGGGTTGTCCTGGAGGACCACGAGGACGCGTCGGCGGCCGTCGAGCAGCCCCCGGAGGTCCTGGATCTTGTCGGGGGTCCTGGCGGTCTCGGCCATCGGGGAGGTCCTTTCAGGGGGCGACGCGCCGGCGCCGCCCCTACGTCCAGCATACCCGACGGCCGGCGGCCGTACCACCGTCCCGCAAATCGGCGGACGGGTGCATGCCACCCGGCGCCACCCCTGTCGAACTTGCTTTTGCCGTTGCGTGCGCCGGCGCAGAGCGGTCATACTAGAGGCTGCCGCAAATTATGAGCCTGCGTCCGTCGCGAGGGCACAGGGGCGATCGCGCCCGGTCCGAGGCGTCCGTGCTTCCTGTCCCCGCCGGGTTTCCGGTGCGCGCAGGCACGGACGGAAGAACCCATGGCCACCGACGCCCACCACCGGCCGCCCCAATCGCACGACGCCGACACCCCGTTCGACGTGGTCGCGCTGGCCTCCTCGGCGGGCGGCCTGAACGCCCTCGCGCGGGTCCTCTCGGGTCTCTCGGAGGACTTCCGCGCCGCCGTCTGCGCCGGCGTGTGGCCCGGCCGGTCTTGCCCGGCCGGGCGCTGAGCAGCCGGGTGGCACGTTTTCGCGGCGTCGCGCAAGCGCGGGCCCCGAAGCGCCGGGTGCCACTGGCTGCTTGTCAGCCAGTGTTCCGCCAGCGCCGAAACACACGGGCGGGCAAGCCGCCAGGGGCACCGCTGTATTGACGCACCCCCAGGAACGCACCCGATGGCCCGCGACACACAATTCAAGGACGCCGAAGGGCTGCTGAAGAAACTCGAGGCCCTGCGCGGCCGCCTGGCCGACCACGGCGGCGACCTGCCGGACCTGGAGGGCGCCCTGGCGGACCTCTCGGCCGCCGCCGAGGAACTCTCCGCCGCCGACGAGGCGATCCGCTACCAGGCCCGGGAGGTCGCCGAGAGCCGGCGCATCGTCGAGGCCGAACGGCAGAAGTACCGCGACCTCTTCGACCTTGCCCCGGCCGCCTACGTCACGACCGACGCGTTTGGCGTCATCGAGGAGGCGAACCGGGCCGCGGCCGCCATGCTCGGCGTCGAGCCGCACCACCTGGCGGGCAAACCCCTCTCGGGCTTCGTCGCGGAGGAGGACCGTGAGGTCCTGCACCGCCTGGCGATGGGCTGGACGCCGCACACCCGCCTGCGCCGCGGCGAGGTGCGGGTCGGACCCCGCGGCGGCGAGGCCGTCGCCGCCGCCGTCGCCGTCACCCCCGCCGTCGACGCCGCCGGGCAGGTCACGGCCCTCAGGTGGCTGTTCCGCGACGTGACGGAGCGCCGCCGGCGGGAGGAGGAGTTCCGGGCCCTCGTCGTCCACAGCCCGGACGCCGTTGTCCGCATCGACACCCAGGGCCGACTCCTCTACGCCAACCCCGTCGTCGAGGAACTCCACGGCGTGCCGGTGAAGCGGATGCTCGGCAAGACGATGCGCGAGGCCGGGGCGCCCGAGGAGACCGCCGACCGGTGGGACGAAGCGATGAACCGCGTCCTCCTGACCGGCGAGCAGCAGACGTTCGAGTTCCGGCTGAAGGTGCGCGGCAGGTGGCGGTGGTTCCAGACTCGCCTCGTGCCGGAGTTCGGGTCCGACGGCACCGTCATGACGATGCTCGCCGTCAGCCGCGAGGTCACCGAACTGCGGCACGCCCTCGAGCGGGCGGAGGCGGCCGAGGAAGAGGCCCGCCGCGCCCGCGACGGCCTGGAGGACGAGGTCCGCCGTCGCACCAGCGAACTCGTCGAGACGAACGCGGCCCTGGAGGCCGAGGTCCGACGCCGCAAAGAGGCCCAGGCCGACCTCCGCGAGACGAGCGAACTGCTGCAGCGGCTCTTCGATACGACCCACCTCCTGGCCGCCTACATGGACACCAACCTGACGTTCGTCCGCGTCAACCGGGCCTACGCCCAGGCCGCCGGCCGCCACCCCGACGCCTTCGTCGGCCGCCGCTACGAGGACCTGGACACGCACGCCGAGCACGGCGAGATCTTTCGCCGCGTCCTCCGGACCGGACGGCCGCACCATGTCCCCGAGAAGCCGCTCGTCCTGGCCGGCCGCCCGGAGCGCGGTACGACCTACTGGGACTGGACCGTCCAGCCGGTGGTCGAGGACGACGGCACGGTCTCGGGCCTGCTGCTGACGCTCGTGGACGTGACCGAGGAGAAACGCCTCCGCGACGAGGTCATCGGCGCCGGCGAGGCCGAACGCCAGCGGGTGGGCCAGGACCTGCACGACTCGCTCGGCCAGGACCTGACGGGCCTGGCCTACGTGGCGGAGATGCTGGCCAAGCGGTTGACGGAGGACGGCTCGTCCCTGGCCGACCGGGCCGAGACCGTCGGCCGCCTCGCCCGCAAGGCCGCCCGGGAGGTCCGGACGGTGGCCCGCGGCCTGTGCCCGGTGGACCTGAGCGACGCCGGCTTTGTCGAGGCGCTCCAGGACCTCGTCGACACGACCCGCGAGGTGTACGGTCTGGCGTGCACCCTGGAGTGCCCGGCCCCCGTGCCCGTCCGCGACATCACCGTGGCCACCGACCTGTACCGCATCGTCCAGGAGGCGATTCACAACGCCGTCCGCCACGCCGAGCCGCGCCGGCTGTGGGTCCGCGTCGTACCGGACGAGGGGGCGCTGACCCTGACCATCGAGGACGACGG
This sequence comes from Phycisphaerae bacterium, assembly GCA_046483505.1. Classification (GTDB taxonomy): domain Bacteria; phylum Planctomycetota; class Phycisphaerae; order FEN-1346; family FEN-1346; genus BS750m-G62. The sequence continues at coordinate 11,839 of JAWODB010000335.1, forward strand.
CAAGGGATTGCCCGAGGGCGCCGACGGCGGCGACGGCCTGGGTTTGCGGGTCATGCAGTACCGGTGCCACCGGATCGGCGGCCGGCTGGAGGTCTCCGGCCGGCCGGAAGGCGGCACGCGGGTACGCTGCGTGCTGCCGGCGCTTCACCGCCACAGCCAGGACTTGGAGAGCCACGATGAGCCCCGAAACGCGTAACCCCGACCCCGCCAGGGTGCTCCTGGTGGACGACCACGAGGTCGTCCGGATGGGCCTGGCGATGGGCATCGAGGAGGACCCCGACTTCGAGGTGGCCGGCCAGGCGGCCACCCGCCGCGAGGCCATGCAGGCGTGTGCCGAGGGGTCGCCCCACCTGGCCGTCGTCGACCTCTCCCTGGAGAACGAGAGCGGCCTGGAACTGATCAAGGACCTCATGGCGCGGTACCCGGAGATGCGGATCCTGGTGCTCTCGATGCACGAGGAGACGCTCTACGCCGAGCGCACGCTGCGGGCCGGCGCCAAGGGGTACGTCATGAAGTCCGCCGGCCTCGACCGGGTGCTGGAGGCGATGCGGCGGGTGATGGCCGGCGACATCGCCCTCAGCCCGCGGATGACCGGCCGGGTCCTGGAACGCCTGACCGCCGGCGAGGACCTCGGCGAATCGCCCGTCGAGAGCCTCAGCGACCGCGAACTGGAGGTGTTCGAACTGATTGCGCGCGGCTGCAGCACGCAGGACATCGCCGAGAGCCTGCACCTGAGCCCGCGGACGATCGACAGCCACCGCGAGAAGATCAAGACCAAACTCCACCTCCGCACCGCCCTGGAACTGCACCAGCACGCCTTCCTGTGGATGCAGCAGCAGGGCGGCGGGACGGAGGCGGCCGAGCCGTAGGCCCGGGGTGCGTCAACCACCGCTGGCGCGGCGGGTCGCCGCACCCGCCGCGCTCGCTCGCCCGTTGAGCCGGCGACCGCAGGTCGCCGGGCGTTGCCGGCGCGCCGGCGCCTCGTGAAACGACATGGCGCGGCGGGTGCGGCGACCCGCCGCGCGGGAAGCAGCGGACTCGTACTACCTTCTTCGCCGCCGGCGCCGCGGCCACCCGGCGGTTGGCGCGGGGTGACCCGGCCGAGCCGCCGGCCGGAACGCGGTCACGCCTCCGCCGCCGTCTCGGCGCCCCGCCCCCGCGCCTCCAGCGCCTGCCGGAACTTCTCGTACAGAATCGTGTTGTCGACGCCCAGGCCGGCCAGCGTGAGGGCGTTGCGGCCGTCGGTGAACGTCACCCGGACCACCGATTCCACCGTGCCCCGGCCGCGGCGTTCCGCCAGCGCGACGTCCTCCACGTCCTCGTACGGCACCGTCCGGGAGGTGAAGGGGTAGTGGAGCGTCACGGCGTCGCGGTCGAGCGTGAGGCCGGTCAGGCCCCGCACATAGGCGCCCGCCAGGATCGCCGCCAGCCCCAGGGGGATCATGGCCAGCCAGACGTTGTGGCTCGCCAGGAACCCGCCGCCGACGACCAGGGCGGCCATGAGCCCGTACTGAAAGATGTGGTAGATCGGCTTCCGGGCGAACCGCTCGGGCGGGTCCACCGCCACCACGTCCCGCAGGTGCCGGAGCACGCGGCGGCGGAGGTCGGCGAACCCGTCCAGTTGATACTCCAGCCGGAGCAGGCGGTCGCCGCGCTCGTCGAGGAGTTCCAGGAAATCCCGGGCCGGGTGCTGGCGGACGTCCGCAATCGCGTCCCAGGGGACGAGGGCCTCGTCCTTCCGCCGGCGGGCCGGCCACAGGCCGTCCCCGTCCACGGTCACCGCGCACCGCGGAAGCCGTTTCAGGGTCTGGAAGGACGCCGCCGCCAGCCCGAGGAAGAGGCCGGACCCGACGGCGACGACGACGTACGGGCCGGGGTCGTCCGGCAGGTTGCCGTCCTCGGGGAGCCACAGCAGGCCGATGAATCCCACCCCCAGCACCAGGAACGAAGCCAACGACAGGCGCAGGATCAGGCGGTAACGCTTCGAGATGGCGTACGTCTGTGCCTGCGAGTCGTCGGCCATAGCGGCTCCGGTCGGCTCCGGGGACGCCTGCGTGGGCCCACCGTATCGGCGCCGGGCGCGGGGATCAATCGAATTCAGCATGCCGATGGGATAGCGTGTTTGCCGCAGGCGCGCGAGAGTGCGCGTTTCACGTTCGCAGGGTAGCGCGGCGGGTCTCTGTACCCGCGGCACGCAAGACGGGCGGTGTCCGAAGCGCGGTGGATACGGAGAACCACCGCGCGGGATGCGAAAGCGTGCCACCCGGCAACGGGGCCCGCGGTCACGCCTCCGCCGGTGCCGTTTCGCCGGCCGGGGCCGCCGGCTTGCGTTTGAGCGGCAGCGTCAGGAACCACCACGCGGCCGCCGCCGCCCGCCGCAGGTCCTCGATCCCCAGGTACAGACTCGGCACGAGCACCAGGGTGATGGTCGTGGCGAACAGGATGCCGTAGCCCAGCGACAGGGCCATCGGGATGAGGAACCGGGCCTGGATGGACGTCTCGAAGATCATCGGCGCCAGGCCGCCGAACGTCGTCAGCGTCGTGAGCATGATGGGCCGGAACCGCCGGAGGCCCGCCTGGTGGATGGCGTCGAGGGGCCCGGCGCCGTCCCGCCTCAGCCGGTTCGCGTAATCGATGAGGACGAGGCTGTCGTTGACGACCACGCCCGACAGGGCCACCAGCCCCAGAAGGCTGATCAGGCTCAGGTCGTAGCCCATCAGGAGGTGCCCGAAGACCGCGCCGATGCCGCCGAACGGGATGGCCACCATCACGATGAGCGGCTGGGCGTAACTGCGGAACGGGATGGCCAGCAGGGCGTAGATGGCCAGCATCGCGATGATGAACGTGACGAGCAGTTCGGAGGTGCTCTCCCGGAGGTCGGCCTGTTTGCCCTCGTACCGGAAGTCGAGGCCGGGGTACCTGTTCGCGAGGGCGGGCAGGACGTCGGCGTTGAGGGTGGCCATGACCTGGCTCGTCTCGCCCATCGGGACGACGTCGGCGGTGACCTGGACGGTGCGCCGTCCCTCGCGCCGGGTGATGGTGGTGTAGGCCCGGCCGCGCTCCACCCGGGCCACCTGCCGCAGCGGCACGTCGGTGCCGGCGGGCGTCCGGATGAGGAGCCCTTCGATGTCGGCCTCGCTGACGCGCTGCGCCTCCGGCAGTCGGACCATGACCTTGATTTCGTTGCGCAGGCGCTGCTGCCGGAGGGCCTCGGCCCCGTAAAAGGCGTCGCGGACCTGGCGGGCCACCTCCCGCACCGTCAGGCCCAGGCTGTGCCCCTCCGGCTTCAGCGTGAAGTTCAACTGTTCCTTGCCGGGCGTGTACCCGTCGTCGATGTCCTTGACGTTGGGAAAGGTGGCGAGGGTGGCGGCCAGGTCGCTGCTGGCGCGGTCGAGCGTGTCGATGTGCCGGTGGCTGAGTTCGACCGTCAGCGACTTGCCGCGCGACGGCCCGACGGCGTCGCTCTCGAAGCGGACGGACTCCAGGCCGGGTATCAGGCCGGTCTCCTCCCGCCACAGGCGGACGAACTCGGCCGTGCTGATCGGCCGCACGTCCGCGTCCGTCAGGTAGGCGTGGACTTCGATCTCGTTCTCGCGGATGACCGTGAAGATGCCTTCCATCAACGCCTCGCCGCCGTTCCGCCCGGCGACGGCGCGGGCCGCGGTTTCGAGGGTGGTGCGGACCTCGACCGCCCGGGGCAGGGGGCTGCCCACCGGCAGGACGGCGGTGGCGTTGGCCTGGTCGGACTCGACGCGCGGCATGAGGACCATGCCGATCTGTCCGCTCGCCACGAACCCGCCGACGGCCATCAGGACGGCCCCCGCCGCCGCGATCGTGATGTACCGATGCCGGACACAGGCGTTCAGCATCGGCCCGTACACGCGGTGGATCGCCCGCCGGAACCCGTCGCTGAACCGCTGCTGGAGGCGGTGGAAGCCCCGGCCGAGGCGTGTCCGCCCGCCCGCCTTCGTGTGGGCCAGGTGGGCCGGAAGAATGAACAGCGCCTCCACCCACGAAATGGTGAACACCGTGATCACCACCACCGGGATGACGCTGAAGATCTTGCCCATCGTCCCCGGCACGGTCATCAGCGGGAAGAACGCCACGATGTTCGTCAGGATGCTGAACGTGACGGGCACCGCCACGTCGCGCGCCCCCTGGATGCCGGCCTCCAGCGGTCCCATGCCGCGCTGCCGGTACTCGTAGATGTTCTCGCCCGCCACGATGGCGTCGTCGACCACGATGCCCAGGGCCACGATGAACGCGAACATCGAGATCATGTTGATGCTGATATCCATGATGGGCAGGAACAGCATCGCCCCCAGGAACGAGACGGGGATGCCCATCGTGACCCAGAACGCGAGTTTCACTTCCAGGAAGATGCCCAGCAGGATCAGCACCAGCACGAGGCCCAGAAAGGCGTTCCGCATCAGCAGGTCCAGCCGCTGCTGGTAGACGTCCGACATGTCGTGCCGGATGCCGTACGAGACGCCGGGCGGCAGGTCGGGGGCGATCTCGGCCATCGCCTCGCGCACCGACCGCGAGACCTCGATGGGCGTCTGCTCGCCCACGCGGTAGACGGCCAGGCCCATCGCCCGCTCGCCGTCGTACGTGCCGACCCAGTCGGCGTCCTCGAAGGTGTCGCGGACGGTGCCGATGTCTTCGAGGCACAGGACGGTGCCCTCCGCCGTGGTGACGACGGGCAGGCGGGCGAACTGGCGGGCCCAGTCGCGCCGCTCGGTCATCCGCAGCAGGATCTCGCCGGAGGTCGTCTCGATCTTGCCGCCCGGTAACTCCAGGGCCGTCGCCCGGATCCGCTGCGCGATGCCGCTGAGCGTCAGGCCGTAGGCCCGCAGGTTCGCCTCGGGCACCTCGACGTGGATTTCGTACGGGCGGACGCCCCGCAGTTCAATCTGCGCGATGTCCTCCCGGAGGAGCAGGCGGTCGCGGACCTGCTCGACGGCGTCGCGCAGGAGCCACTCGCCCACGTCGCCGTGCAGTTCCACCGTCAGGACCTGCCGCCAGCGGGCCACGAGCATGACCTCCGGTTCCTCGGCCTCCTCGGGGAAGGTGAGGATGCGGTCCACCTCCTGCTGGATCTCCTGGTAGACCTTCTGCTGGTCGACGCCCTCGAAGAGTTCCGCCGTGACCGAGCCGAAGCCTTCGCGGGCGACGGCGCTGGTCTCCTTGACGCCGTCCACGCCGCGGATCGCCTCCTCCACCACCAGCACGATGCCGCGCTCCACCTCCTCGGGGCTCGCCCCGGGGTAGGGCACCGTGACCTCGACCAGGTCGAGATCGAAGTCCGGGAACACCTCCTGTTTGACCTGCATGGCCATGAGCAGGCCGCCGATGAGGAGGACCGCCATCAGCAGGTTCGGCGCCACGCCGTGGCGCGCCATCCAGGCGATGGGACCGCGGCCGGTGTCCTGGGACGGCGTGAGCAGGTTCATCGGGCCCGTGCCTCCCCGTTCGGGCCGGCGGCGTCGGCGTCGGCGTGCGGCGAGGCGGCCAGCGGGGCGGCTTCCGCCGAGCCCGCCGGCGAGGTGGCCGTCGCCGGCTCCGTCCGCAGCGGCATGCCGGGCGCGGGGGCCGTCAGGTCCGTCGTCACGACCTTCTCGCCGGGCGTCAGGCCGCCGGACACGAGCACGCGCTCCCGCCCGCGGTGCGCGATCTCGACCGACCGGATCTCCAGTTCATCCCGCCCGTTCATGACCCACACCTGGTTGCCGTTGCGAAGGTGGTCGCGGTCCAGCGCGATCACGTCGTCCAGGGCCGTCCCCTCGATCTCGGCTCGCACGTAACTGCCGATGAGCAGCGGCGGCGTCTTGCCGCTCGCGTCCTCCTGGCCCAGCGGGTCCGGGACCGAGACGAGGAGGCGTGCCATGCGGCCCTGTTCCTCCAGCGTGCTCTCCAGCCGCAGGACCCGGCCCGTGCGGTGCGTCTCGGGGCCCCACGCGGCCTCGTTGTAGATGCGGACGGGCGCCCCCGCCTCGCCCGCGGACCGCGGAATGCGGATCCACGGCAACTGGTCCACCGGCACCGACACGCAGACCCAGTAGGTGTCCGTGCCGACGAGCGTGGCCACGGGCGCCCCGGCGGCGACCTGCGAGCCGAGGTTGACCTGCCGCTGCTGGACGACGGCGTTGAACGGGGCCCGGAGGCGCGTCCGCGCCAGGTCGAGTTCGGCCTGCCGGACGGCCGCCTGGGCCGCTTCGCTGGCGGCCCGGGCGGATTCGGCGGCCGCCCGGGCGGAACGGTGGGCGGCCTGGGCGGCCTCCAGCGCCGCCTTCGCGGCCTCCAACTGCGGCCGGCGGAGGATCAGCGCTTCGTCCCGGCCGTTGACCGTCTCGCCGAGCAGTTCGTACTCCCGCTTCGCCACGGATTGCCGGCCCATTTCGATATCCAGTTGACTCTTGACCTGCGTCACTTCCGTTTCGCGCTGGGCGGCGGTGGCGGTGGCCTGCTCCGCCAGGGCCGCCAGGCGCGAGGCCTCCGCCTTCTGCCGCGCCAGCGCCAACCGGTAATCCTCCGGGTCGATCCGGGCGATGGTCCGGCCCTCGTCGAACCGTCCGCCGGGCACGAACTCCGGGCTGATTTCGACGATCTCGCCCCCCACCCGCGGGGCCAGGTGAATCGACCGCGCCGGCGCCACCGCCCCCATCGCCCGGACCACGACCGTCTCGCGGCCCGGACGGACGGACGTTACCTCCACCAGCCGCGCCTGCGCCTGGGGCCGCTTGCGACGGGCCTTCGGTTGGTGCGTCAGCCAGTACAGGGCGACCCCGGCGCCGAGGGCGAGAATCACCAGCACCAGCAGCAGGCGGACCGCCAGGCTCAGCAGCCGCAGGGCGTCCGACGGCGGGGCCGACGCCGGGGCCGCCGGCGGCGGGACGCCCCCCTCGCCGGGGGTCGTCGTTTCGTCAGTCATCGTCCGGTCCTCCGTCGTCCGGCGCGCGGCCGGACGCGTTCCGTTCCACGGCGGGCTCCGCGACGGGTTCCCGCGGACCGCCGACCGTGGCGCGGGCGGGGCGCGGCAGCGCCCAGCCGCCCGCCAGGGCACGATATAAGTCGATGCGAAAGAGCACCAGGTCGCGCTCCGCCGACAGGTACGTCCGCTGGAGCCGCTGGTACCCCAGCAGCGTCGTCAGGTATCGCAGAAAGTCGGTGCCGGTGGTGCTGTAGACGTCGCGGACGCGGTTCGTGGCCTCGCGGGCGAGTCGGAGTTGCTCGGCCAGGCTTTGGACGAACCGGGCCTGCTCGGCCTCCTGGACGAGCGCGTCCTCCACCTCCTGGAGCGAGACGAGCACCCGCCCGCCGTAGGCGTTCAGGCGCTCCGAGACGAGGGCCCGCGTCCGGTCGACCTCGGCCCCGCGGCGGTTGGCGTCGAACAGCGGCGCCACCACGTTGGCCGCCACGTTCGCCATCCAGTTGTCGAAGAGGTCGCGCACACGCTCGGCGCTCGTCTCGGCCGATACCGTCAGGCTGAGCCGGGGGAACTGGTCGGCGACGGCGGCGGCGACGCGGCGGTCGGCCGCCTGGACCCGCAACTCGGCCGCCCGCACGTCCGGACGCCGGCGCACCAGGGCGGCCGGCAGACCCGTCGGCGGCAGCGGCGGCAGGGCGGGCAGCGCCTCGGGCACCGCGGCCTCCAGGGCCCGCGGCGGCCGGCCCACCAGCACCGCCAACTGGTGCCGCAGCACCTCCACGGCCGACTCGACCCGCACCCGCTGGCCGCGCGTCTCCTCCACGAGTTGCTTCTGCTGGAGCACGTCGCTCGCCTGCACCAGGCCCTGGCCGAACCGCACTTGGATCAGGTCCAGGTATTTCTCGTTCGTCTCGATCTGCTCGCTGAGCAGCCGCAACTGACCGTAGGCCTCGACGAGTTGATACCACGTGGCGGCGACCTGGGCGGCGAGCGTGACGGCCGCCGACTGCAGGTCCGCCGCGCTCGCGTAGGCGTCGAGGCGGGCGGCGTCGGCCGTCGAACGGACCCGGCCCCACAGGTCCACCTCGTAACTGGCCGCCAGGCCGAAGGCGACCTCCGTCGTGTACGTCCTGGGCATGACGGTCGTCTCGCGGACGCTGCGCGCCGCCTCGGCCGTGCCGTCCAGCGCCGGCAGCAGCGGCGCGCCGGCCTGCTCGGCCAAAGCACGGGCCTGGTCCAGCCGGTCCCACGCCTGGCGGATGGTGAAGTTTCCGCGCAGCGCCTCCTCCACCAGGCGATCGAGAGCCGCATCGTCCAGGGCCGTCCACCACGCATCCGGCACCGGCCCCCCGCCGCTCGCCGAGAACGCCTCGGGCACCTCGGCCGGCGGCTCGACGCGCACCGCCTGCGGCGCGCAGGAGGGCAGGGCGGCCAGGGCCAGCAGCAGGGTGCCGATGCAGGTGACGCGTCGTTTGAATCCAGAGCGAGGAGCGCGGCGGGTCTCCGTACCCGCCGCGCCCGTGGCGATCCGCGCACTACGGCGCGGTGGGTACGGAGACCCACCGCGCCTGGTGTGGAGACCCTCCCGGTTGCCAATCGTGCCGCTCGTCACGGGGTCACTCCGTTTCCGAGGGGGCGGGGTTCTCGACCCGGCGGCGCACCTCGCGGAGCCCCGCCAGGCTGAAGCCGTAAATGTGATCGACGATCGTCGCCAGGTCCACGTCGAGCGGCGGCGGGCCGGGCAGGTCGGTGCCCTCCGGCAGGCTGCGGCGAAGCCGGTCGCGCATCACGAAATGGATACATGGCGTCAGGACGCTCATCTCGCACAGGCGGACCGCCTCGCCGGGCGCGTCCGGGCCGAGCAACTCCCGGATGACGCCGCTCATGCCGCGGCGGATCGGCTCGATCGCTTCGGACATGGGCGCCGAGAGGAGGCCCGTCGGGTTCGCCAGTTCCTTGTGGATGATCTCGAACTCGATGCTGCCCGGGTCGGCCACGCGCTGGACGAGGGCGCGGATGCGGCCGCGGAGGCGGTCCTCGGGCGGGGCGGAGGCCGGCACGCCGCCGTCCGGCGGATGGGCCCGGACCGAGCGGCGAAACGCCTCCCGCCACGCCTCCACGTACAGGTTCTCCTTGCTGCGGAAGTAGTAGTTGACCGCCGCGATGTTGGCCCCGGCCCGGTCGCAGATCTCCGCCACGGTGGCGTGATGGTAGCCGTGCTCGGCAAAAACGGCCCCGGCGGCATCGAGGAGCCGGTCACGCGTATCCTGCGTTTTTGGGCCCATACGCGTCTCCGCGGGCACGAACGCCCGATTCAAACCATTATTTCAATCCAATCGTAGACCGGCTTGTGTCGGGTGTCAAGTGGCCCTTGCTAGTTTCGTCATTCGGAGCCGCGGTTCTTAGCCCAAACCGTGAGCGGGTGGGCGGCGGCGGGTGAGCGACGGCGGGGCGGACGCGGCCTTTCGGCCCGCGGTCTGAGGTCCGGGGCATTGACACGGGCCGGCCGGCGCGTAGAATGGGGCTGGCGCGCGTCCCCATAGCTCAATTGGATAGAGCGTTGGCCTCCGGAGCCAAAGGTTGGGGGTTCGAATCCTCCTGGGGACGCCACTTCTAAGTCTCGCCCGGGCAGTGGGTTACGACTCCCTGCGTGCGCCCTTGGTCGGCGGAAATGACCGACTTTGGCCCCGATGTGTCCGTTTTGTGTCAGTCGGGCCCCGCGCCGGCACGCCGTCCACCAGGTCGTCCTGAACGCGGCGGGCCCGCGCCAGATCCGCCTCCTGGACGCGCAGGTAGTACCGCTGCGTCGTCTGGATGTCGCTGTGGCCGGCGAGCTCCTGCGTGACGTGGATCGGCAGGTGCGCGGCCCAGTTCGTGATGCACGACCGCCGCAAATCGTGCAACGTGTACGGCCCGACCCCCGCCCGCCGGCAGAGCGTCTTGAAACGCCGGAGCTGGTTGTTCACGAGGTGTTGCCCCTCGCGCCAGCGGCCGGCGTCGACCCGGCCGCGGTAGTACTCCCACCGGCCGGGTGGCATGAAGACGTACGGGCAGCCGTCGGGGGCGGCCGGCTGCCAGGCCGCCAACAGGTCGATGGCCTGGGCGGGGAGGGGGACCGAACGCCGTTCGGCGTCCTTGGGCTCCCACGCCTGGACGTAGCCGACCGCGTCCTTGCGGTCGACGTGGACGAGGCTCCGCTCGAAGTCCAGGTCCCGCCACGTCAGGTTCATCGCCTCGCCGCGCCTCAGGCCCGCCGCGTAGAGCGTCACGAGGTATACGCCCGCCACATCAGACCGCGGGCGGCAGCGAGGATGCTCCGGAACTCCTCCGGCCGGCAGTAGGCCGGCTTGCGCTTCGCCACCTTCTTCAGGCCCACGCCCAGGCAGGGATTCTCGGCGGCCCGGAGGTACCCGCGCCGGACGGCGTGGTTGAAAACGGCCTTGAGGGTTCGGATCTCACGGTTCATCGACACCGCCTTGAGGGTGCCCTCTTGGAGGCGCGCGGCGCGGTATCGCTCGATGTCGGTCGTCGTCACCTCCCGGAGCGGTCGGTCGGAGCCGACGAGCGCCGCGAGCCGCTGGAGGGCCCGCACGTGCAGTCCGATCGTACTCGGCTTCAGGTGGTCCTTCATGACCGCGGCGTGCTCCTCACAAAACGCCTCTATCGTCACCTCCGGGGGCGGGTCGGCGTCCCCCTCCCGGATCTCCCGTTGCTTCGCTTCGGCGAACCGCTTGGCCTCCTTTCTGGTCTTGAAACTGCGGCTGTACCGGTTCCCGTCGGCGCCGAACCACCGCACGGCCCACCTGAAAAGCCGCTTCTTGGGCCACTCGCTCTTCGGCACGGGCTTGCCGTTCTCGACGGGCACCTTCCCATGATACTTCCGATAGATCCCGACTTGTTTGGTCGCCATTGGTAAATCCTCCCGGCCCGTTGTGGGCCCAAGGTCACCAGTGACGACTGACCCGGGGCCAGTATACCGGCGGCCCGGCCGGGGCGCAAGGGAGATTTGCCGTCGTCTACGACTCCGTCTTCACCTCCAGGAAACGGTCGAGTTCCTCCTTGCGATACCACAGCCGTCGGGCGTACTTCGTGGCCTTCAGTTCCCCGCGCTGGCGCCAGTAGGTGAGGGTCCGCAGCGCCGCCCGCGGCGTGTGCCCCGTCTCGTCCAGCCTGAGGTACTGGGCGGCCTCGACGGGCGTCAAGAGCCGGCCGAAGGTCCCGGGACGAGGCGGCCACGGCGACTCCACGGGCTGCTTGTTCCGAGAAGGCCACGTCATCGTCGTCTCCCACAGTGGCCGCGGCGCAGTACCGGGGCACGCATCACCCGCACGTCGAGTGCCCGCAGCCGCCGCAAGTGAAACACCTGCCGTTTGGTTCCATGCGGGCCCCGCACTCGGGGCAGACGTCGGGTGACGTGGACTTCCTCGGGTCCTCCCCCGCGGCCAAGCGGCCGGCGAGTTCCTCCTCGAAGCCCCATGGCAAAGGGGTACGGGTGTTGCAGCCCGTGCACTTGAAGCGCAGTTTGGCAAGCTTGCGACGAAAGAGCGGTCCGGCGCCGGAGAGCATGACCGTCTCGCTCGTTACGTCGAACCGCGCGTTGCACGTCGCGCAGCGACAGTCCTGTTCCTCAACCATTTGCCGCGCGAGGGCCAGGGCACGGTCGAGGTCGGTCGTTTCCACTTTCATGATTCGCTCCTGCGTGCGTGTTTCGCTCGGGTTTCTTCGCCGCGGGCTCCCGGGTCTCAGGGCCCGTGGCTTTGCCTTTATGAAAAGAGGCTTTGGGCGTGCGACGTGTCATCTCCCATGTCCCAAAGATCTCAGACATCAAGGCCTGGCCGCTGCGGGCGGCGAATACCGGCGACCTTCTTGTAGGAGTCCTTCCACCGGATGAGCGGGTCGGCCTTGAGCAACTTGTAGATTTCGAGGACCTTCTCATCGGTCTGCCAACGTTCGAGCCTGACGATTTCGGGATCGTCGGGACGGAGTCTCCACGCGGTCCGTCGCCGCAGGTGATTGGCCTTCCCGATCCAGATGCTGTGGGTGACGAAAGGCCGCACGGCCTCGACCAAGGTCTGAACGTTCCACGGCTCCAACAGGGGTTCGGCGCTGATACTCGTTGCGTAGCCGGCCTCCGACGCATACCGGAGGCTGGCCAGCCGTTCGCGGAACTCGGGCGCCCCGGGTTCCCAGAAGCTGCGGAGGTCGGTATCCATGACGCCGATGGTGAAGCGGAACAGCATCTGGCGCTTGTACGCCGCGAGTTCATCACAGAGCCGGTGGACGCACGCCAGGCGCGGCTTGGACACCACGAGGATGGGGTTGCCGGGCTTGAGGTAGTTCTTCAAGAGCCGATCGCAAGCCCCCAGGTTGTTCGGGGTGATGTCATGGGTGCTGGGGAACATGGTCACCCCCGGAACCCGGCGTCGCGATTTCGACGCCTCCCGTTCGAGGACGACCTCGTTCTCCCAGTCCTCGGGGGCCATCCGGCCAAATCGTACGTTCACCGAGCGGCCGTAGCAGTAAATGCAGCCGTTTGAGCACCCCCTGCAGCAATTGGCGTTGCGAACGGCCCACTCCTTTGTTCCGCTCGCGGCCGTCGGGATCTTCGATCGCTTTGCGCACATCGTGTCCTTCTCCCTTCTGGATTTCGCGACCCTTGTCGATCGGCCATTCGAAACGGCGTTCGCTTGCCTCGCGCCGAAAGGGGCCGGTGCCGGGAGACGGCGACGGGTCGGTTCACGTTTCTCAGCCGCCAGCCTCGCCGGTCTCCGCGGCCTGTTCTTCATAGCAGCAACTCTCGGTATCTTTGTCCCAATATTGACAATTCCTGCACTCGTCGATGTCTCGCTCGCTATTATCTCTGGGGCATAATCGAGAATCCGTGGAGGAGCCGACGTACTTGATCCCGGCGCTGCCGCCGAGTCGGGGGCGGTAAGAGGGTGGTGCGATCCCGTCGCGGGTGACGAGCGGCACGGCGGCGGGGGCCGCCGGCGGACCGGCGTAACCCCTGGTGCCGGTTTCCTCGAGCGCCGGCGGATCGGGGTTCCGCGCGCCCGGCAACTCGGACAGGTGAGGTCCCGGCTCCGGTTTAAGCGCGAGTGGCGCGGGAACGGCGGGCACGACCTCGCTTCCCTCGAGCCGGTGTTCCAGTTCCGTGAGCCTCTTGGACAGGGCCGGTTCGTACTTCCAGGGATTCTCGAAAAAGACCGCGCCGCCCTGGGGTGTGGTCTCGGTATTGACCTCAAGGTCTTCGATGCAATCCCGCACGGGATCACGGTATGGAATATCAAACATGCCCATTTGCCATTTCCTTATGCCGGACGTTCCAGGAGCCCCACCCAATCGAAGTCCTCCCTCAGGCACTCGGTGGCGCTGGTGAGCACGTACCGCCTGGGGACGTCGTCCTGCCACCTCTCGGCGATGACCGAGGAGGCCGCCTCAACCGCCTTCTTGGTCGGCGCGACGAACAGGACGAAGTCGATGTGGTCGATCTTGCAGAGGTCCATGAGGCGCTTGATCTCGTAGTCGAGTTTGTTGCGGTAGTGGATCTGCACACAAATCGCCCAGCCGTCGGGGAAGAGACCGTAAGCATCGGGTTGGACCCGGCCGGTGGCGCCGGAAGGCGATACCCACCGGAGGGCGGAAGAGGCCTTTGAGAGAGCTCGCATCGTCCGCCTCAGGAGGGCCTCGTGCACAGCGCCCGACTTGTACGTATGGACCGGTATGTTGTGCTGTTCAGCGAAGGCTCGACCTTTGGGGGTGAGTTCGCAAACCACGATGCCTCGACCGTAGGTCCCGGCCTCAGCAATGAACCCCTTGTGTTCGGGCTCCTTTCGCCCGGCGTGTTCTTCGCCGCGATTGAGGTTTAGGGCTACCATTCTCTCTTCGATAGTCTCGTACGGATACTGAGCGATTCGGGCGAAGACACGCCAGGCGTTGGCGGAGAACCGTCCGGTTGGCAAGGCCCGTTTCGCTCGTCCATCGGCGGGTCTCGACCTGGCGGGTCCACCGCGTGCGGCCGGTGGCGGGGTCCAGGGCGTGCAGCGTGCCGTCCTCCTCGGCGG
>JAWODB010000340.1:0-10196 GCA_046483505.1 Phycisphaerae bacterium
CTGAAACGCCTGAACGCCGAGGCCGTCGGCGCCCTGTGCCGGGCCGACCTCGACGCCTGGGAGCATCACCTCCACACGACCCGCGACACGATCTGCGGTCGCAACGGCATCGGCCTCTTCCTGAAGATCGTGGAGCCCTTCCGCGACCTCCGCGCCGCCCGCGTCGCCATGGACATGAGCGGTGAAATGACGGGCGACTGGACCAACTCCGTCACGTACACGTCGCTCGTCTTCTGGCGCAGCAAGAAGGGTCTGACGGCCGCCGAGCAGGAAACCCTTCTGCGCCTGGCCCGCGATGCCGTGACGCACTTCCTGGAGACGGGCAAGCCGCCGGAGGTCGACGCGGACGACGCCGGCCTGACGCCCGCCCTCCAGGCCCGCCGGGCCGCCTTCGTCACCCTGAAGAACGCCGGCCGCCTGCGGGGATGCATCGGGCACATCCAGGGCGTCGAGCCGCTCTGCCGGTCCGTCCTCCGCAACGCCTGCAACGCGTGTCAGGATCACCGGTTCCGCAGCAACCCGATCACGAAAGAGGAAGTCGAGGACCTGACGATCGAGATCTCGGTCCTCTCGCCCCCGCGGCCCGTCGAGGACATCCAGGGCATCGTCATCGGCCGCGACGGCCTCATCATGGAGCGCGGCCGGCGGCGGGGCGTCTTCCTCCCCCAGGTCCCCATCGAACAGGGGTGGGACCGGCTGGATTACCTCATCAACCTCTGCGGCAAATCGGGCCTGCCGACCGGGGCGTGGCGGGACCCCGACACCAAACTGTACCGTTTCACCGCCCAGGTGTTCCGGGAGACGAAGGAGGAACCGGCCCGGTAGCACGACCGCGCAACACATGGCGCGGCGGGTCTCCGCACCCGCCGCGCAGAAAGCCTGAAAACCTGTCATCCTGAGCGCAGCGAAGGATCTCGCCGTGCGAACCACACGAAGGCAAAGACCACGGCGAGATTCTTCGGGCCGCAAGCGGCCCTCAGAATGACATGCCACCATGAATGGCCGTGCAACATGTGGCGCGGCGGGTCTCCGTACCCGCCGCGCAGGCCGGAAAGAAAGTGTTTCGAGCGCGGTGGGTACGGAGACCCACCGCGCATGACACGACAAGGTCTATGACTCCGCCTAAGCGTCAATCCGTTTCCCGCCGCCGTTTCCTGACCCGTGCCGCGGCGGCCTCGACCGCCCTGGCCGGCGCAGCCGCCGGTCTCCCGCTGGCCTCCTGCGCGAAGAGCGAGTCGGAATCCGCGTCGCAGACGGGCGGCCCGGCGGCGGATTCGAAGGAAGGCGCCCGCGTCGTCGTCATCCGCCACGAGGCCCTGGCCGCCGACGGGGCGGAGCCCGACCGCCTCCGCGACCTCCTCGACGAGGCCGCCAGGGCCCTCACAGGCGAAGACCGCGCCGCCGATGCCTGGGGCCGCTGGTTCCGGCCGGACGACCGCCTCGCCGTCAAGGTCAACTGCCTGGGCCTGCCCACGCGCCCGGCCGTCGCCGAGGGGCTCGTCCGGGCCCTCGCCGCCTGCGACCTCGACCCCGACCAGGCCGTCCTCTGGGACCGCACGAACCGCGAACTCCGCCGCGCCGGCTACACGCTGCGGGCCAGCGGCAAGGGCGTCCGGTGCTACGGGACGGACGCGCTGGCCTCGCGCGGCAACGGGGGGTACTCGGCCCGCGTGTACTCCAGCGGCGAGACGGGCAGCCTCATCAGCCGCATCGTCACCGACGAGTCAAGCGCCCTCGTGAGCGCGGCCGTCCTGAAGGACCATAACCTGGCGGGGGTGACCGCCGTCATGAAGAACTTCTTCGGGGCCATCCATAACCCGAACAAGTATCACGATAATTACTGCGACCCGTTCATTGCCGACGCGTGCGCCCAGCGGCCGATCCGCGGCCGCCTCCGCCTCGCGGTCTGCGACGCCGGCCGGCCCCAGTACCAGGGCGGACCGGCCAGCCGGCCCAGGTGGCAGTGGCCGTACGGCGGCCTCATCCTCAGCACCGACCCCGTCGCCGCCGACGCCGTCGGACGCGAGATCCTGGCGCGCCAACGCGCCGCCGTCGGCATGAAACCGTTCGCCGACGACGGCCGGCCCGTCCGCTACCTCGCCTCCGGCGCCGCGCGGGGACTGGGGCAGGCCGACCTCGCGCGCATCGAGGTCGTCAGCATCGGCAAACCCTGGCTGGACGTGTAACCCTGACTGTGTGGCCCGGCCGGTCTTGTCCGGCCGGGAGAACCGGCCGTTGCGGTTAGACAAGGGAACGTGCCACGGCCGGTCTTGTCCGGCCGGGAGATGGACCGGGTGGCATGCTTTCGCGCCTTTGCGAAAGCATGCGCCTCCGGCGCCGGGGACACACGCTTTCGCAGAAGCGCGAAAGCGTGCCACCCGCCTTGCCGGGTTCGGAGACGCGCCGGGTGGCCATGGGCGGAGCGAGAGCCAAGGCGCGGCGGGTCTCCGCACCCGCCGCGCACAATGCAAATAGCGCAGCGGCCTGGGAAGGCCGCCGCGCGGGACGAAACCATGACCCATCATATCCCACCCCTCAACCGCCGCCACTTCCTCCGCACCGCCGGGGCAGGGGCGTGCGCGCTGTGCGCGGCGCCCGCCCTCGGCCAGGACATCGCCACCGACACCGTCGAAGGCGCCCGCCCCCGCATCGTCACGCGCGAGGCCATGTGGTACGAACGCCTGCCCGACAAGGCCGTCCGCTGCGTCCTCTGCCCCCGCGAGTGCACCGTCGCCGAGGTCGAGCGCGGCTACTGCGGCGTCCGAGAGAACCGGGGCGGCGACTACAAGACGCTCGTCTACGGCACCCTGTGCAGCATCAACATGGACCCCATCGAGAAGAAACCGCTGTACCATTACCTGCCGGGCACGCCGGCCCTCAGCGTGGCCACGGCCGGATGCAACATGGAATGCAAGTTCTGCCAGAACTGGCAGATCAGCCAGTACCGGCCGGAACAGGTGCACAGCGTGGTCGTGCCGCCGGAGAACCTCGTCAACATCGCCCGCAACCGCAACGCGCCCACGATGGCGTTCACGTACAGCGAACCGGTCGTGTTCTACGAGTACATGCACGACGCCGCCGCCGAGGGACGAAAGAAGGGCGTCGGCAGCGTCATGATCTCGAACGGTTACATCCGCGAGGACCCGCTCCGCGAACTATGTAAGTACCTGACGGGCGTTAAGGTGGACCTCAAGGCGTTCACTGAAGACTTCTACGCCGACCAGTGCGCCGGGCACCTGGAACCGGTGCTCGAGGCCCTCGAGGTCCTTGCCGACATCGGCATGCACACCGAGATCGTGGTCCTCCTGATTCCGACGCTGAACGATTCGGCCGCCGAGGTCCGCGAGATGGCGAAGTGGATCGTCTCCCACATGGGCCCGGACGTGCCGCTGCACTTCTCGCGGTTCCACCCGACCTACCGCGTCAAGAACCTGCCGCCCACGCCCATTGCCACGCTCGACCGGGCCCGCAAGACCGCCATGGACTCAGGGCTCAACTTCGTCTACGTCGGCAACGTGCCGATGCACGAGGGCGGGCACACGTACTGCCCCGGCTGCGGCAAGCCGGTCATCCGGCGGGTGCGGTATCATACGGATACGTCGAACCTTCGCGACGGCAAATGCGCCTCCTGCGGCCGCGCCATCCCCGGCGTGTGGAGCCAGGACCAGGCCCTGGCGTTCGCGGTGCCCGAGGGGAAGGGGCCGAAGACGAGCCCGGCGGCGGGCGGGGCGAAGTCGTAAACGCGCGGCGCGGCGGGTCTCCGTACCCGCCGCGCTTCCCCAAGGCCCCCTCTCCCTTGACGGGAGAGGGACGGGGTGAGGGTGAGATACCTTGTGCGGTGGAGACGCCACGGATGAAACCGCGCATCATGTATATCGAACTCAAGTCGGGGCACAGCGACGATGGTCCTGCGCGCATCGGACGCGTCACGTTTTCCAGGACAGGCAAGACGATTTACTACCGCGGCCACCGTTTTCAGAGCCTGAAAGGAGGGGGGTACGCGAACTACGTGGATATTGACACTGGGGATGAGTACTGGATATCCGGGTGCAAGAAGAACGGGGAGGACCGCCACTGGGCAGGCTCCGGCCTCGTTGAGATCGACGAAGACGTAAGGGAGGAGTACTGGACGGAGATCCGGGGCAAACCTGATCGGACGAACGAGGCCACCATACGATAAGGGCTCTGCAAGGCATGCATTCAGGCCTGCTCTCCGGCCGCGGAGCGGCCGAAGAAAGTAGCCCCGGCCGCGAGGCCGGGGTATCGGAAGGCGCCGTGAATCTCCTGAGCCCCGGAAGGGGCGAAAGAGACCTTTCGCCGCTGCCGCGGCGGACGGAAGAAGCAAATGCGCGGCGGGTCTCCGCACCCGCCGCGCCAGCCGCTCGAAGCGCGGTGGGTACGGAGACCCACCGCGCTTCTCCACACAACACCAACAGATACGACCACGGCGAGATCCTTCGCTCCGCTCAGGATGACAGCATAAGGGCCGCGGCGCGCCGCGGCCCACCACGTCCCCCTCACCCCGCCCTCTCCCGCCGGGGGAACGGGATAAAACGGCCTACGACTTGCGGCCGGCTCGACATGCTGCGCCCGCCAGGCCCGCGCTCAGGGCCTTCATCGCCGCGACCGTCAGGCATGCACCCGCGAGGCCGAGGACGGGGACGAGGACGGTGCCGGTGACGAGCGCCCCGGCACATCCGCCCACGTGGTCGGCGGCGTCGATGGCGCCGGCGGCCCGTCCCGTCCGGCTGCCCTTCTCCCGCAGCGACACCGCCGCCGCCAGCGGAAACACGAGGCCGCCAAGAACGCCTGAGACGCCCACGAGGGCGAAGGTGACGACCTGGACGGGCACGTCGGCCGACCATCGCCTGAGCAGCCCGACGCCTACGAGCAGCCCCATCGCAAAGACCGCCACAGCCAGGTCCAACGCCGCCACCGTCGCAAGACCCGGCCCCGTCCGCCCCGCGGCCCGCAGCCGCCCCAGCCGCCGGTTCATCGCCAGGCTCCCCGCCACGAGGCCGAACATGAACACGCCGATCACGAGGCCCACCATGCTGTACACGTACCCGTACAGCGTCTGGAACGTGTAGAGGAGGACGATCTCCAGCGCCATGGCCGCGAACCCCGTCGTGCCGACGGACCACAGGACGGCCGCCCGCCGAAGGCCGCGCGCCTTCCCAAAGAGGCCGACCCCGGCCGCGAGGACCGTCCCGGCGGCAACGGCGGCGAGCACCCACTCCAGCCGCAGGTGCAGGAAGGCCCCGAGGACGTCGGCCCGGTGCGTGGCGGGGGCCTCGGGCCCGGCGTGGGCGGCCTCGCTCTGGGCCAGCCAGTACCGGACGTGGTAGAACGCCGCCACGGGCCGGGCGTCGGTGTTCACGAACGCGGGCCGGTGGGCCGCCAGGGCCCGGCGCACCTGCCGCCGCTTCTCGGCGTCCAGCATCTCCGCCGCGCCGAGGAACCAGAGCGGATCGAAGTATGGCGACGCCACGCCGCGCGTCTCGTACCGCCGGGCCAGCACCTCCGGGGCGTCCGTGAGGACGCCCTTGCGCCGCGCGGCAAAGCAGACCATCGGCGAGGAGAACGTCAGCAGCGTATCCGGGAAGACGGCCGCGAGCGGTTCCAGGATGCTGCCGGCGTAGGCGGCGGGCGCCTCGCTCCAGTATCCGACGGGCGTGGCGAGCGTGAAGACGAGGATGCCGTCGTCGGCCATCGCGGCGGCCGTCCGCTCGTAAAACTGGCGGGTGTACAGGCGTGCCTCCAGCGTGCTCGCGGGCTCGGGGGCGGCGAGGACGACGAGGTCGTACCGCCTCCCCGCGCGGGCGGCCCGTTTGACGAAGCGGCGGGCGTCGGCGAAGTGGACACCCTCGCCGACGGCCTGGAGGGCGTCGCGGTCCGCCTCGTCCAGGTGCTGCCGCATCGCGGCCAGGCGGCGGCGGTCGAGCGTCACGAAATCCAGCCGCTCGGGCCCGTGCCGGCGGAGTTCCTTCAGGAGGCCGTCGGCCCCGCCGCCCAGGACGAGCATCCGCCGCGGCTTGGGGTGCTGGCACGCGATGAGGTGGGCCCGGGCGGCGGCCTCGGCGTGGTCCGGCCACGTGGCGTCGACCATCCCGTTGGTGTACAGGCTGAACTGGTTCTGGAGCCGGCCGATGGCGACGTTCTGGTACGGCGTGTCGGACGCGTGGACGAGGTCCAGGTGCCGGGCAAACGACCGCCACCGCGCGCGGACGGTGGCGCGGTCGAGTCGCGCGGCCCCGCCCGCCGCCACGACCGCCGCCAGGGCCACCGCCACCGTGACGGGGACGAACCGCGTCCAGCCGCCGGGCCCCTCGTGGCGGAGCAGGGCGTCCAGGGCGAGCGCGAGCACCGCCCCGCCCGCCAGGGCCACCGTGACGGCGCCCGCGGGGCCCACGCCGCCGGCGATCGGGAGCCGCCGCACCAGGACGAACGAGAAGAGCGCCCCGCCCAGCAGGGACCCGAGCGACTCGCACAGGTACACCCACCCGACGGCCCGGGCGCGGTCGGTCCCGTCCTCCGCCTCGCCGGCCAGGAGGACGCTCGCCGCGGGAAACGCCAGGCCGATCCACAGGCTGACCGGCGCCGTGCCGAGCAGGGTGACGACGGCCGTTGCGGCGGGGCTCACGTACTCGCCGGGGCCGACGCCGAGCAGGCCCCGGGCCAGGCGAAGGGCCACGACGGTGCCCGTCAGGACGAGCGGCATGGCGAGGCCGCTGACGAGGAGCCCCGCCAGCGCCCGGCCGCGCGTCCGGGCCAGCCGTCCGCCGCCGGCGGCCCCGACCGCGACGCCCGCCAGCCAGAACCCGAGGACCAGGCCCCACGAGAGTTCCGAGCCGAAGACGAGGACCTGGACCTCGCGCAGGAGCGTCGCCTGGGCCGTCACGGCGTAGGCGCCGAGGATGAAGTACGCCACCAGGATCGACCGGCCGCGGTGCATGGACCAATCGTAGAGGGTTGAGCCCGCGTGTGCAAGCGCCGCGGCGGCCAGCGGGTGGGTGGAACGCGGTGCCCAGGACTGGGCACCGCGCGGCGGCAGAGCGTAGCGCGGTGGGTCTCCGTACCCACCGCGCTCGAAAGAGCGTTTGTCGGGTTGCGCGGCGGGCGGGGACACCCGCCGCGCGGCACGTGTAGGGGCACCCGGCGCTTGGTCCTTTCATCCGGCCGGCGCAGCGTTTAGAATCGAGGCGAGGTCGAGCCATCCGCCGACCCCAGAAATGCCGCGAGTGAAAAGGAGCCGCCATGGACCTCTTCGACGCCATTGCAAAACGCGCCAGCGTCCGGGCGTACGACCCGGTGGAGATCCCGGACGGGGACCTGGAGCGGATCGTGGACGCCGGCCGGCGGGCCCCGTCGGGCGGCAACCGGCAGCCGCTCCAGTTCGTCGCCATCACGAAGCGCGAGACGCTCCAGGCCCTGGTGCCGATCCAGGAGGCGTTCGCCTCGGCCGCCGCCGCCGTCGGCATCGTGGCGGACCCGGCGGTCTCGCGGTGGTGGCTGGAGGACGCCTCGGCCGCCGCCCAGAACATGCTGCTGGCCATCACGGCCCTCGGGTACGCGTCCGTGTGGATCGAGGGCACGCTGTTGAAGCAGGAGGACCGGGCCAAGGACCTGCTCGGCGTGCCGAAGGAGAAGCGGCTCATCATTCTGCTGCCCATCGGCAAGGCGCCCGCCGACGCCTCGCAGGCGGAGAAGAAGCCGCTGGAGGACGTGATGTTCCGCGAGCGGTACGGAGGGACGTGAGCAACCACAATGACGAATGGCGAATGAGGAATGACGAATGGCGTGCGCGGCGGGTGCCGCGCAAAAGGAAGGCTGTCATTCTGAGGAGCCCGAAGGGCGACGAAGAACCTCGCCTTGGCTGTTGTGTATCTGCCAATTCGCACGGCTAGATCCTTCGCTGCGCTCAGGATGACAGACGTCAAACGCGGCGCGCGGTGGCTACGGAGACCCACCGCGCACGGTGAGGAGGCATGATGGCCATTCGCGCGACGACGATCCTCTCCGTCCGCCGCGGGGACGAGGTGGCCCTGGGCGGCGACGGGCAGGTGACGATGGGCGAGACGGTCGTCAAGGCCGACGCCACGAAGATCCGCCGCCTCGGCGAGGCGGGGCAGGTCATCTGCGGCTTCGCGGGCGGGGCCGCCGACGCCTTCGCCCTCATGGAACGGTTCGAGGCGAAACTGAAGGACTCGACCGGCAACATCCGCCGGGCCGCCGTCGAACTCGCCAAGGCCTGGCGGACCGACAAGGTCCTGCGGCGGCTGGAGAGCCTGCTGGCGGTCGTCGACCGCGAGACCAGCCTGATCATCTCCGGCTCCGGCGACGTCATCGAGCCGGCGGACGGCCTGATCGGCATCGGGTCGGGCGGCACGTACGCCCGCAGCGCGGCGGCGGCGCTCGTGAAGCACACGGACCTCGGGGCGGAGGCGGTCGTCCGCGAGGCCCTGGCCATCGCCGCCGACCTCTGCATCTACACGAACGACCGCATCAGCGTGGAGGTCCTGGAGGGATGAACGAACTGACGCCCCGCGACATCGTCGGCCACCTGGACCGGTACATCATCGGGCAGGCGGAGGCGAAGCGCGCCATCGCCATCGCCATGCGGAACCGTTGGCGGCGGCAGCAGGTGCCGGAGGACCTGCGGGAGGAGATCGGCCCGAAGAACATCATCATGATCGGGCCGACGGGCGTCGGCAAGACCGAGATCGCCCGCCGCATGGCCGCCCTCGTCGGCGCCCCGTTCATCAAGGTCGAGGCCACCAAGTACACCGAGGTCGGGTACGTGGGGCGGGACGTGGAATCGATCATCCGCGACCTGACCGAACTCTCTATCGGCCTGGTCCGCGACGAGCAGACCGAGGCCGTCCGTCCGGAGGCGGAGGCGGCCGCCGAGGACCGCCTCCTGGACCTGCTCCTGCCGGCCCCCGCCGGCGCCGCCGCCGTGGACGAGGCCGAGGCCGAAGCGCGCCAGGCCCATCACGAGGCCAGCCGCGAGAAACTCCGAAAGAAACTCCGGGCCGGCCTCTTCGAGGACCGGACCGTCGAGGTCGAGGTGGAGGAGAAGGTGGACCTCGGCCGCATCGGCGGGCCGCAGCAGGAGGAGATGATCGGTCTCCAGACGATGTTCGAGCGGTTCTTCCCGCCGCGGCGCAAGCCCCGCCGCGTCACGGTCCGCGAGGCCCGCGAGATCCTTATCCACCAGGAGGCCGAGCGGCTCATCGACCAGGCCCAGGTCACCAGCGCCGCCCTCGACCGCGTCCAGAACCTGGGCGTCGTGTTCATCGACGAACTCGACAAGGTGACCGGCCAGGAGGCGAAGTCCGGCCCGGACGTCAGCCGGCAGGGTGTCCAGCGCGACCTGCTGCCCATCGTCGAGGGCTGCACCGTGGGCACGCGGTACGGCCTGGTGCACACCGACCATATCCTGTTCATCGGGGCGGGGGCGTTTACGCAGGCCCGGCCGTCGGACCTGATGCCCGAGTTCCAGGGGCGGTTTCCGATCCGGGTGGAACTCGCGGACCTGACGGCCGAGGAGTTCGTCCGCATCCTGACCGAACCCGCCGGGGCCCTGGTGAAGCAGCACGCGTCGCTGCTGGCGACGGACGGCGTCGTGGTCGAGTTCGCCGAGGACGGCATCCGCGAGATCGCCGAGATCGCCTACCGCGTGAACCAGCGGACGCAGAACATCGGCGCGCGGCGCCTGTACACGGTCATGGAGAAACTGCTGGAGGAGGTGAGTTTCGAGGCGCCCGACCTCCCGCCGGACGACCGCACCGTGCGGGTCGACGCCGCCTACGTCCGCGAGAAACTCAAGGACGTCCTCGAAGACGAGGACATGGCGAAGTACATCCTCTGACGGCAATGACCAATGACCAATTCCCAATGACCAGGGAGGCCTTCGGCCTGTGGGCCGTGTGCGGGTAGAGCATTTTAAGTTCGCATGGTAGCGCGGCGGGTCTCCGTACCCGCCGCACAGCCCCGAGAAAGCCATTTCGAGCGCGGTGGGTGCGGAGACCCACCGCCCAAATGGCCGACTTGGCGTTGTAGTGTTAAACCGGGCTAGCCGCAGAGAAGGGGGGGGGAAGGCGCGATGCTTACCGGTTCAGGACGCTCAGCAGTTCGCCCCAGCGCGGGTGATTGCGAAGGTTTTCCAGGTCTCCATCTTCCTGAATCTGCTC
>JAWODB010000038.1:0-2547 GCA_046483505.1 Phycisphaerae bacterium
TCGATCTCCAGGGCGTCCACGGGGCCGTGCCGAAGGATGTTGCCACCGAAATCGAGGACGAGGCAGTTCTCTTTCGTCGGGTGGAGCCTGAATCCGCGACCGACCATCTGGTAATAGAGCCCCGGCGAGTTCGTCGGACGGAGCATCGCCACACAATCGATGTTCGGGGCATCGAAGCCGGTGGTCAGCACGTTGACGTTCGCGAGGTATTTGAGGGCGCCCTCGCGGAACCGATCGAGCATGCCGGCCCGTTCGAGGGCCGGCGTCTCGCCCGTCACGAGGCCGCACTCTTCGCCGAGGTCCCCGAGCGCGCGCTGCACGTGCCGGGCGTGGGCGACGCCAGCGGCGAAGATGAGCACGGAGTGCCGGTCGCGGGTCTCGCGGACGATCTCGGCGCACGCCTCGCGCACGAGGGCGTCGTCGTCCATCAGGGCCTCGACCTCGCCGGCGATGAACTCACCGCCCCGAATGTGCAGGCCGCCCGTGTCGACCTTCCGCCGACCGGCCTTGGTCTTCAGCGGGCAGAGGTAGCCCTGCACGATGAGTTCGCGGACGCCCACCTCGTAACAGACCTCGTTCAGGAGGTGGTCGGGGTCGCAGATCATCCCGGTCGTCATGCGGTGCGGCGTGGCCGTGAGGCCGACGAGCCGCACGTTGGGATTGACGACCCGCGCGTCGGCCAGGAACGTCCGGTACATCCCCTCGCCGTCCGGCGGGATGAGATGACATTCGTCAATGAGAATCAGGTCGAACCGGTCGAGTTCGGCCGCCCGGCGATAGACCGACTGGATGCCCGCGACGATGATGGGGTGCTCGGTGTCCCGGCTCCTGAGGCCCGCCGAGTAGACGCCGATGTGCATCCAGAGGTCGGGGGCCATCGTGTGGAGCTTCTCGACGGCCTGCTCCAGGAGTTCCTTGACGTGGGCGAGGATGAGCACCCGGCCGCCCCAGCGGCTGACCGCGTCGCGGCAGATGGCGGCCATGACGGGCGTCTTGCCCCCCGCCGTCGGGATGACGACGCACGGGTGGTCGTCGCGCTCCCGGAGGTGCCGGTAGACCGCCGCCACGGCCTCCTCCTGGTAGGGGCGGAGCCTCACGCGCCACCTCCCCGCCGGCTGGCGAAAAGGCGGTTGACGCGCCGGGCATTCGCACGTATACTCCTTGCAGAGCGATACGTATCGGAGGCCGGGCCCATGACCAGGAAACTGACGCTGAGTGCGGACGAAGGCGTGATTCGGGAGGCCAAGCGGCTGGCCAGGCGCCACAAGACGAGCGTCTCGGCCATGTTCACCCGGCTGGTGCGCAGTATGGCCGGCAACGGGGGAGCCTCGGACGACGTACCGCCCGATTCCATCGCCGCCCGGGCCACCGGGTTCATCACCTTGCCGAAGGGCAAGACGCCCCGTGACGTGCTGACCGAGGCCCTGATGGAGAAGCAGGGCATCAAGAAATGAACGTCTTCATCGACACGAACGTGCTGATGGACGTGCTTCTGGAGCGCCGGCCGTTCGTCGGCGATTCGCGGAAGGTCTGGTTCCTGGCCGAGCGCGGCAAGGTACGCGGGCTGGTTTCCGTCCTGAGTTACCCGAACATCTATTACATCGTCCGGAAAGTGCGGGACGCCGAGGCCGCCATGGCCATGATGACGATGCTGCGGGACACCTTCACACCGGTGCCGCTGGACGAACAGATCCTGAACCAGGCGATGGATGCGGGCCTCTCGGACTTCGAAGACGCCATCCAGTATTACAGTGCGCTGCGGGCCGACGCCGAGTGCCTGTTGACGCGCAACGCCGACGATTTTCCCTCTTCGAAAGACCTTTCCGTCCTCTCGCCGGCCGAGTTCCTTGCCGCGCACACATTCAAGTAGCCGGTCGCGGTCCGCCTGTTCTCTACCCCCGCCATATCGCATCACGCCCGCACCTCCGTGCCGTCGGGCAGGATGCAGCGGTTGCCCATGATCGGGATGGTGTAGAGCGTGTCGCTGCGGCGGCCGAGGTAGCCGAGGATGAAGGCATTCACCCACTCGACGGGCCGGCCCGTGCCGTAGAGCGGGATGGTCTTGCACAGGCACCCCGCGCTTCGGGCCTGAACGACCCGGCCGGGCGACCAGACGTTCTGAACGATGCTCGCGTCGGCGCGGTGCGTGTGGCCATGCAGGACACTCCGCCCCTGGCTGATCGCCAGGTGCTGCTTCGTCGCGTTCTTCGCATACGACCAGCCGTGCACGGCCACGATGCGGTTGTTCAGGCGATACGCGGGATAGCGGCCGCTGGCCGAGCCGTACCGGACGTACGTGGTGTCCGACCGGCCGTCTGTCAGGCGCACCCGCGGGGCGAGCATGGAGTAGGCGCCCCGCCCCTCGGCCGTCGCGGCCGCCCAGCGGTCGATGCGGTACTCGTGGTTGCCCTCGATGATGACGAGCCGGTCGCAGGTCGCCTGCAGGCGGTCGAGGAGTGCGCTGGCGGCCCCCAGGTCCTCGGCGTACTCGGTCTCCAGTAACCCGAGAGTCGGCGGGTGCCGGGAGAACTGGCTGCAGTCCAGGAG
>JAWODB010000150.1:0-7124 GCA_046483505.1 Phycisphaerae bacterium
GGCGAGGCCCATCGGCGGTACACCCGCCGCATCAACTTCCGCGAGGGCTGGCGGGGGTACCTGTGGCAGGGCCGGTTCGCCTCGTTCGTCATGGAGCGGCGTCACACGCTGGCGGCGGTGCGGTACGTGGAGCGGAACCCGGTGCGGGCGGGCCTCGTGCGGCGGGCGTGGGAGTGGCCGTGGTCGAGCGCCCGGGCGCACGTCGAGGGCCGGGGCGATGCGCTGATCGCTGCGGGCGGACCGCTGGTGGGCGAGGTGACCGATTGGCGGGCGTACCTGTCGGCGGAAGAGGACGAGGCGATGCTCGAGCGGCTGCGGCGTCACGGTCGGACGGGCCGGCCGCTGGGCGCGGTCTCGTTCCTGCGTCGGCTGGAGCGCCGCCTGGACCGGCGACTCGTCCCCGGCACGCCGGGCCGGCCGAGGAAGGAGGAGGGAAAATAGTATTGTGTCCCCAGATAAGCCAGATAACCGTGCTCTAGTGGTAACAGGCGTTGAGAACTACTATCTGCGCGACACTGAGCGGATCCGCTTCTATAGCATCAACGAACTCCAGGTCAACCTTCAAACTTGTACTCTTACGCTTGCATGTAACGTCCCTATTATTATTCAGCTACGGGTGAGGTCCGACTTTGCTGTGGTCTTGATCTAGAATTCGGTAGAATTGGAGGAATTCAGGGACACCCATAACCGCCCGCGTGTCAAGGGCGTTTTGCCCCGGGGGTCGTTTCCCTGGTGCCCGCCATTCTTAATGCGGAACGCGGAATTCGGAATGCGGAATGAAGGACGAACGGCCACGGCTAGGGCCACGGCGGAAAAGCGGGTACTCGGGATTCGGCATCAGGCAGCACCACGCCGCGGCCGAAGGCCGCTTTGGAGTGCGGTGCCCTGGCACCGCTTTGATGGACGGCAGGCTACAGGCAACCGGCAAACGGCCACGGCGAACGGCAAAGCGGCGGCAGGCCGCCGCACTCCAAAGAACCGCAACGGCAAAGGACTGAATCCGGGCCCCGGATAAGCCTCGCACGGGTCGGCGCGGCAGTTTCCATACCGCCATCGCAGCACGCGCTCCGCCGCGGTGGGGAAAACAGGAGATCGCGGCGGGGTTGCAAAGCCGGGTCTGCCGGGTACAATGGGGCAGGTTGTGCACCCCCCATGTAAGGAGGCAAGGCAAGCATGATACGCAGGCACGCTCTGGCGATTCTGTTGGTGCTGGTGATGGGCGGGTGGCTGGTCTGGGCGTTCGGCGCGTCGAGCCCGGAGCCCGTGGACAACGAGGCCCTCTTCCGCGAGGCGGACCGGTTCATCGAAATCCTCCGCCTGGTCCAGAAGCAATACGTGGACGACGTGGACACGAAGGCCCTGTTCCGCGACGCCATCGACGGCATGCTCAGGGGCCTGGACCCGTTCTCCAACTTCATCCCCGAGGAGGAGTTGGCCGAGTTCAACAAGGCGACGCGCGGCAAGTTCGGGGGCATCGGCATCCAGATCGGGATGCGCCGGGGGCTGCTCACGGTGATCAGTCCCCTGGAGAACACGCCCGCTTACGAGGCGGGCGTCCTGGCCGGCGACACCATCATCGAGATCGAGGGCGAGAGCACCGACGGCCTCCGTCTCGACGAGGCCGTCAAGACCCTTACCGGCGACCCCGGCACGGACGTGACGATCACGGTCCGGCACGTCACGGGAGGCGTGGAGAAGATCACCATCACGCGGGCGCTGATCGAGGTGCCCACCGTCAAGGGCCTTCGCCGCGGCGAGAACAACGAATGGGTCTACATGCTCGACGAGGAGAAGAAGATCGGCTACGTCCGCGTGGCCAGTTTCGTCGAGAACTCCGTGCCGGACCTCCGGGCGGCCGTCGAGGAGATGCTCGAGGACGGCATGAAGAGCATGGTCCTGGACCTGCGTTTCGACCCGGGCGGCATCCTGAAGACCGCCGTCGAGATGACCGACCTCTTCCTGGAGGACGGCGTCATCGTCAAGACCAAGGGCCGCACCACGCCGTACTGGGAGGCGACCGCCACCCGGGATGGCACCCTGCCGCACTTCCCCATGGTGGTCCTCGTGAACCAGTACAGCGCCAGCGCGAGCGAGATCGTCAGCGGGGCCCTCCAGGACCATCACCGGGCGATCATCATCGGCGAGAGGACGTTCGGCAAGGGCAGCGTCCAGAACGTCATCCCCCTCAAGGGCGAGAACGCCGCCCTGAAACTGACCACCAGCAAGTACTACCTGCCCAGCGGCCGGTGCATCCATCGCGAAGAAGACATGACCGAGGAAGACGAGTGGGGCGTCATCCCGGACATCGTCGTCCCCATGACGCCGGAGCAGTACGTGGCCCTGATCCAGGCCCGCCGCGAGGGCGAGATCATCAAGAACAACGGCGAGAACGGCGAGAAGCCCGAGAAGAAGGCCGGCGAAGGGGAGAAGGACGCCGAGCCGGAGGCGGCCCCCGACAAGACGCCCGCCGTGCCGGAAGATGAGTCCGGGATGCCTGTCCCGCCGACCGCCCCCGAGACGCCCGACGCCGAGGGCGACGGGGCGGCGAAGGAGCAGCCCGCCGATACCCAACTCCAGCGGGCCCTGGACGTGCTCCGCAGTATCGAGGTCATCCAGAAGTATTTGAAGGCGGCGTAGGAGCGCACGGGCGCGTTGCCACGTTGCACGATTCCGCGCGGCGGGCCTCCCGGCCCGCCGCGCTTTCGTAAGAACGCAGTTTTCAGCGCACTGGTGGAGAGCGCGGCCCGCAAGCGGGCCGGCGAACACACGCCGCTCTGCACCGGCGGGGCCCCGGTGACGTTCGAGATGATCCCCATGCAGATCCTCGGCATCGAGACCTCGTGCGACGAGACCTGTGCCGCCGTCGTGGAGGACGGCCGGCGGGTCCGGTCCAACGTGGTGGCGTCGCAGGTGGACCTCCACCGGAAGTACGGGGGCGTGGTGCCGGAGATCGCCTCCCGGGCCCACCTGGAGGCGCTCGTCCCGGTGGTCGACGAGGCCCTCGCCGAAGCCGGCACCTCGGCCGAGGCCGTCGACGCCGTGGCGGTCGTCCATCATCCCGGGCTCATCGGGTCGCTCGTCCTCGGCCTGACGGCCGCCAAGACCCTCGCGTGGCTGCACGCCAAGCCGCTCGTGGGCGTCGATCACGTGGAGGCCCACATCTACGCGGCCGCACTGGAGCGGGAGGAGCCGGTCTTTCCGTGCGTGGCGCTGATCGTGTCGGGCGGGCACACGAGCCTGTACCGGTGCGACGGGCCGCTCGCGCAGACCCGCCTGGGCGCCACGACCGACGACGCCGCCGGCGAAGCGTTCGACAAGGTCGCGAGCCTGCTCGGCCTGCCGTATCCGGGCGGGCCGAGCATCGACGCGGCCGCCGAACGCGGGTCGCCGAAGGCCGTCGCGTTCTCCCGCCCGTGGCTCGACCGCGAGGCGTTCGACTTCAGTTTCAGCGGCGTCAAGACGGCCGTCCTGTATCACGTGCGGGGGCAGGGGGCGGGCGCCAGGCAGCGCCCCACCGACCTCTCGGACCAGGAGACCGCCGACGTGGCCGCCAGTTTCCAGGAGTGCGTCGTCGACGTTCTCGTCGGCAAGACGGTGCGGGCGGCGGACACGTGCGGCCTGGACCGGGTGGTCCTCGGCGGCGGGGTGGCGGCCAACCGGCGTCTGCGCCGGCGCATGCACGAGGCGGCGGATGAGGCCGGCCTCGACCTCCTCCTCCCGCCCATGCGGTTCTGCACCGACAACGCCGCCATGGTCGCCGGCCTGGCCTGCCATCACGTCCAGGCGGGTCGGGTGGACGATCTGGACCTGGAGGCGCGGGCATAACGCGCGCGACCCGCCGGCCGATCTGCGAGGGCGAAGATGCCCGTTTTCGGCGCGGTGGCCCGGGAGGGCCACCGCGCGGGAAGTGCAACGCGGCGGGTACGGAGCCCCGCCGCGCTCAAGTTGGCGTTGTAGTATGCCCTACTTGAGGTAACTGAATTCGGGTTGGAAGGGGCCGCACTCGACGGGCGGAAGGTCGTCGAGGGGCAGGTGTGTCATGGCGAACCCCTCGCGGAAATAGGCGTTGATCTTCCGGGCGGTGAACGCCTCCCGCCAGGCCCCGCGGCGCATCGTCCGGGCTTCCCTGAAGAACCGGGCGTAGAGTTCCTCGTCGGTCCCCTCGTAGCCGAGGGTGCGCATGTAGGTCTTGATGCTCCGCTCGGGGTCGGGGTAATCGACCTTCTCGAAACGCGCGCCCTTCTCGCCCGAGACCTCGACCCACTCCTTGAAACCGAGTTCGCGCCGGTCGTCGCGCGGGCCGAGGTGGAACGGTTTGCCCTCGGCCGTGGTGAACCACGTGTTGCGCTCGAACGTCAGGCCCCTGAGGTCCTCCACGACGGCCAGCGTGTTGGGATACACCTGGCACTGAAACTGGTTGTCGTAGATGCGGACGTTCTCGAAACCGCCCTCGGCATTCGCGAGGAGGCGCAGGGGCGCGTTGCGCTCGTTCATCCGAATGCCGTGGACGACGTTCCGGAAGATGCGGACGTTCCGCGTCCGTCCCCGCAGGCTGCCGCGGCCTTCCGTGACGGGCTTGCCGGTCTTCCGGTCCCGCTGCCTCTTGGTCGCCTGCAACTGGATGCCGTAGGCGTTGGTGATCTCGGGATGCCGCTGGTGGACGAGCAGGTTGTTGGCGATGTTGCCGCCGTCCCAGTCGGCCAGTGGGAAGTACCAGGCCAGGTGCCGGTTCGTGGGGCGGGACCGGCCGACGTCCGTCAGGACGTTGTTCACGAGGTTCACGTTGACGTTGCGGTACGGGCCGGGGTAGTTGCCGCTGATACCAGGGCCGAGTTCGCCGTCGACGAAGAGGTTGTCCTCGAGGAGCAGGTTGCCGATGGACCGCAGCACGTCGCCGCGGAACTTGTTGCCGATGGAGGCGGAGCGGAGCCAGAGGTTCCGCACCAGGGCGGTGTTCCAGCACTTCGAGTAGTAGAGGTTGTGGCTGAGGGGGATGGCCCAGCCGATGTCCTTCCCGTGCCCGCGTTGGTTGTACCAGCCGCAGTGGTCGACGATGTTCTCCTCCAGGCGCAGGCTGCCGCGGGCGTTCCACAGGCCCATCGTGTGGCCGCGGAGGGGATAGTGGTCGACGATGACGTTGCGGCGGACGACGACGTTGGTCATGTGGGCGCCGAAGTTCGTGCCGGAAATGGGG
The DNA here is from genome assembly GCA_046483505.1 of Phycisphaerae bacterium. GTDB lineage: Bacteria > Planctomycetota > Phycisphaerae > FEN-1346 > FEN-1346 > BS750m-G62. The sequence goes on from JAWODB010000150.1 coordinate 5,195, forward strand.
CAGAAGCGCAGATAGCAGTCCTCGACGAGGACGTTCTCCATCGGCTTGCCGCGGCGGTCGTGGTTGCCCCAATGGATGCCGGAGCGGTGCTTGCCGCGGAGATCCTTGAGGTACTCGTGGCCGTGTTCGCCGTGGACCCGGTCGATGTCCACCTTCCAGTCCGGATGTTCCGGGTCCTTCCAAGTGTTGTAGAACTCGATGTCGATGATGGCGACGTACTGGGTGCCATGGTGCGGCCCGCCGAGGCGGAAGCCGGCGCCTTTGCCGGTGATCTGCGGCCGGGGCTTGGAGAGCGGTCCGTAGGCGCCGATCAGGCGGGGCTCGTCGGCGGACTTGCCCGGCGGCACGCTCTGTTCGGTGATCGGCCCGCGCCAGGTGTCCCCGCGCTTCAGGAGGATCCAGTCCGGCATGCCGGGACGCTGCTTCTTCAGGGCCGTGTTGATGTCCCGGAACGGCTTGATGTCGCCGGCGGGCCGGAACGGATCGGCCCCGACGGCGGCGGTGTCCGGTTTGTGCACCGCGGCACTGGCATCGTTGCCGTTTGCGGAAACGTACAGGATGCGGGTGTCGGGGGTCGCGCGGAAAACCGACCAGCCGTCGGCGTCCAGGGGCCGGAAGTTCCGAGGCCAATCCACCTCGTTGACCTTGACGGGTGCGACCTCGCCCTCAACCGGGATGCGCAGGCCCTGTCGCACGTGATAGCCGTCTTCGGCGCCCGTTCCCGGGGCTGCGAGAAGCGAAGCGAGCAGCGCGACGCCCACGGCTTGAACCAGCATACGATTCATTTCATTCACCCCTCTGGAGGAAACGCCCGATCCCAGCGTACCGCGGCAGCGACGATGAGTCAAACGGCCGGTCGTTCCGGCGCCCCGCACCCCCACCCGTCTTACCTCCTCGGGCGGCGGGAGTGGAGGCAGCGGATCCGCCGTGCACGTTTCCGGACCGCCGTGCCCCGTTGTATATCCCGCCGGGCAACGGCCGCCACGCGTGGTCTTAGCGCACTCTTAACACGCCCGGGGCGCTTCTTGCTTGTGCGGTGGGAACCCCTCCGTACAATGCGTTCTAAGCGCACTCTGAACGTTGCAGTAGCGGTTTTGGGGCCCGCTGCCACATGATGATGACGCAAACTGACCGGGCCACCGCTCCCCAACCCCGTTGGAAGACGTGGGCGCGGGTCCTGCTGGTCTTCATCCTCCTGTATTTCTTCCTCGGGGGGATGCGGACGATGGGCCATGGCCTGAAGGACCTGGGCAAGAACCCGTCGTTCGACAAGTCTGAAGCGGTTACGCTTGAGAATCGCCCCTACCGCGACATCGTCTACGACATTTTCGCCTATGCCGACAACCCTCTCGTCGGCCTGTTCGTGGGCATCCTGGCGACCAGTATCTTCCAGAGTTCGTCGTTCACCACGTCGTTCACGGTCGGTCTGGTGGTCACGACGCCGCTCCAGTTACACCAGGCGGTGTACATCATCATGGGGGCGAACATCGGGACGAGCGTCACCAACACGGGTGTGTCGTTTACGCATGTCCGGCGGCGGCACGAGTTCGAGCGGGCGTTCGGATCGGCCATCGTCCACGACTTCTTCAATGTCCTGTCGGTGGCCACCCTGATGCCCATCGAGTACCTCGTCTACCGCCTGACGGGCCGGGGTGTGCTGGAGCGGCTGGCGAGCACGGCGGCCTCGGCGTTTTACGGCGGGGGGCCCGTCGGGGCCAAGCCCACCAACTTCCTCAAGGAGGCCGTCAAACCCCTCGTCGAAGGCCTGGATTGGCTGGCCCACGACGGCATCGGCCTGGCACATATTCCGGGCAACGCCGTCCTGGTGGTGCTCGGCATCGCCATGCTGTTCGCCTCGCTGGTGCTGATCACCCGGACGCTCCGCAGCCTCGTGCTGCACCGGGTGGAGCAGTTCTTCGACAAAGTGCTT
>JAWODB010000311.1:0-11237 GCA_046483505.1 Phycisphaerae bacterium
GCGGACCCGTGGGCGCGTTTCCAGTCCGCCGCGAACCGTTCCAGGTTCCCGATGGCGAGGGGGTCGCCTTTGCGGCCGAGGACGCATACGGCCTCACATTGAGTTTCCTGGGGACACACGCGCCCGCACACGGCCGGGAGGGCGTTGGCGAGCAGGATGCGGTCGGCCGCCGCCTCGAATTCGCCCTCGGCAATCAACGTGACGAATGCCGGGATATCGATCCCTACCGGACAGCCGGTGACGCACTGCGGCTTCTTGCAGAGGAGGCACCGGCGGGCCTCGGCGCGGGCCTGCTCCGGCGTGTAGCCGAGCGGGACCTCGTGGAAATCCCGGACCCGCTCTTCGGGCGGCCGCTCGGGCATGGCCACCCGTGCCTTCGCCGCCGGCGCCTCCGTCCCGACGGGCGGCGAGGCGGCGTCCGCCGCCGCCTGCCCGGCTGAATCACTCTTGTGCCGCGAGAGTTGCTCCTCCAGCCGGCACGTCGCGTGGTCGTGCCGTTCGGCATTCCGATACGTTCCCAGGCGCCGGCCGAGCGAGTCGTAGTCCACGAGGTGCCCGTCGAACTCCGGGCCGTCCACGCACGCGAACTTGACCTCGTCGCCGACCACGACCCGGCACCCGCCGCACATCCCCGTCCCGTCGACCATGATCGGGTTCAGGCTGACGACCGTCGGCAGGCCGGCGTCGCGCGTGAGGTCGCACACGGCCCGCATCATGGGGACCGGCCCGATGGCCCACGCCCGGTCGAAATGCTCTCCCCGTTCGAGGAGATCGGCGACGGCGTCGGTGACGAATCCCTTGCGTCCGTAGGAGCCGTCGTCGGTGGCCACGTGGACGGCGTCGGCGAAGGCGCGGAACTCCTCCTCCAGGATCACGAGATCCTTCGTGCGTGCGCCGAGGACGGCGACGACCTGGTTCCCCGCCTCCTTGAGCGCCCTGGCGACGGGGTAAAGCGGCGCGACGCCGATCCCCCCGCCCACGCAGAGCACGCGGCCGTAGCGTTCGATTTCGCTGGCCACACCCAGCGGGCCGACCAGGTTGAGGATGGCGTCGCCCTCCTCCAAGGCGGCCAGCAGGGTCGTCGATTGGCCGACGACCGCAAAGATGAGCGAGATCGTGCCCGCCTCGGCGTCGACGTCGGCCAGGGTCAGGGGGAACCGCTCGCCGTCCTCCGTGACGCGCAGAATGACGAACTGTCCGGGCCGTGCCTTGCGCGCCAGGGTCGGATGGCGCACGTCCAACCGGATGACGTCCGGGGCGATCTCGCGTTTGCGGAGGATGTCGTTCATAGCAGGCCTTCACCACGTTGGAAGCCAGGAGAGTCTAGGCCCCGGGGCCGGGGCCCGTCAAGCGTCCTCCGCAGGCCGGCCGCGAGGCCGCAGGACGGTGGGAACAACGGCTCGCTCGGTGTTTTCGTCGATGCCGTTGCCGGTTGGCCGGCTGTATGCGGCAGTATTATGCCTGTCAGCGGCGCTATCGGCAAGCAAATAGCGGAAATTTTGCTTGTGATTTCCGGCAGCAGACGATACCGTTCACGCTCCGGACCCGCCGACGGGCACGGACGTCCGGCGCCGGCGGGTCGAAAATCCATCCATTCTGGCACTGCACGCAAGAAGGGGAGAGCCGATGTCACAGACCTTCGTCGACGGCGTCATGCAGTTGGTCGAGGCCCGGAACCCGGGCGAGACCGAATTCCACCAGGCCGTCCGCGAGGTGGCCGAGTCCATCAGTCCGGTCATCGACAAGCGGCCCGAACTGGCCCGGATGAAGGTCTTCGAGCGGCTCGTGGAACCCGACCGCCAACTCCTGTTCCGCGTCCCGTGGACGGACGACGCCGGCGAGGTCCAGGTCAACCGCGGCTTCCGTGTCGAGTTCTCGAACGCCATCGGGCCGTACAAGGGCGGCCTGCGGTTTCACCCATCGGTCTATCTCGGCATCATCAAGTTCCTGGGCTTCGAGCAGATCTTCAAGAACGCCCTGACGACCACGCCCATCGGCGGCGGCAAGGGCGGCAGCGACTTCGACCCCAAGGGCAAGAGCGACGCCGAGGTCATGCGCTTCTGCCAGGCGTTCATGAGCGAACTCTTCCGACACATCGGGCCCGACACCGACGTCCCCGCCGGCGACATCGGCGTCGGCGAACGCGAAATCGGGTTCCTCTTCGGCCAGTACAAGAAACTCACCAACACCTTCACCGGGGTCCTGACCGGCAAGGGCCTGGAATGGGGCGGCTCGCTCGTCCGGACCGAGGCCACCGGCTACGGCCTCGTCTACTTCGTCAGCCGCATGCTCGAGGCACAGGGCAAGGACTGGAAGGGGCTGAAGGTCGTCGTCTCCGGCTCGGGCAACGTGGCCATCTACGCCACCGAGAAGGTCCAGGAACTGGGCGGCACGGTCATCGCCCTCTCCGACTCGAACGGCTACGTGGTGGACGAGGAAGGTATCGACCTGGCGACCGTCAAGCGCATCAAGGAGGTGGAGCGCGGCCGCATCCGCGAGTACGCCGACGAACACTCCCGCGCCACGTACACCGAGGGGTGGCAGGGCATCTGGACCGTGCCGTGCGACGTGGCCCTGCCCTCGGCCACGCAGAACGAGATCGACGGCGAGGCCGCCAAAACCCTCGTCGCCAGCGGCTGCATCGCCGTCGGCGAAGGCGCCAACATGCCCTCCACGCCCGAGGCCGTCGAGGTCTTCCAGCAGGCGGGCGTCTCGTTCGGCCCGGCCAAGGCCGCCAACGCCGGCGGCGTGGCCACCAGCGCCCTGGAGATGTGCCAGAACTCCATGCGCCTCTCCTGGACCTTCGAGGAGGTGGACAACCGCCTCAAACTCATCAAGAACGCCATCTACGACCAGTGCGTCCAGGCCGCCGACGAATACGCCACCGCCGGCGACCTCGTCGCCGGTGCCAACATCGCCGGGTTCCTGAAGGTGGCCAAGGCGATGATGGCCCAAGGCGTCGTGTAGGTCGATAACGTACCATGCCCCTTTGGCGCGGTGGGTCGGAGCCTGTCCCGAGCGCAGCCGAGGGGCACCCACCGCGCCCGAATTGGCGATTGTGACATTGCGCGGCGGGTACGGAGACCCGCCGCGCACCACGTATCCAGGTGCTTCGGGTATCGCCTTCGCAAGGAGGCCGACGCGTGCACGCCGACCACGGCCACACGATCGCGGCGATCCTGCGGATCCTGGACGAGGCCGGCCGGCCCCTGGGGTCCACGAAGATTGCGCGGTCCCTGCGGGTCGTCGGCATCGACCTGGCCGAGCGCATGGTCCGCAACTACCTGGCCGAGACCGACCGCCTCGGCCTGACGGTGAACCTCGGCCGCCGCGGCCGTGCCCTGACCGATGCCGGCCGGCAGGAACTGGCCGCAACGGGCGCCGCCCGGAAGATCGGCTTCATCGACGCCCGCGGCGAGGAACTCGCCTACCGCATGACGTTCGACCTTCGCCGCTCGCGCGGCACGGTGATCGTGAACCTCTCGGCCGTGGCCCGCGCCAGCCTGGATGAAGCCCGTCGTGCCATGCAGGCGGTCGTGCGCGCCGGACTCGGCATGGGCCGCATCGGCCGCGTGGACGGCGACGCACCCGGGGCGGCCGGCCTGCCGGCCGGCGAGGGCGAAGCGGTCATCAGCACCGTCTGCTCGCTGACGCTCAACGGCCTGCTCGCCGCCGCCGGCGTGCCGACCGTGTCGCGCTTCGGCGGCCTGCTCGAGGTGCACGGCGGTGCGCCCCGCCGCTTCACCCACATTATCGAGTACGCCGGTACGACGCTGGACCCGATCGAGATCTTCATCAAGGCCCGGATGACGTCGGTCGGCGAGGCGGCCCGGACGGGCCGCGGCGTCATCGGCGCCAGTTTCCGCGAGGTGCCGGCCGTCGCCCTGCCCAAGGTGCGCAAGGTGGTCGAGCGGATGGAGGCGGTGGGTCTCGGGGGTCTCGTCGTCGTGGGCGAGCCCAGCCGCCCGCTGGCCGAAATCCCCGTCGGCCAGGGCCGGGCGGGCCTCATCATCGCCGCCGGTTTGAACCCCGTGGCGGCGGTGCACGAGGCGGGCATCCGCACGGAGAACCGGGCCATGGCCCGGCTGTGCGAGTTCGGGGAACTCGAATCCCTCGTGTGACGCAGGTTGTCCTCTACGTTCTTCCCAACAATCTCTTGCATTCCAAGGCGCGGCGCGTCATTTGTCATTGGTCCCTTGTCATTTGTCATTGGTCCTTTGCGGTGCGCGCGGGAAGGGTCCGGCACAGATGACGCTCAACCGCCTCGACGAGTCCTTCGGTGCAACACAAAGGATGAAGGACACATGGCAAATGACCAAGGACTAATGACAAAGGACAAAGGACAAAGGACCACTCATGCCCAAAGCCCACCGCTGTGTCATGTTGCTCGCCGTCGTCGGGAGTCTCACCGCCCTGGCCCTCGCCGCCGAGACGAAAGAGGACCTCACGCGCAACCTCTGGCCCAAGGAGCGCATCCGCGCCGCCATCGAGGCCGTCGAGAAGCAGAAGGCCGTCGGTCTCCTCTCCGACGCCACCTACCGGCGCACGAGGGCGATGCTCCAGGCCCGCCTGGCCGGCACGTTCGATCCGACGATGCTCTCGGCCACGAGCCCGCCGCTCAACTTCATCCAGAACGGCGGGTTCGAGGAGGTGAACCGGAACTCGCGTCCGAACCGGTCCCGCTGGCTCTGGTGGGGCGGATGGTCGTGGGGTGGCGACTACGAGAACCGCTGGGAGGACCGGCCCGCCTACGTCCGCTCCGGCGAGTACTCCGCCCGCATCCGGTGCACCGGCAAGCCGGGACGCATCGGCATCAGTACCCCCGCCCTGCCCGTCCCGCCGGACACCCGCGAGGTCGTCTTCACCGTCTGGGCGAAGGGCGAGGGCGAGAATCAACTCTTCCTCAACTTCGAGGCCGGCGCCCGCGGCACCCTGCGCCAGCGCATCGGCACGGAGTGGGAGCAGGTGACCCTCACCGGCCGCATCGACCCCGACGCTGACACGTATCACCTTTATATCTACGTGACCGGTAAGGGGACGATCTGGCTGGACGATGCGAAACTCGTCCCCGCCGGCGAGGCGAAAGGGGGTGACCGATGAGACCCGCCCTGCCCTGCATTCTCATCGTGGTCATGTGCGGTGCGGCGGCCCCGGCCGCCGAGGTCGACCTCTTCGTCACCGACACGATGGCCGAGCAGACGGTCGACATCCGCCCGCTCGGCGGCGAGCCGTCGCGCGAGGCGCACCTCTTCGCCGCCCCCGGCGAATACGAACCGGTTGCGTTCGCCCTGCGTCCGCGAGAGCGGCTGGCCGACGTCATGGTCGGCGCCGGCCCGCTCGAAGGGCCCGCCGGGACGATTCCCGCCGGGCGCGTCCGCGTCCGCTCCGTCGAGGGGTTCCACGGCGGCGGGCGGGACATCCTCATGGACCTCGGCCGCACGTGGCATATGGCCGCGTGGAGCAAGGAACTCTTCTGGGTCACCGTCCACGTGCCCGAGGATGCGAAGGCCGGCACGTACCGCGGCGCGGTGACGGTAACGAGCGGAGGCCAGGCGGTGGCGGCCCTCGACCTGGTGTGCGAGGTCCTGCCCCTCGCCCTGCCCGAGCCCCCGTGGACCCTCGGCTTCAACTACTCGAACCCGAAGGACCCGCCGGCCATGGCCGCCCATCTGGCCGATATGCGCGCGCACGGCATGACAGGCGTCGGGCCGCTGTACCAGTTCCACCTGCCCGTCCAGGACAGGGACGCGAGCGACCTGGCCGCGTTCCTCCAGGCGTACACGAAGGCCGGCTTCACCAAGCCCGTCTACTTCGCCACGCCGATGAACCTGACCATCAGCGCGCTCACCGGCTACGGCCCGGTCGACTCGAAGCGCTTCCAGCAGAAATACATCGAGGTCATGCGCCGCCTGTGGGCGGAGGCCCGCCGGCACGAGGTGCCGGTCATCTTCAGTATCGGCGATGAGTTCACGAACAAAGGCCTCAGGGGCGTCGAGTACGCGGGCCGCCTCGCCCGCCTCACCTTCGAGGAACTGCCCGAACTCATCACCACCTCCGACATGAACGGCTACATGGAAGTCATGGCCATGGCGCCGTACCTCAACATCGCCGCCATCAACAACGGGTGGGACGGCATCGACCACCATAACAAGGGCCGGCGGCTCGTGAACGAGGCATTCCTGACGGAACTCTGTGAGAAGACCGGCGCCATCCCGTGGTTCGTCAACACGGGGTCCGGCCGGTTCCCGTTCGGCCTCTTCTTCTGGAAGATGACGACGTACGGCGTCATCGGCAAGATCGAGTGGTATTATAACCTTCGCAATGAGAAGGGCTCGCTCGTGCGGACGGACGGGGGCCGCGTGTGGCCGACGCTCGACTACGAGCGGTCGCGCGAGGGTATCGACGACCTGAAATACGTCCTCGCTTTGGAGGCGGCCATCGCCGAGGCCAAAAAGGCCGGGAAGGCGGCTGACGCGGTGGCCAAGGCCGAGGCGCTCCTTGCGAAGATCTCGGACGCCATCATCCCGAACTGGACGGCGTACACGCAGGGCGGCGAGCGGTTCCCCGAGGACGGCTTCCACGTGACCGACCGCGCCAAGGCCGCCCGCCTCGGCCACATGGGCGCCATCCGCCGCGCCGTGGCCGACGCCGCCATCGCGATCCGTCAAGCGATGTAGGCCGCGGAACGCCGCGGCCTACATTGCGGCCGCGGTTACGTGGCCGATTTGAACTCCGCCAGTGTCCCCGCCACGTCGCCGGAGCGCAGGAGGCCCTCGCCGACGAGGATGGCGTCGCAGCCGCAGGCGAGGAGGCGCGAGACGTCGGCGGCCGTCTTGATGCCGCTCTCGGCCACCAGGACCCGGCCGGCCTCGCGCACCCGCGGGGCGAGGCGCTCCGTCGCCTGCAGGTCGACCGTAAACGTGGCGAGGTCGCGGTTGTTGATGCCCACGAGCGGCGCCCCGCAGGCGATTGCCCGTTCGAGCATCGCCTCGCTGTGGACCTCGGCCAGGACGTCCATCCCGATGCCCCGCGCCGTGGCCGCGAGGTCGACCATCTCTTGCGGCTGGAGGGCCTCGGCGATGAGGAGGACGGCGTCGGCGCCGGCGGCGCGGGCCTCGAAGACCTGGACCTCGTCGATGATGAACTCCTTGCGGAGGATGGGCAGGTCGACGGCGGCCCGGACCTCCCGCAGGTGGGCGATGGAGCCGCCGAAGAACCGCTCGTCGGTCAGGCAACTGACGGCGTCGGCGCCGCCGGCTTCGTAGGTCCGGGCGATGCGCGACGGCTCGAACGGGTCGCAGATGACGCCCGCCGAGGGCGACCGGTGCTTGACCTCCGCCAGGATGCGGATGGGGCCAGCGATTGCGGATTGCGGATTGCGGATTGCGGATTGGCCTTCGCCACGGCGCCGGAGGGCTTCGGCCAGGCTGCGGACGGGCGGGGCGTCGCGGCAGGCGGCCTCGAACTCCCCCTGCCGGGAGCGGAGGGCGGCCACCTCGTCGCGCTTGACGGCCAGGATCTCGTCGAGGATGGTGGGCATGGGGGTCTTCTCTCCGGTTGCACGATTCCGCCGTGATACGCGCCCCGCAAGCGGGGCGGCGAACACCGGCCTCTTTGGCGCGCGGATGGCGTCGACAACCTTGAGTTTCTCCGCGAAACCCGCTCTGTCAACCTTTTGCTTGCCGGGGCCGCGCGGGCGGGCTTAGAATGCGGTCACGGTTTCAGCGATCCGCAGAAGGAGAGTCCCGTGCAGACGCTCAACGTCAAGACCTCGTCGCGCGTCGAGATGGTCGACATCACGAGCCAGGTGGCCGAAGCGATCCGCGACGAGGGCGTCGACGACGGCCTCGCGGTCGTCTTCGTCCCGCACACGACGGCCGGGGTGACGATCAACGAGAACGCCGACCCGGACGTGGCCCGCGACATCCGGAGCCACCTCAACAAACTGGTCCCGCCGAACGAGGGGTACGCCCACGCCGAGGGCAACGCCGACGCCCACATCAAGTCGTCGCTGTTCGGGCCGTCGCTTACGCTGATCGTGTCGGGCGGGCAGCCGGTGCTGGGCACGTGGCAGGCGGTGTACTTCTGCGAGGGCGACGGTCCGCGCCGGCGGAAGGTCCACGTGGCGGTGCGGTGAGGCAGACTCGCCGGGCTCGGCAATGGAGAACCGTCCCGCGCGGTGTATCTCCTGATGCACCGCGCTCGCGCGGCGGGTGCGGAGACCCGCCGCGCTTCGTGCGTTGCGGCGCGGTGGGCCCGGAGACACACCGCGCTATGTGTCGGGCCGTCAAGGACGCCCCATGAGCCAGGTTCCCCCCGAGACGGTCGGCTCGCTGGTGTCCATCTGGTGGCTGCTGGCGGCGGTCGTGGTGTGCCTGCCGGTGTGCGTGCTCGTGTTCTGGCACATCGGCCGATGGTGGGTGACGGACCTGCCCCTTCCCCTGCCGCTGGACCGCGCCTACCCGGCGGTACCGTTTCCGGCGTGGCTGGGTATCGGCCTGTTCCTGGCGCTGCAGTTCTCGTCGCTCGTGGCGGCGGCGGGCCTCTCGGCCGTGGCGGACGTAGACCTCTTCGGCGAACGGTCGGCGGACGGGTCGGTGCCCCCGATCCTGATGGTCTCGCAGGTGGTGCCGCTCGTGGCCGGGCTGCTGGTCCTCCGCGCGTTCGGACCGCGGGCGCACCGGACGGTGGGCGTGCGCGGCGGCGACGTCGGCAAGGGAATCCTGCTCGGGGCGGTCGCCTTTGCGGCCATCCTCCCCATTTGCGTGGCCGCGCTGATCGTCAGCATCGGGGCGCTGCGGCTCGTGGAGGGGCCGATCCAGACGCACCCGATCCTGGAGACCGTCCAGCAGACGCGGGAGCCGTGGACCCTCGCCGTCGTCCTCGTCCAGGCGGTCGTCGTGGCCCCGGTGGTCGAGGAGTTCCTGTACCGGGGGGTGCTGCTCTCGGCCCTGGTGCGGGGGGCGGGGGCGATTGCGGCCCTGGTCGTCTCGAGCACCCTCTTTGCGCTGGTCCATGCCCCGGCCGAGCCGCAGGCCGTGGTCCCGCTCTTCTTCCTGGGCATGGCGCTGGCGTACGCGGCGTACCGGACGCGGAGCCTGGTGGCGCCGATCCTGGCCCATGCCCTGTTCAACGCGCTGATGGTCTCCGGGACGCTGCTGGGATAGAGCGTTTCCGGTTCGCGTGGCAGCGCGGCGGGTCTCCGTACCCGCCGCGCCAAGACGCGGCCTGCGTGAAGCGCGGTGGTTACAGAGAACCACCGCGCTACCACCCATGGTCAGACGGCCCTGAACCGGCACTTGTGTGCCAACGCAGGAACCGCTACCCTGTCATCACGCTAACCATAGAGGAGACGGACCATGCAAGAGCCGATGAAGCGTCGCGCCTTCCTTCGGACGTCGCTGGCCGCCTCGGCCGGCGGCGCCCTGGCCGCAGGCGCCGGGCAGACATCCGCCGCAGGCCAGACGGACCGCCCGAAAGCCGGCGAAGGCGCGGCGCAGCCCGGCGCCGCCCTGCCCTGCGGCAAGATCGGCAACCTGGCCGTCAGCCGCCTCCTGCTCGGCGGCAACCTGCTCACCCACTTCACCCACAGCCGCGACCTCAAATATGTCTACAATCTGACGGCCCATTACAACACCGACGAGAAGATCATCGAGACGATGCGCCTGGCCGAGCGGCACGGCATCAACACGCTCTCGGTCCACAACCCGCCGCCCATCATGAAGACGCTGAGGCGATACCGGCGGGAGCGCATCGGCACGATGCAGTTCATTATCTGCCCTACGGCCGAGTGCAAGCCCGGCATGGTCGAGTACGCCCGGCAGGTGGACGACCTCCTCGACGCCGGCGCCGACGCCATCTACCTGTGGGGCGTGCGGGGCGACCAACTCGTGGGCCAGGGCAAGATCGACCTCATGAAGGAGGCCGTCGCCATCGCGAAGGCGGCCGGCGTGCCGTCGGGCGTCGGCGCCCACGACCTGCGCGTCGTGGAGGCCTGCGAGAAGCACGGCGTGGAGCCGGACTTTTATATCAAGACCTTCCACCACCACCGATATCCGAGCGCGCCGCGGCCGGACGAACTCAAGGGCCCGTACGCCGAGTTCCCCGGCTACTGGTGCAAGGACCCCGACCGGACGATCGAGGTCATGGCGAAGGTCAAGCGGCCGTGGATCGCCTTTAAGGTGATGGCGGCGGGGGCGATTCCGCCGAAGGACGCCTTCCCATACGTCTTCAGCGGCGGGGCGGACCACGTTCTGGCGGGCATGTTCGACTTCGAGATCGCCGAGGACGTCGACGTGGCCCGTCAGGCCATCGCGGGCGCCCAGCGCAAGCGGCCGTGGTTCAGTTAAGGCCGTCCTGGCAACGAGTCGAGATTTGAGCGCGGCGGGTCTCCGCACCCGCCGCGCAACTCAGCCCCGGCGGATACGCCGTTGGAGCCGGCAGCGGCCGGCCATCCTGTGCCGCCATGCCCGCATCGCGCGCCGGGTCACGCCCCGCCCCATCTTACGGTGCCGCCGGCGGCGCTTCGGGGGCTTCGCCCGGCGGCGGTTCCTGCACCTGTGGCGGCCCTTCCCCCTCCGGCGGGAAGAGGGATTCCGGCACCTCTTCCACCTCCGGCGCGAGCCGGCCCACCAGGTCCTTGGCCAGGCGGATCTGCTCGTGCGGCCACCAGGTGCTGAGTTGGGCCGTCGTCCCCCGGAACCGGACGCCCACGCCCACGCGCTCGTGGCCGGGGTCCACCGTGCCGATCCGGTCTTCCGGCGTGCCGCCGCGGGCCAGCGACCGGCTCAGGTACACCGGCAGGCTGGTCGAGATGAAGATGTTCTGCTCCCGCGACACGTGCGTGTGCAGGCGGCGAAGGGGGGGTGACGGCTCGGGCGCCTCGCCGGACTTCAGTTGCCGGAGGACCAGGCGCAGCAGCGTCTGGTCGCTGCCCGTCGCCACGACCGCCTTGTTGCCGATCACGCCCACGCGATACACGAGCCCCTCCGGCCCGAACAGACGCCGCAGCCGCTTCTGGAACCGGATGTGCTGCGCCGGGATGCCGAACCGCAGCCGCGGACGGTACACGGTGATCGGCACACCCTCAATCTGCTCCGGCTCCGGGTCGGCCCGGAACTTCAGGTACAGGCGCAACTGGTCGGCCAACCGCTCCCACGCGTCGACGAGCAGCGTGATGCCCTCCTCGAACTGCTCGGGGTCGGACAGGTCGTAAATCGAGACGTCCGCCTCCAGGC
>JAWODB010000343.1:0-33181 GCA_046483505.1 Phycisphaerae bacterium
TCCGGCCGGCCGTGGCGGGGCCGTTCGTCGGCGTCCTGGACCGCGGGGGGGAGTTGTTCGTGGCCGGCGGGGCGAACTTCCCCGACGGCCACGAACAACTCCCCCCCGCGGTCGAGGACGCCGACGAACGGCCCCGCCACGCCGGGCTGGACGTCCTGTTCCGGTGCGGGGGGCAGGGGCGGGAGGGCCGACCATTCGAGCACGCCCTCGGAAGGCCGGGTAGGCGCTTCCTCGGCCGCGGCGGCCGAGGCATGAAGCAGGACGGCGCCGACGAGCAGGATGGTCCGTCCCATGGACAATCCTCGTGATGCGACGCCCCGGGTGCCACTGGCTGCTTGCCAGCCAGTGTTTGCCGAACCTTGAGACGCACTGGCGGGCGAGCCGCCAGGGGCACCCCCGAGGCAGGCTCCACCGAACATGCGTCCGGTCAACCTACCGTGCAGGGAGGGGCGACGCAAGGAAACGCTCCCGAGGCGTGCCGGAAGAAGGTTCCAGGAGTCTTTTTCCGTCATCACGTGACGCCGCGCGCAAAGGGCGGGACGAAAAGACTCCTGGAACCTTCTTCCGTAGAACCGTTTCCGAGGGACGCGAATCCTGCAATCGCGCGGCGGCGAGGGGCCGTGGCCGGTCGTCATCGTCTCGCACGGTCTGGGCGGCGCCGCCGCCCGCCGCTGGCTGGCCGAGGGTGGGTTCGAGGCGGTCCTCGGCAAGGACGGTGTCTTCGAGCAGAAGCGGCCGGCGATTGGTTCCGACACCGCCGCCCGCGAGGCGGGTTGAACCAGCCGGGTGGCATGGCCACCCGCCGTGACTCCCTCTCCCTTGACGGGAGAGGGTGGGCGTGAGGGTGAATTCCGCGCGGTGGGTCTCCGTACCCACCGCGCGCATGCCGAACCCGACGGCCACTCGGGGCGTGGCCCTGCCACCCGCTGCGCACGGCCGGACAAGGCCGGCCGTGGCACGAGCGCGGGCTCCCTCTCCCTTGACGGGAGAGGGCGGGGGTGAGGGTGTACCCCGCGCGGTGGCCAGGACTGGCCACCGTGCCCCGCGTCTTCTGTTCCATCCGAAGGAGCCGTCGTGACGCACTTCCGCCTCTGCCTCCCGGGCACGCTCGCTGCGGGCGTCCTGCTGTTCTTCGCGGGCGCTGCCTGTGGCGCGGAGACCCTGGCGGCGTTCGACTTCATCCGCCCCGAGGTCGTGGCCCAGTGGAAAGCCGTGTCCGACGTGGACCGCGCAAGCGCCACGGCCGACGGCATGCGCGTCGCCATCGCCGGGCCAGACCCATATCTCGTCGGTCCGCCCGTCGATCTGCCCGAAGGGGCGGACCTCTGGCTGCGGCTGCGCCTGCGGTCGGAAGCGGGTGGCTTGTGCCAGGTCTTCTACGCCCCGGCCGGCCGGCCGTTTGCGCAGGGACGATCCGTCCGCGTCCGCGTGCCGGCGGGCGCGTGGGTGGAGCGCCGCGTGGCCCTGCCGGCCCTCGGGCCGACGGCGCGTTTCCGCATCGACCCGCCCGGCGCCGGCGGCACGGCGACGATCGCATGGCTCCGCCTGGAGCGTCGCACGCCCATCGAACCGCCCGAGTGGCCGGCGCCCGTCCCGTCTGATCTGCCGGCAGGCGCCCTCGCCGCGCGCTCCGGCGACCTGACGGTCCGCTATGACCGCGCGGACCCCGCCCGCCTCGCCGTCGAGGTGGCCGGCACGCCGATGGCCGGCGGTCTCGCGCCGATGCGCATCGGCTATGTCGCCGGCGACGCCACGCGGTGGATTCCGTGGGAGGACGGGCACCGCGACCCGGACGGCGGCACGTGGCGCATCTCGCGCACGGTCACGGCGGGACGCGACGGCAGCGTGGAGGTGGCGGTCCGCGTCACCGTCGACCGGCCCCGCGAGGTCGTCTTCCTCCCGATGCTCGCGCTCGTCGCGGGGCAGGGCACCTTCGGGGCGACGAAGCGCCAAGCCGTCTTCGCGGGCCTGGAGTATCTGGCCGACGAGCCGTCGAGCAGCGAGAAGGACATCCGCGGCCTGGAGGCCGACCGCCGCGTGCCGGCGGCGCACAAGATCACGTTCCCCCTGATGGCCGTCGCGGCCGAGGGGCGGTACGTGGGCCTCGTCTGGGACCGCGACCCGCACCTGGCGGCGGTGTTCGATTCGCCCGATCGTACGTTCGGCTCCGGCGGGCACGTGATGGGCGTCGTGTTCCCCGGCGCCCGTAGCGAGAACCGGACGCCCGGCCGCGTCCTGCCGCGGTGGCCCGCGCGCCTGGAGGCGAACGAGCCGCTCGTCCTCCGCGCACGCGTCATCGGCGGGCGCGGCGAGACGGCCGTCCCGGCCATCGAGCATTACGTCCGCCTCCGCGGCCTGCCGCCGCTTCCGGAGACGGTGCTCGACGCCCAGGATTACGTCCGCCTCGCCGCCGACGGGTGGCTGAAGTCGGCCATCCGCGAGGGCGACCGGTACAAGCACGCCGTCTGGCAGGGCAAGTGGAACGCCCATCCGGCGGCGGGGCCGGGCGTGTGGCTGCGGCATTTGGCGCGCGGGGCGGACGAGGCGGACCTCGCGGCCCGTCTGCGGAAGGCCGCCGACGCCGCCGTCGACCTCGTTCCGCCCGGTCGTTGGTACCACAGCGGGGTCTCGCACGTGCAGTATCCCGCGGTGCCGCTCGTCTACGGCCACGTGGCGGAGAGGGTGGAGGGGGCCCGGCGGTCGGCCCGCGGGCAGATTCGGCGCTTCGAGCCCGACGGCGGCCTGCCGTACCGGCCGCGCAAGGCCGGCCCGGATTACGCGTCCACTCACTGGTCGCGGGAAGCGAACGGCCTGGCGGCCCGGCCCGTCCGCGACGCCCTGGAGGCGGCCGTCTACGCGGGCGACGCCGACCTCGTCCGCGAGGGCCTGCGCCTCCTGCGGGCGCTCGACCGTTTCGCCGGCACCGTGCCGCGCGGCGCCCAGACGTGGGAGGTGCCGCTGCACACGCCGGACATCCTGGCGTCGGCCCACCTGGTGCGGGCGTACACGGTCGGATACGAACTCACCGGCGAGGCCCGCTTCCTGGAGCAGGCCCGGTACTGGGCGTGGACGGGCGTGCCGTTCGTCTATCTCACGAATCCGACGGACGGCCCCGTCGGGCCGTACAGCACCATCGCCGTCCTCGGCGCGACGAACTGGCGGGCCCCCGTCTGGTTCGGCCGGCCGGTCCAGTGGTGCGGCATGGTATATGCCGATGCATTGTATGGCCTGGCGCGGCACGATTCCGACGGTCCGTGGAAGCAACTCGCCGACGGCATCACCGCCGCGGGCATCCAGCACACGTGGAAGCAGGACGATGCGAAGCGGCAGGGCCTGCTGCCGGATTTCTTCGAACTCCGGAACCAGGTCCGGGCCGGGCCGGCCATCAATCCCGGCACCGTCCAGGCCGGCGCCGTCCGCCTCTACGACATGCCGCCCGTGTATGATTACGCCGTGTGCCGGAAGGCCGGCGTCTACGTCCATGCGCCGGGCCGGGTGCGGGTGATGGAGGAGTCGGAGGCGGGCGTGTCGCTGATCGTGGCCGGATGGCCGGAGGGGACCTGCCGCGTCCTCGTTACCGGCCTTACGAAGCGTCCGCGCGTGCGCATCGGCGGGGCGGACGCGCCGGGTGAGTCCGTGACGTGGCTCGATGCGGGCGCCGTCGTCCTGCGGGTGACGGGCGAGGTCCGCGTGGAGTTGGACCTGTAGGTCTGTCGGCCGCGGCGCGTTGCGACCGCGAATGACCGTGCCCAAGTCCGAACTCGGCCGCCGAAGCCTGTGTTGTGGCGAAGACGGCTGCCCAGGGAGGCCTCCGGCCCGGGGTCAACGGCGCACGGCCCGCAAGCGGGCCGGCGAACCCGGGCCTTTCCGCCATGCTCGCCCCCGTCCCGCCGCGCGTGTCGTTGCCTTTCGTTGTTGCCGTTCACTTTTTCTGCTGCTGTTGGTTTTTCCTTTGTATTCGCCGTTGCTGTCTTTGCGGCCCGCCTCCAGCGGGTAAACTTTGCGCCTTTGCTGAGGTCTGTCGTTTTTTGTGGCGGAGCGGTGCTGCGCGCCTGAAAATGCGCGGAACCCGGTGGCGGCCGGACACGCTTATCCACACGGGCGATACCCGCCCATGCCCGGAGAGAACGGAGGTCCTCCCCGGCCGCCCGTGCACCCGTTTCGAGGAGCCGAGACATGTCATGTACTCGAACCCGGCAGATGGTCGTGGCGCTGGCGATGGGGCTGGCGGTTGCGGCCGCGCCGCCGGCCGGCGCGGCGCCGCCGACGGACAACCCCGTGGCCGCGTTCTACACCGGCGACGCCGGGTACCCCGCCTGGACCGACACGATCCGTTGGGACAGGGTCATCGACATGTCGGAGTACGCCGAGGGCCGCACCGCCTTCGAGAAGTTCGAGCACGCCCGCGACGCCCTGGCCGAAAAGGGCGGCGGCGTCCTGTATTACCCGGCCGGCGTGTACGATTTCACCGACGCGCCGATGGACGGCCCCGGCGGCCGCGGCCTCATGCTCCGCGAGGGCGTGGTCATCCGCGGCGAGGCGCCGAAGGGCCGGCCCGTTGCCGCACGCGACGGCAAACTGGACCTCGCCACCCGGTTCGTCTTCGGGTTCCGCACGATCGAGGGCGGCGAGATTCCCCGCGACTGGAACGTCATCGGCCTCATGCCCGAAGCGGGGAAGGGCGTCGCGGACGTCGACCGCGTCGGTCTCTGCTGGGTCCACACCGTCGGGGCGGTCGTCTACTTCGGGCCGCAGGTCAACTGGGGACCCACCTGGGCCGAGGCCGGCAGTTGGATGAGCGGCCGGACGGTCGGCCCGTGGCGCGACCGGCGCCCGGACGGCACCCACCCGTATGAACCGTTCGTCGGCGGCGGCAAGGAGTCCGTGGGCGTCGGCTCCGGGCGTCTCGTCTTCGGATGCGTCCTCCAGGACGGCACGGTCGACTCCGGGTTCCTCGAGTACGGCCATCATCCGCTGCGGTTCACGGCGCGGTGCGCCGTCTACGGCGACCGGGTGCTCGTGGCGAACAACGTCCTGCCGAAGAGCAATCGCTGCTTCACGTACGAACTGAACGGGATGACGCAGATTTACGATTACGGCAAGCCCATCGGCATCGACATCAACAAGAACCTGCTGGGCCTCTGCCGCGACGAGGGCCGGTGCCGCGGCTATTTCGAGCCCGGCGTCGTCGTCCGCGACAATTGGGTCTATAATCATGCGAATAAGGGATACGAGGTGGCGGGGGCGTGGGTCACGCTCCGCGGCAACCACAACGAGCGCGATTACCTGAAGAGCGGCAGCCCGAAGGCGTACGGCATCGGGGGCTGGACGCTCACCATCGACGGCCGCAAGGTCGCCGGCGGCGCCTCGGACAACATGTCCCGCGCCTACGACCTGGGCGGCGGACCCCTCTGGATCGACGGCTGCACGCTCAACAACACCGGCTCGGACCCCGGCAACGACGGCGAGGGCATCCTGTGCCAGCGCCACGGCGGCACGGAAATCTACTCATGGGCCATCACGCATAACACACACGAGCAGCGCGACGGCGAACCGGGGTACTTCGGCGGGTACGACGTCCACTGTTACGGCCTGATGATCTCCTGGAATACGACGCCCGGATGGGTCGGCAACGCCAAGGCCGGCCGCCAGTACGACTGCACCTTCGTGCCGAACGAATGTAAGAAGATCAACGTGGCCGAGTGGAGCGAGTACACCGGTAAGCGCGACGGTAAGCACACGGGCACACCCGGCCTGAAGGACGTCCTGACGGAGGTGCCCGCCAAGCCGCCCACGCCGCCCGCGAAGGTCACGGCCGAGCCGTTCGAGGGAGACGCCGTCCGCATCACCTGGCAGGACACCTCGGACGCCGAACTGGGATTCCGCGTCGACCGGCGTATCGACGGCGGCGGGTGGCACACGGTCGCCTATCGGCCGCGCCAGAGCAAGGGGCACGAGCGGAATCCGCCGGCGTGGATCGACTTCACGGCCCCGCCCGGCCGGCGCCTCGCGTACCGCGTGGTGGCGTGCGACGCGAAGGACTCGGACCAGGCGGCCAGCGCCCCCACGCCGGCGGTCGTCATCGGCCGGTGAGACACAGTCACCGGGCGGCGGCAAGGCGTGCGCCTCCGGACGGCGTCCCCCGAGCGTCAGATCGGACGGGTATTGTACCCGGCCGGGCGCTTCGCTATGCTGGTGGCCGTCCCGGCGGAGGCTTGCATCGGCGCGGCGCGAGTGGGCCGGGAAAGGCCCGGAGCGCCGACGGGTCCGCACCGCCCGACGAGGAGACGCCGTATGCCCGCCACGCTGTCGGCCGAGTCCGTGCTGGACCTGGACGCCCCGCGCGCCGTGGCGGCCCTGGAGGCCGCCATCCGCGACGCCCGCACGCCCGAATATCCCGGCGGCATCCTGATGGGCCTGAGCGGCGGGGTGGATTCGGCCCTGCTGGCCACGCTCGTCGTCCGCGCCCTCGGCGACGACCTGCTCCACGTCGCGTTCCTGCGCGAACGCGACAACGAGTCCACCTCCGAACTCAAGGCCCGCCGCATGGCCGAGTGGCTCGACCTCGACCTGGAGGTCGAGAACATCACCGAGGCCATCCGCGAGCGGGGGCACTACTCGCCCCTCATCATGCGCCTCGTCGGCCTATCCCGGTTTCTGAACCGGAACGTCGTCCACAAACTTCACAAGGTGGTGACCGGCGAGACGCCGTTCATGTCCACGCTCCGGCAGCACCGCTTCGAGGGCGCACCGGTCCGGCGGTTCCTGTACGGCCTGACGGGGGCCAAGGTGACCAACGCCTTCAACGGCCGCCAGTTGTACCGGCGCCAGCGGCTGGAGGAGATGGCGGCCGAGCGCGAGGCCCGGCTCGTCGGCGCCGGCAACCGGACCGAGGTGATGACCGGGTGGTTCGTCCAGGACGGCGTCGACGACGTGCCCATCTCGCCCCTGGCCGGCCTGTACAAGACGCAGGTGTGGCAACTGGCCCGGCACCTCGGCGTGCCGGACGACATCATCGACCAGGCGCCCTCGCCGGACATGATGCGCGGCATTACGGACGAGGTGGCCCTCGGGCTCGACTACGGGCGCATCGACCTCGTGCTCGACGGGATCGATCGCGGCCGCTCCGATGAGGAACTCCTGGCCGAGGGCCTGACGCAGCGCGAGATCGACCTGGTGCGCGAGATGCACCGCCTCTCGGAATGGAAACGCAACCCGGACCATCCTCCGCCGCCCGTCGACGGCGGCATCGACGGCGGGTTCCGGGTGAACTGAATCCTCGCCGCTACTTCGTCTTTGCCTCCGGCGCTGCAGGCTTCTTCTCAGGGGGCGCCTTCTCTTCCGGCGGCGCCTTCGGCGGCGGTTCGTCGTCCGATTCCGGCTCCGGCCGGTGAATCGCCGCCCACGGGAAGAGCAGCGGCAGCGGGACGTCGAGGAGTTTGGCGCTCTTCGGCCGGGCCTCCAGGTCGAAGCGGAACAGCCGGCCCCGCAGCGCCGCGGAGGCCACGTGTTCCCGGACGAACTCCTTGGCAACGCCCCGGTACTGGTCGAACGCCGGGTCGTCGATCCGGCCGGCCGGGCCGCGGCCGACCAGAACGTAGTGGTTCGGCGCCAGGTTCAGGTAGTCGTCGGCGTCGTCGTTCGGCACGGGATCGCCGAAGAGGTTGAACGGCACCAGGGCGTCCGGCACGGGCACGTTGACCATGCGGAACACGCGCTCCAGCCGCCGGCGCGTGGCGGGGTCGGCGGCCTGTTCGATGGCGTCGAACTGCTCCCGGTTGGTCAGCGTCGGCAGGTGGCGGAACCCCATGACGCTGGCGCCGAACATCGGGTGCCGCAGCACCGGCTCCAGGGTCAGGAACTTGCCGAAGCGGGGCGTTTCGCCGGCCGGCGCCACGAACGGGGCCCGGTCGCCGTAATGCGTGTCGCGCGGGTTGATGAAACTGAGGAACCGGCCGCCGACCCTCTCGAACGGCGTCTCGTCGGCGCAACTGATGCTGGAGCCCAGGAAGACGACGTTCCGGGCGTGGGCGAGGGCGTCCGGGTATGCCGTCTCGGCCTCCGGCAGGTTGCCCGCAAACGCCCACTGTGTGACGCGGGTGCCGGCGCTGAATCCGATGACGCTGACGTGGCCGCGCCCCCCGTGCCGGCGGCGGTGGACCTCCAGCATGCGGTTCAGGGTGGCGGCCCCGGCCATCTGGCCCTTGCGGTTCGTGTGCTCGGCGACCACGTCGTGGGTCTCGCCCCACTTCAGCAGGACGACGACCAGGCGGTCGGGGCGGCTGGGAAAACCGTAGTCGCTCTCGGCCAGCAGGCGCATCGTCCAGCGCGAGAGCGGAATGCGGTCGCCCGAGCCCTCCACGTAGATGAGGAGATTGATGTCGTCGACGAGCGCCTCGGCCGCCAGGTCCGTGTCCTGGAAGGCGACGTGCCGCCGCTGGCGCGTGTCGCGGACGACGAAGGCGGGCGTCTCGTAGGCC
The DNA here is from genome assembly GCA_046483505.1 of Phycisphaerae bacterium. Taxonomy (GTDB): domain Bacteria; phylum Planctomycetota; class Phycisphaerae; order FEN-1346; family FEN-1346; genus BS750m-G62. Next base: position 8,481 of record JAWODB010000343.1, read on the forward strand.
TCGCGGAGGGCCTCGGGGGTGAGCGCCCCGAGCGCGTCGCCACCGATGTCGCGCGGCACACGCGCCGCCTTCCGCTCGCAGCCGGCCGCGAGACACGCCGCCAGGGCCAGCGCGGTGATCGTAAGCATCCGTCGTTGCGGCATGTCAACATCTCCGTCGCATGAACCGCGCGGCGAGCCTCCCGGTCAGCCGCGTCCGAGGGCCCGTGCCACGGCCGGCCTTGTCCGGCCGTGCGTCCCGCCGGACAGCATCACGGCGGGACAAGACCCGCCGTGGCACATCCGGTTCGAGGGTAGGAGCGCGCTTCTTCGTCCAGCCCACACCGCCCGGCGCGTCTTGCGGCTTGAAGAACGCCATCAGGATCTTCGAGAGAATCTGCTCGCCCATCGCGTTGGCGTGGACGCGGTCTCGGTAGAACCGGTGCGGATGGACCCCGGAGGCGCGGATGTACTGCGCCCACGGGGTCGTCATATCGAGGTACGCACACTTCTCCTCCTCGGCCAGTTGCTTGAGTTTCCTGCCGTACTCGCCCGTGCCGGAATGGCCGGCCCTGGCGAGCGCCTCCGCGTCGCGCGGGTCGGCCGTGCCGAAGACGCCCGTGGCAAGCAGGAACTCCGCCTTCGGCAGGGCGGCGCGCACCTGGTGGACGACCTCGCGGATGCTCGCCATGTCCTTCTGGCTGATGCCGCCGATGAACACCAGGTCCGGCTTCCGCGGGACCACGTGTTTCGCGATGCGGTCCTCCTCCTTGTAATGATGGCACCCGCCCCCGCCGCGCACGTACACCGTGCCGCGGACGCGGGCCTTCGGGTACGCCTCGGCCAGTTTCGCCAGCCACGCCGACCGCATGATGTCGTTGACGATGCTGTCGCCGAGGCCGAGGACGTGCAGATCGCCGCCCTCGGTCAGGATGCGGCGGGTGCGCGGAAGGTGTGTCCAGTCCTGCGGGACGGGGTCGAACGTGCCCTCGGGCATGGCGGCCCGGATCGCCTCGATCTGCTCGAGCGACCGCTCCGGCGTGCCGAAAAGGTAGTACCCCTCCTCCGGCCGCTCGCGGTCCTTGGAGGGCCGGTCGGGCGGGAACTTCGACGGCAGCGCGCCCTTTTCGGGGAACGTGACGGGCGAGTCGGCCATCATGTCGGCGACGGCGGCGCCGCATAGCGCCAGGCATACGAGCAGGGCAACGGCGCACGCGGGGCGGAAACGGATCACGGACGCATCTCCTTCATGAATGCCGTGTACGCGCCCGATTGTATCGCCTGAGGCGCGACGGGCAACATTTAGCCGCCGAGTTTACTCGGCGCGCGCCTTCATGAACGCGCCCGCCCGCCCGAGCCGGCGACGGTACGTCGCCGGTCGTCGGCAAGCCCAGCCCCTTTCGTTATGCTCGGCGCCCTTCGGTCGCCGGCTCAACAACGGCGACGCGCCGGGTGGCACGCTGTCGCGCCTTAGCGAAAGCATGCGGGGCCACTCGGGACACACGCTTTCGCAACAGCGCGAAAGCGTGCCACCCGGCCGCCGGGGTTCGCCGGAACCCCCGCCTGCCGCCGCGGTTTCCTCTACACAGGACCTCCACGCAAGGATACCACCCCATGCCGAACGACGGAGCCCACGCCTGCCGCCCGCGCCGTGCGGCGGCCATGGCGCTGGTGCTGACGTTGACCGCCTCCGCCCTCGCCGCGTCCCCGGACGCGCAAGGCTGGCTCCAGTTCCGGGGCCCCTGGGGCAACGGCCACGCGGCGCCGCCGGGCTCGTCCGCCGCGGTCGGCCTGCCCCTGGAGTGGAGCGAGTCGCGGAACGTCGTCTGGAAGACGCCCATCCCGCATCGCGGCTGGTCCACGCCGGTCGGCCTGGGCGGCCGCGTGTGGCTGACCACGGCCACCCCGGACGGCCACGCGTTCTTCGCCATCGGCGTCGACGCGGCGACGGGCGAGCCGGTGTGGCGCGAGCGGATCAGCGGGAACTACGCGGCCTCGCCCATCCTGGCCGACGGGCGGCTCTACTTCCTCAGCCGGCAGGGGACGGCGACGGTGATGGCGGCCGGGCGCACGGTTCGCGTCCTGGCGACGAACCGGTTGGAGTCCGGCTTCATGGCCTCGCCGGCCGTGGCGGGCGGAGCCCTCTTTCTGCGGACGAAGACGCACCTGTACCGCGTCGAGGATCGGGGTCAGGCACGCGGCGAGTAAACTCGCCGGCTAAATGGGGCCACAGGCATGCTGAGCGCTGCGTCGCCCCATTTAGCCGCCGGCCTTGGCCGGCGCGTATCTTCTGCACCCACCCCGCGCGCCAAAGCCACCTTGCCCCCGCGGCGGCCGCGCGCATAATGGTGTCCGGCCGACGAATCCTTCACGGGAGGTGTGCAATGACACGGATCACCCGCAGGAGCATGCTCGGCGCCCTCGGCGTCTTGCCGCTCGCGGGCAGTGCCGCCCCGGCCGCCGCGCCCCGCAAGCGCGGCGCCGAGGCCGACGGCGCGGCCCTCGTCACGGAGCACGACCGCAAGGAATACGCCCGCCTCAAGACCCTCGACCTCGACGACCCGAAGGCGAAGGCGAAGCAGAAGGAGATGCCGGCCGGTACAATCGGCGATCTTACCCTCGGCCGCATCGTCTGCGGCAGCAACCTCATCAGCATGAACATGCACGCCCGGGACCTGGATTACGTGACGGCCCTGGCCTCCCACTACAACACCGAGGACCGGGTCCTCATGACCCTCAAGAAGTGCGAGGAACTCGGCATCAACGGCATCGTGATGAAGGACCACAATTTCCGGCGGTTCCCGCGCCTGCGGCGGTACTGGGACGAGTGGGGCGGCCGGATGAAGTGGATCGCCGACGTCATCACGACGGATATCAACAAGTTCGACGAGCGGCTCCAGAAGCACCTGGACCTGGGCGCCTCCGCCGCCTACGTCTGGGGCGGGGCCAGCGACATCTGGTACGGCCGCAAGAAACCCGGACACATCCTCAAGGCGTTCCAGATGATCCGCGACGCCGGCGTGCCGGCGGGGGTGGCGGCCCATCGGCTGGGGCCCATCAAGTTCTGCGTCGAGGAGGGCCTGAAGCCCGACTTCTACATGCTCACCCTGCACCACGACCGGTACTGGTCGGCCCACCCGAAGGAGAACCGCCGCTTCATGGAGATGTATGAGAAGGAATCGCCTGACCACGCGCACTACCATGACAACATGTTCTGCCACAACCACGAGGAAACGGTCGCGTTCATGCAGGACGTGACGGTGCCGTGGATGGCGTACAAGGTGCTGGCGGCGGGGGCGATCCCGCCGAAGGACGGCATCTCGTACGCCTTCGAGAGCGGGGCGGACTTCATCTGCCTCGGCTTCTTCGATTTCCAGTTGGACGAGGACGTCCGCATCGCCCGCAAGGCCGTTGCCGACGCCCGGAACCGCAAGCGCCCGTGGAGTGCCTGACCGTGCCAGACCGTCTCGCCATGTGCCCCGCCGCCGTCTTTCTCGTTGCCGCTTCCCTCGCGTCCGCGCCGGCCTCGGCGGCACCGGCCGACGACTTCGCGACGCTCCGCAAGCAGGTCGTGGCCCACTACGCCGCGGGCGCCCCGTCGGCCCAAACCGTCAAACAGATGATCGCGCGGCTGCGCGACGACGGCACCTGGCCGGACGTCGATTACACGGACCGGACGCGCGGCGGCTGGGCCACCGCCCGCCACCTGTACCGCGTGCGGGATTTGGCCCAGGCGTACGCCAAGCCCGGCCACCCGCTCGAGGGAAGCGCCGACGTTCGCGACGCCGTCGTCCGTGCCCTCCGCCACTGGATTGAGAAAGACTACCGGAACTCGAACTGGTGGTACACGCGGATCGGCGTGCCGAAGGCCGTCGCGCCGGCGCTCCTCCTGATGGGCGACGCCGTGCCCGAGGCCCTCGCCCGGCGGGCCCGCGAGCAGGTCCTCGGCCGCAGCACGATGGGCATGACGGGGCAGAACAAGGTCTGGTGCGCGGGCATCGCCTTCCTCAAAGGGCTGCTCGCCGAGGACCCCGGCCTGATGCGCAAGGCCCGCGACGCCATCTTCAGCGAACTCCGCGTCACGACGGCCGAGGGCATCCAGCCGGACTTCTCGTTCCACCAGCACGGGCCGCAGCAGCAGTGGGGCAACTACGGCCTCTCGTTCGCCGGCGACGCCATCCGGTGGGCCACGATGTTCCGGGGCACGTCGTTCGCCCTGGAGGAGGAGCGGCTGGCCGTCCTCCGGCGGTACGTCCTGGACGGCCTCGCGTGGACCGTCTGGCACGGGCGGATGGACGTGAGCGGGTGCGGGCGGCAGATCTTCCGCGGCGCGCAACGCTCCAAGGGCCGGGCGGTGCTGCGGTGCCTCCAGGACCTGGCGCGGCTCGACCCCTCCGCCGCCGACGCCTGCCGGCGGACCCTGGCGGCGTGCTCCGAGGGCGGGCCCAACACGCTCGTCGGGCACAAGCACTTTTGGCGGTCGGATATCTCGATTCATCGGCGACCCGGCTGGTACGCCTCCGTCAAGATGTCGTCCACGCGCGTCATCGGGGCCGAGACGTGCAACTCCGAGAACATGCGCGGCCTGCACCTGGGCGACGGCGTCCTGTACGTCCTCCGCCGCGGCGACGAGTACGCCGACCTCTTCCCCGTATGGAACTGGCGGCGGCTGCCGGGGACGACCTGCCGGCAGGGCGAGGAGTCGCTCGTGCCGGGCGGCAAACGCTGCCGCGGTCGCAGCGAGTTCGTCGGCGGCGTGGGCGACGGCCGGCGGGGCCTGGCGGCCATGGTGTATCGCCGCGGCGGCCTGACCGCCCGAAAGGCATGGGCGTTCCTCGACGGCGCCGTCGTCTGCCTGGGCGCCGGCATCACGTGCGACGAGGACGGGCCGGTCGTCACGAGCGTGAACCAGTGCGCCCGCCGCGGGCCCGTGGCCGTCTCGCGTGCCGGCGGACACCGCGTCATCGAGAAGAAGGGCCGGGCGAGCCTCGACGGCCCCGCATGGGTCTGGCACGACGGCGTCGGGTATATCTTCGGCGACGGCTGCCGCGGCCACGTCGCCGCCGAGGCGCAGACCGGCGACTGGCACCGCGTCCATCACCGGTACAGCGAAAAGACGGTGTCTCGCGACGTCTTCAGCCTGGCCATTGACCACGGCACGAAGCCGAAGGCCGCGGCCTACGCGTACACGGTCCTGCCCGGCATCGCGGCGAAGCAGATGGCGCAGGCGGCGAAGGGACCGCCCGCGGAGGTCGTCTCGCACACGCCGGCCGTCCAGGCCGTGAGCGTCGGGGAGGGCAGGGTGGTCCTGGCGGCGTTCTTCGAGGCGGGCCGCCTGGCGTGGGGCGGCGGGGGCACCCTGGCCGTCGACGTGCCATGCCTCGTCCTGCTCGACGCCGCCTCCGACGAGCCGCACCTGTACGTGGCCGACCCGACGCATAAGCGGAAGGCGGTGACCGTCGCCTGGTCGCTGCCGGCCGCCGTCCGCACCGGAAGTTCCGCCAAGCGTACCGGCGAGACGCGCCTCGCCCTGCCCACCGGCCCGATGGCGGGCAGCGCGGTGAAGGGCGACCTGTAGCGGTCCCGGGGTTTCGCTTTGCTCGGGCCCCGGGCTTCAGGCGCTCAAGACCGGGCGTTTGGGGGGTGGCACGCTTTCGCGCTTTTGCGAAAGCATGGCACCCCGCGCTGCTGTTGCCTTTCGCCGTTTGCCGTTCGCCTGTTGCCCGTTCCCTGTTGCCTGTTGCCTGCCGTTCTGCTGTTCGCCCAGTCCCGAATCCCGAATGCCTGATGCCTGCCGTTAAAGCCTTGACCCGGCCGCCGCCAGCGAATAGAGTGGCATGTTACGAACGGGGGACGTGCGCCAAGGGAATGCCGTGTCGGACCCCGCCCGACGGAGCGGCCGCCGGGCTGAGGCTCTATGATCGATCTGCACACGCACACGCTGCTCTCGGACGGCGAGTTGATTCCGACCGAACTCGCCCGGCGGGCGGAGGTCTGCGGGTACCGCGTCCTCGGCTTTGCCGACCACGTGGACACCGCCCTCGCGGACCACGTCGTGCCGCTGCTCGTCCGGACGGCCGAGGACCTGAACCCCGTCATGGCGATGCAGGTGTTGCCGGGAGCGGAGGTCACGCACTGCCGGCCGGAGCACATCGGCCGCTGCGTCGACCGGTGCCGGGCCCTCGGCGCCCGCATCGTGGTGGTCCACGGCGAGACGCCGGCCGAACCGGTCATCGAGGGGACGAACCGCGCCGCCATCGAGGCGGGGTGCGATATCCTGGCCCATCCGGGCGCCATCACGGAGGCCGACGCCCGCCTGGCGGCGGAGCGCGGCGTGCTGCTCGAAATCTCCGGCCGCAAGGGGCACTGCCTCGGCAACGGGCACGTGGCCCGGATGGCCCGCGAGGTGGGCGCCCAGGTCCTCTTCGGGTCCGATGCCCACGCGGACACGGACCTGCGGCCTCGGGCCGATGCCGAACGGGTGCTGGCGGGGGCGGGCCTCGGGCCGGCCGAGATCGCCGCCGCCTTCGACGCCGCCCAGGCCCTGGTCGCCCGGGCGGTTCAGCAGGAGGGCGTGTCATGAGGACGTTCCAGCGGATCGCACGGCTGATCCGTCCGGCCGTCGGGCTGCCCATCCTGGCGGGGCTGGCGTTTCTCGGCCTCATGGTCATGGCGCTGGGATGCAACGAGGAACGCGGCCGGGCCGCCACCGCCGCCCCGGCCGTCAATCCCCGGCTGCCGGACGTGCCCGTGCCGGCCGGGTTCCGGTTCGACGATAACAAGTCGAAGGAACGCCGGGCCCGCGGGTTCCGATTCGTCGAGCACCATTACAAGGGCGACGCCACCGTCCGCCAGGTCACGGACTTCTATCGCGATATCATGCCGCGCGCCGGCTGGAAGATGATCGAGGAGAACTTCGTCGCCGGCCGGCAGCGGCTGCTGTTCGAGAAGGGGAACGACTCCTGCCACGTCAGCATCTGGGACGATTGGGGCACCCGGCTGCTGATCCAGGTGATGCCGAGCGGGGGCCGGCCGTCGGCCGATCCCGCGGCGCCGTCGACGGAACCGATGCCGAACCCGGCGGCCCGCGGCCTGCCGCCCGGATCCTGACCATGAAGAGCCAACGCCGACACGACCTCCAGACGAACGAACTGGCCGATGCGATCGGGCGGCTGGTGGAGCGGCTCCGCCCGCACGCCCAGACGGCGGCCATTATCGCCGCCGCCGGCGTGGTGGTCCTGGTCGTGCTCATCTCGCTGCCCCTCATGCAGAGCCGGGCCGCCGCCGAGGCGGCATACGCGTTCAACGCGGCCGTCCGTTCCGGCGGGGCCGAGGCGCTGCGGACGTTCCTCGACGCCCATCCGGAGGCGGAGCAGGCCCCCGCCGCACGTCTCCTGCTGGCCGACCGGCTCCTGCGCGACGTGGCCGTCGGCGAGGTCGAGGCCGACGACGCCGCCTCCGTCCTGGAGGAGGCCGAGGCGTTTTACGCCCAGGCGGCCAAGGCCTCCGAGGACCTGGAGCCGATGGCCCGGACGGGCCTGGCCCTCGTGACGCTTCAGCGCGGCGACCTGGACGCCGGCCGCAAGGCCCTGGAGGAGGTCGCGGAGCAGTATCCGCAGTCCGTGGCGGCCGCCAAGGCCAAACTGCACCTCGACGCCCTGGCCGGGTACGAGCCGATCGCGTTCTCCGAGGAGCCCGTCCAGGCGCCGACGGCCCCTGAAGAGGTGCCCGAGACCCTGCCCGAGGGGGCCGAGGAACCCGCCGCCGCGCCGGACGAGGTCCCCGCGCCGCCGCCCGAGGCTCCCGCCGAAGGGGCCGAGGAAGGCCCCGCTGAGAAGGCCGAGGAAGAGGCCAAGCCCGTCGGGTGAGGCGCCTTTCAACCCCCCGATCGCCGGGCACCGGCCGGCAAGTAGCCATGGGCAGGCCGCGCCGGCGCTCGTCCGTATCCCGCTGCTTACGCAGCGGGCTCGAAACGCGGCACGCTCCGAGCCGGGAAGGAGGCTCCCCGGCCCCTGTTGTCGTCCGCGCCCCCGAAGCCGTCGTTCCACCCACTCACTTGGCGCTTGGCGTCCATTCTGGTATAAGAACGGCAATCGCGACCCTGCGAGAACCGGAATCCGTTGACAAGGAGCACCCGATGGCAGACCTCCAGGCTATGGCAGACGCGGTGGAGCGCGGCGACCAGAAGGCCGCCGTCGAGGCCACCCAGGCTGCGCTGGACGACGGCCTCGCCCCCGAGACGATCCTGAACGAGGGCCTCATCGCCGGCATGAGCAGCATCGGCATCAAGTTCAAGAACAACGAGGTCTTCATTCCGGAGGTCCTCATCGCCGCGCGCGCCATGGGCGCTGCCATGGACATCCTCGAACCGAAACTCGTCGAGACCGGCGTCCAGCCCAGGGGCAAGGTCGTCATCGGCACCGTCAAGCAGGATCTGCACGACATCGGCAAGAACCTGGTGGCCATGATGCTCAAAGGGGGCGGGTTCCACGTGACCGACCTCGGCGTCGACGTCGACCCCGAGAAATACATCGAGGCCGTCAAGGAGAAGCAGCCGCACATCCTGGCCATGTCCGCCCTGCTCACCACGACCATGCCGAACATGAAGGCGGTCATCGAGGGCCTCAAGGAGGCCGGCCTCGACGGCGTGAAGGTCATCGTCGGCGGGGCGCCCGTCACGCAGGAGTTCGCCGACCAGATCGGGGCCGACGGCTACGCCCCCGATGCCGGCAGCGCCGTGGACCTGGCCACGGACCTCATCGGCGCGGCGTAAGGCGCACGAGCCGGCTGCGGAAGTAGCCGGGCATCATCATCCGGCATGGCACGTGCCAGGGCAGATGAGGGTGACCCGCCGCTCCCGCGGCGGGCCCGGAAGGCGCCCGCGTCGCCCGTGCCGCGCCGCATCGCATCCGCCATGGCCAAGAACCCGCTCCCCGACGGTGCCTTGCCCCCCGAGGCGCTGCCCCCCCGCGGCCTCCAGCGCCTGGCCATTACCCTCCAGCGCGAGCCGTCCGAGCCCCGCCTCGACCGCTTCCTCGCCCAGCACTGGCCCCAGCACAGCCGCTCCATGTACCAGAAACTCATCCGCGACGGCCGGGTCACCGTGAACGGCGAGGCCGTGACGAAGCCCTCCAGTGACGTCCACCCGGGCGACCGCGTCGAGGTCACGCTCTACAAGCGCGAGCCGCTCGGCATCGTGCCGGAGCCGATCCCCATCGACGTCCTCTACGAGGACGCCGACCTCATCGCCGTCGCCAAGGCGCCCGGCATCATCGTCCACCCGGCCCGGGGGAACCCGCACGGCACGCTCGTCAACGCCGTGGCCCACCACGCGGACTCGCTCTCGAGCGGCGGCGACTGGTGGCGGCCGGGGGTCGTCCACCGCCTCGACCGCGACACGAGCGGCGTCATCGTGTTCGCGAAGAACGACCAGGCGCACCACCGCCTGGCCCGCCAGTGGGAGCGGCGCTCCGTCCACAAGGAGTACCTCGCCGTCGTCGAGGGCGTGCCGGACCTCGACGCCGACGTCATCGACCGGCCGCTCGGCCGGCACCACCACGTCCGCGAGCGGTACGCCGTCAAGTTCGACGGCACCGGCCGCCAGGCCGTCAGCCGGTACGAGGTCGTCGAGCGGTTCGACGGGTTCAGCACGGTCCGCGTGCAGATTCACACCGGCCGGACGCACCAGATTCGCGTGCACATGGCCCACGTGGGGCACCGCGTGGTGGCCGACCGGCAGTACGGCAGCACCTCGAAGGTGACGCTTCAGGAGGTGGCGCGCGGGAAGGCGGACCACGACGAGGTGCTCATCGCCCGCCAGGCGCTGCATGCGGCGCGACTGGGGCTGGAGCATCCGCGGACGGGCGAGGCCCTGAGGCTCGAGGCCCCGCTCCCCGACGACATGACCCGCCTCCTCGACGCCCTGCGCACCTGGCGCGGCGTGTGAATGCCTGTGACGCGATGCGCGTGCGCGATGCGTTGCCTGTTTGGTACGATGTGGCCTACTCGGGCGCGTGTGGCACGCGTTCCCGGGGATTCGCCGCGCTTCGCGGGGACTCATCCCCGGGCGTGCGATGAGGTATAATGGGGCTCAGCATGCGTCTCGCCCTCGAAATCGGCGGCACGAAACTCCAGGCCGCCCTCGGCACGCCCAAGGGGCGCCTCGTGCGGACCCTCCGCGCCGATTCCCCCGCCGACGCCGGCGCCGCGGCCGTCCGCCGGCGCGTCGCGGACCTCGTTCTCCAGATCCGCGGTCTGGCCGATGCGCCCCTCGAGCGGGTCGGCGTCGGCTTCGGCGGACCGGTCGATTCGACGACCGGCCGGGTCATCCGCAGCCACCAGGTCACGGGCTGGGACGGCTTCGACCTGGCCGCCTGGGCCCGCGACGCCGCCGGCGTGCCCGCCGTCGTCGAGAACGACGCCAACTGCGGGGCCCTGGCCGAGGCCCGTCTCGGTGCCGGCCGCACCGTCCGCCGCGTCCTCTACATGAACGTGGGCAGCGGCATCGGCGGCGGCGTCTGCGCCGACGGCCGTCTCGTCAGCGGCCCCCTGGGCGGCGAGATGGGCCACACCTGGGTCTGGGACGCCGAGGCGGGCGACTACGCCCACCTGGAGGACGTGTGCTCCGGCTGGTCCATCGCCCGCCGGGGCCGGGCCCTGGCCGCCGCCGAGCCGGACGGCCGCCTCCTCGCCCTGGCGGGCGGGCGGCCTGAGGCCGTCGACGCCCGGACCGTCGCCCGTGCCGCCGCCGAAGGCGACGCGGCGGCCGGGGCGCTCCTCGGCGACGTGGCCGAGACGCTCGCCGTCGCGCTGGCCTCGGCCGCGGCCGTGGTGGCGCCGCAGCGCGTCGTCGTGGGCGGCGGCGTGGCGGGGATGGGCGAGGTGCTGTTCGGACGGCTTCGGCCGGCGTTCGCCCGGCGGGTCTTCGGGCCCCTGGCGGACCGGTGCGAGGTCGTGCCGGCCGAGATGATCGAAGAGAACGTCCTGGTGGGCGCCCTGCTGCTCGAGGCACCCCGCTGAGGCGTGGCACGCTTTCGCTCTGTTGCGAACGCATGCGCTGCGAGTCGGCCCATACGCTTTCGCGGAATCGCGAACGCGTGCGACCCGCTATTCTTCATGCCGTATTCTCTCCAGGTTGTTTGCGGCCTTGCGCAAGGCTATCTTCGCGCGTGTCTTGATTCGCGTGTGCCTGCCAAAGGCCGACCACGCGGTCGGCGAGGGCGGCGGTCGGGGTGTCCGGGTCGGCCGACAGCCACGTCACGCCCTCGAACCGGCGGAGCCAGGACGTCTGCCGGCGGGCGAACTGCCGCGTGTGCGCCACGACGGCGTCGAGCAGGTCGTCCTCCGCCAGGTCGCCACGTAGGTACGCCAGCACCTCGGCGTACCCGAGGGCCTGGCTCGGCCCTTTCGCCAGGTGACCCCAGCGGTCGAGCAGCGTGCGGACCTCCTCGACGAGGCCGCCGTCCAGCATCCGCCGGGCGCGGTCGGTGATGCGCCGCGTGAGGTCGTCGCGCGAGCGGCGGAGGGCGACGAGGAGCGGGCGATACTCCGGCCGCCGCTCGCCCCACTGCCGCTGGAGGTCCGAGATCGGCCGGCCCGTCTTCTCGTGCACCTCCAGGGCCCGGACGATCCGCCGCAGGTCGTTGGGATGGATGCGGCCGGCGGCCTCCGGGTCGACGCGCGCCAGGCGGGCGTGCAGGTGCGCCGACCCGCGCTCCTCGGCCTCGTCCCGCAGCCGCCGGCGGAGGGCGGGATCGGCGTCCGGCCCCTCGAAGAGCCCTTCGAGCAGGGCCTTCAGGTAGAACGGCGTGCCGCCCGAAACGACGGTCACCTTCCCGCAGGCGCGGACGTCGGCGACGGCGGCGTCGGCCAACTCGAGCCACCGGGCGGCCGAGAACGTCTCGTCGGGGTCGGCCACGTCGATGGCATGGTGGGGCACGCGGCGGCGGTCCTCGGGCGACGGTTTCGCGGTGCCCACGTCCAGGCCGCGGTAGACCTTCATGGAATCGGCCGAGATGATTTCGCCGTCGAGGCGTTCGGCGACCGCCAGGGCCAGCCGCTCCTTCCCGCTCGCCGTCGGGCCCGTGATGACCAGGATGGGCGTCGCGTCCGCCATGGCGCCAGGGTGGCGCCGCGCGGCGGGGAAGTCAAGCCTGTTCGGGCCGCCAACAAGCGCTTGCACGCGGCCGGCCAAGCCGCTAGACTGACCTTCGCGCACCTGCAGCGGGAGCGAGAACCGTGTGGCAGAAGATCATCCTGTGGGCGTCGGCCATCCTCGTCGCCGCGGTCGCCCTGGTGGCCGGCTGTGTCAAGGTGGACGTGCCCGAAGGGCCGTACGTCAACATGGGCGGTTCGTCCGGGTCGAGCAAGGCGCCGTCGCCGGCCGACCGCGGCAAGGTCGACGCCATGAGCCGCGCCGAACTCGAGAACGAGGTCCTGCGTCTGACGGCCGAGAACGACCGCCTTCGCCGCGATGTGGCCGACCTGAAGCGCAAGAACAAACAACTCGACCGCGAGAAGGACCGCCTGGAGGACCGCGTCGACGCCCTCGAAGACCGCCTCGACGACTGATCCGGCCCGACGTCCGTCCGCATGCCCATCGCCCGGTCCGCTTCGGCGGATCGGGTGTTTCATTGCCCAAAGGCAGGCAACAGGTGAACGGGGAACAGGCAACAGGCGACCGGCGACGGCACAACGGCAAGCAATCGGGACTCGGCATCAGGCAACGGCGAACGGCACACGACCACGACAACGGCGAACGGCAACGGCGGCCTCACGCAAAGGCGCAAAGCCGCGAAGACGGCAAACAGCAGTTGCATGAATGCGGGTAAACGGCAACTGCATACAAAGGACGAAGGACAAACCCACGGCGAAAGTCTTCGTCGGCCTGAAGGGCTCCTCAGAATGACACGATCGCAGCGGCGACACATGAGGCCCGGATCGGCGCTGGCGGCGATGGGAATCGCCCTGGCGTGCGCGGCGTCGCTCGCGGCCGCGCCGGCCGCAGAGGCGCCCGCGAAGCCCGTCCCCGTCATCTTCGACGCCGACATGGATTCCGACTGCGACGACCTGGGCGCCCTGGCCGTCCTCCACGCCCTGGCCGACCGCGGCGAGGCCCGCATCCTGGCCGTCATCACCACGACCGACGATCCGCACACGCCCTCGTGCGCCGATGCCGTGAACACCTGGTACGGCCGGGGCGACGTGCCGATCGGCGTGCTCGACCCGGCATCCGGCGGGGGCCGGTCGCGGTCGCGGTACGCGAAGGCGGTGGCCGAGGCGTGCCCGCACGACCTCGCCGCCTACGCCGACGCCGAAGACGCCGTCCGCCTCTACCGCCGCACCCTCGCCGCCCAGCCGGACGGCAGCGTCGTCCTCGTGACGGTGGGGCACCTGACGAGCCTCGCGCGTTTGCTCGACTCGAAGCCGGACGCCGCGAGCCCGCTGGGCGGCATCGCCCTGGTGGCCCGCAAGGTCCGCCTGTGGTCGTGCATGGGCGGCAAATACCCGGAGGGGAAGGAGCCGAACTTCTACCGGCCGGACCCCGCCGCCACGGTCCGCTGCGTGCGGGCGTGGCCGACGCGGGTCCTGTTCAGCGGGGCGGAGATCGGCAACGCCGTCAAGACGGGCGCCCGGCTCGTGGAGACGCCGCCCGCGAACCCCGTCCGCATCGGGTACGAGGCGTATTTCGGCAAGCCCGGCCGCGACCGCGCCAGTTGGGACCAGACGGCCGTCCTCGCCGCCGTCCGCAATCCGTCCGCCTACTGGGACCTCGAAACCACGGGCCATTGCCACGTGGAACCCGACGGGCGGAACGCCTGGCGCCGCGAGCCGGACAAGGCCCATGCGTATCTGAAACCGAAGATGGACCCGAAGCAGGTGGCGCGGGTCATCGAGTCGCTGATGATCCGCCCGCCGGCGAGGCCGTCCGACTGAAAGGAGCCGCCCGATGCCGCAGACCACCCGCCGCCGTTTCCTGAAAGCCGCCTGCGCCGGCGCGGCCGCCGTCGCCTTGGCTTGAGGCGGGAAATGACCAATTCCGAGGTCCGAATGACGGGGCAACGACCAGGCCCCCAATAACCACACTCGACCTGCCGAAATGGCCGGCATGCGTCAGAAAGGGTCTTTCACTCGTCATTCAATCGTCACTTGGCATTCCTCATTCGCCATTTCCGGCCCCCGGCCGGCCACATCCTCCTGGACCTAAGCCTTTGTAAACGCCGATGATACGAGTCGGAGAAGGACGTGCGCGCTGGGACCGAGGGACTGGTACGCGCCCAGTCTGTCTACAGGATGGGCCCGGCGATGGCCAGGCCACGGTGGAGGCGCACGACCGTCCGCAGCGCCGCGATATGCTGGCTCGCGCTCGCCTCGAGCGCCGGCGCCGGCATGTTCCAGGCAGGGTCTGTCGACGTGGCCGCCACCGCCCCCGGCCAGGCGGTGTTCCAGTCGGTCGGGTTCAGCCAGGCCTTCAGCCGCACGCCCGTGGTGTTCGTGATGCCGACCGCCTCAGGAGCCGACCCGGCCTCGCTCCGCATCCGCAACGTAACGACGAGCGGGTTCGAGATCGCGCCCGTCGAACCGGCCGGCGAAGACGGCGTCCACCCCGGCATGCCGAACGTCGCGTACCTGGCGGTCGAACCCGGGCGGACCGAGATCACCCCCGGCGTCTACCTGGACGCCGGCGTCCACACCACGACGAGCACGGGCCAGCGTGCGCCGCCGTTCGGCGACGGCGGTGCGTACGACACGGTCCGGCTGCGTCACACGTTCGGCTCGGCGCCGGCCGTCCTGGCCACCGTCCAGACGGCGAACAACGAGGCGAACCAGCCGCCGGGCGAACCGTCCACCCCCTGGCTGACGACCTCCGTGAACAGCATTCAGACCGACCGCTTCAACCTGGCCCTGGAGCGATCCGAGGTGGCCGACGGCTCCACCGTGACAGTGCCGGAGCGCATCGGCTACCTGGTCATCCAGACCACCTCCGGCACGCTGACCGACAGCGGCGGGAGCCCGGTGGACTGGCAGGCGTTCATCACGAACGACGTGGTGCGCGGCTACTCCGAGGGGGAGGAACTCATCGCCTTCGCCCCCGCCTTCGCCGGCCCGCCGCTCGTCGTCGCCACCAAGGCGTGGAAGGACGGCGGCGACGGCGGCTGGCTCCGACGGCAAACGCTGACCGCCACGCAGGTCGGCCTCGTCGTCGACGAGGACCAGTTCAACGACACAGAGCGCTCCCACACCACCGAGCAGGCCTCCCTCGCCGCCTTCGAACGCGCCTTCACGGCCGACCTCGCCGACGCCCCCATCACCATCGTCTGGGCCGCCGGCGCCGGCACCGGCGACTGGGACGATACGAATCCCGCCTCCAACTGGGACCTCTGGGACGGCGACCCGGCCAACCTCGCCCCCGGCGACACCCTCCTGTTCAACGACACCGGCTCGGCCACCACGACCGCCGTCGTCACGCGGGCCTACACGGCCGGCGTGGGCGAGGTCCGATTCGAGGAATCGACCGCCTACACGATCGACTCGTCCGGCGGCCGCCTCGACCTCGCCGACGGCGGGGCCGTCACGAACGCCTCCTCCGAACTCCAGACCGTCGACGTCCCCGTCGTCGCCCACGGCGCCGCCATGACCATCGACGCCGGGGCCGTGCCCGGCGGCGGGTTCCTCTTCGGCACCGATGCCACGTTCGACCTCAGCGACACGGGCGGCGTGGCCCTGACGGTCACGGGCGCCAACGACACCACGCTCGCCGGCGTCCTCTCCGGCACGGGCGGACGCCTCATCAAAGAGGGCGCCGGCACGCTGACCCTCTCGGCCGCCAACACGTACACGGCCGGCACGACGCTCGCCGCCGGACGCCTCGTCGCGGCCGACGACGACGCCCTCGGCACGGGGCCCCTCACCGTCACGGGTCCGGCCACGCTGGAGCAGGGAGGCGGGGTGACGGCCCTGGCGAACGACGTGGCCCTGGCGGCCGACCTGACCGTCGACGCCGGCGCCGACCTCCTCATGGCCGGCCAGATCATCGGCGCCGGGACCGTCATCAAGCAGGGCGCCGGCACGCTCACGCTGACGGCCGACAACGCCTTCCTCGGCGCCACCGTCGCGGCCGGCACGCTCGTCGGCGACACCGGCAGCCTCGCGGGCAACCTCGCCGCGAACGCCACCGCCGTCTTCGACCAGGCCGCCGACGGCACCTTCGGCGGCACCCTCAGCGGCGCCGGCCAGGTCTTCAAGGACGGGGCCGGCACGCTGACCCTGACGGCCGCCAGCCCCTTCACCGGCACGCTGACCGTCCGCGACGGCGTCGTCGCGATGGAGGGCTCCCTGGCCGGCGAGATCGTCAACCGCGCCCACCTGTGCGGGGCCGGCACGGTCGGCGGCCTCCACAACGAGGCGGGCGGCACCTTCGCCCCGGGCAACACCATCGACATCACCACCGTCGTCGGCGACTACACCCAGGACGCCGGCAGCACCCTCGAAATCGAGGTCGACGGCGCCCAGCCGCGCGGCCCGGGCTCCTCGCACGACCTGCTCGACGTGGGAGGCACCGCCACCCTCGAGGCCGGCAGCACCATCCAGGTCCTCGTCGCCAACCCGGGCGGATTCAGCATCGGCGAGACCCTGACCATCATCCAGGCCGCCGGCGGCGTCACCGACGCCGGCGCCGCCATCCAGACGGCCGCCACCGGGGCCGCCATCCTCTTCCTCCGCGACCCGGACTTCAGCGACGGCGACGCGCAGTACGCCATCGTGGCGGAACTCGGCAGCCTGCTCGACGCGGCCCGCGGCGAGGAGAACCGCGAGATCGCCGGTGCCCTCGACACCCTGCCGCCCACCGCCCCCGGCACGGACCTCAACGACATGCTCAGCCGCCTCGGCGGCATGGACTCTGGCGGCATCAACCGGGCCCTCGGGCAACTCAACCCGAAGCCGCTGGAGGTCCTCGGCCAACTCGCCACCGACGTCGCCGACACGTATCACCGGAACCTGGCGGCGTACACGGCCGCCGGCCGGACCGGGCCGATGGGGCTCCGGGCGGCGCTGGCGGCGCCGGGCGGCGACGCGCTCGACACGGCGCCACCGCCTCGCCCCGCCGGCGAGGGCTTCGACGCCCTCCCGCCCGGATGGGACGCCTTCGCCCAGGCGTTCGGCCTCCGCATCGACCAGGAGCCGACCGACCGCCGGACGGGCTTCACGGCGGAGGCGTACGGCGGCCAGATGGGCATCGACCGCCGCTCCGACGACGGCGCCCGGCGCCTCGGCCTCGGCCTGGCCGCCGTCTCAAGCGACGTGACGTGGGCCCGGTCGCGCGGCGAGGTGGAGGAGGACGTCCTCCGCATCGGGCCGTACGTCACCTACCGCCCGCCCGGCCGCGGCTGGTTCGTCGACGGGTCGCTGACCTACGGCTTCCACCACTACCAGACGGACCGCGAGGTGCCGGCCCTGGCCCAGACGGCGACCGCCACGTTCTGCGGCCACGACGTGGCGTGCTATGCGGGCGGGGGATGGGACCTGACGCTCGGCCCCGTGACCGTCACGCCGGAGGCGTCCGTCCAGTACCTGTACCTCGGCCGCGAAGCGTACCACGAGGAGGGGCCCGCCGGGCTGGACTTCGCGCGGCAGGCGGGGCACTTCGCCCAGGGACGGCTGGGCGTGCGGGTGCGGTCGCGCGTGGAGGCGTGCGGCGTCACGCTCGCCCCGACGGCGTACCTGGGGTGGCGGCATCGGCTGGTGACCGACATCGACGACTTCGACGCCCAGTTCGTGGCCGGCGGCCGGCGGTTCGGGATCGACGCCGTCGGGCCCCAGCGCGACGAGTTCGTCGGGGGGCTGGGCGTGACGGCGCGGCTGACGGACCAGGCCTCGGCGTTCGTCCAGTACGACGGGTCGTGGAGCGACGAGCGGAGCACGCAGAGCGTGATGCTGGGCGTGAGGTTTGATTTCTGAGTAATTGACGAATGGCGATTGACGAGTCCCGAATGACGATTGAATGAGGAATGCCGAATGACGAGGCGGGGCGGGCACCGCTCGGCGGTTTCGTCATTCCCTCGTCATTCGCCATTCGTCATTCGTCATTGCTTTACCTTCAGCCTCTCAATCGCCCGTCCCAGGCGCGCTTTCAGCCGCAGGACGGCGTCCGGGTCGGGCAGGATCTTCGTGGCGTACCGCCCGCCGGGGTTCGGGATGGTCACGAGGTCGGCCGCCGCCTTCAGGGCGGCCTCGGCCCCGGCCGTGTCGCGGCCGGCGGCCTTCGCCCTGGCGATCCGCTGCCGCAGAAGATAGAGATACTCGTAATCCTCCACGCCCTCGCGGGCCTGCTCCAGCCGGACGGAGGAGACCGGCCCGTCGGCCCCCGCCGGCGCGCCGGGATACGCCAGGTACCCGTCACCGTTCGGATACCGCACGTCGTACGAACTGCCCGGCCGATCGCTCTGGTGGATGTAGGCGTGCCAGCCGCGGGCGTACGGGTTGTACGTGAGCCAGTCGACGCCCCAGAACTCGTACGCCTCCGCCCCGTAATGGAAGCAGTAGTGCGGCAGGAGCCGCTCCACGGCGCAGTACGGCGTGTCGGTGCACATCTCGCCGTCGGTGGTGAACCAGACGCGGTCGCCCCGGCGGCGGACGGCCCGCATCGTGTCGACGGGCGCGCGCCCCTGGTGCCCGACGCCCCAGACGTCGAGCGACCCGTCCCACGCGGGCTGGTTATGCCACGTGCTCGAGTAGATGGGTATCGCGGCGTCCACCTCGTGGATCATCGCGGCGAGGGCCTTCATCTGCTCGACGACGTACTCGTGCCGACGGTCGTGCGGCTCGTCGGAGATGTACAGGACGACGCGGTCGGCCCAGCCCTTCGCCTTCATGTGGTCCCAGTACGCCCGCAGGCACGCCTGGTACGCCCGTTTGTACTCGGGGCGGAGTTGCGAACGGTCGGCCCCCTCGTACGGGTACGCGCCGGGATACGGCGCCTCGCCGCACATCTTCCGCGGCGGATGGCCCCAGCCGAAACAGTAGAACTGCCGCGGCGTGTAGGCGTGCGGCAGACCGAGAACATCGAAGTAGGTCGCCGCCGCCTCGTCGTACGCCGCGAAGTCCGCCTCGACCTTGCCGCCCGAGTACCGGATGACGGGCGCAGGATGGATGCGGTCCGGCGAGACGCGCCGCTCGGCCATGAACTTCCAGAACGTGCGGAGGTACGCCTGCCGGTCGCCCGCGATATCGTCCCGCCACCATTGCCCGTGCAGGCGGACGTCGTAGATCGCCTTGACGTGTTCGTCGTCCGGCAGCGCAAAGTCCCACACGTGGACGGTGAAGGGCACTTCGGCGAGGACAGCGCCCTCCCCCCGTGCCACGGCCGGCCTTGCCCGGCCGTGCGCGGCGCTTGCGGTCCAAAACGACCGTGCCACGGCCGGCCTTGCCCGGCCGTGCGCCGCCGAAGGCACGCGCCGGGCAAGCCCGGCGGCTGAATGGGGCGCGGCGGCCCGGGAGGACCGCCGCGCGGCATCCTCCCCTGTTCCGCCGGCCACCAGCCGCACCGTCCCGCGGTAGTCGCCCGCCGGCGCGTCCTTCGGCACGTGGACGGTCAGCCAGACGGGCTGCGTCCGGTCGGCCTCCAGGGCGAACGCGTCGCGCGGCAGGAGCGGGTCGGGCCACCACCCCGCCCAGCCGTCGCACCGCCCCGGCCGCTGCGGGTACTTCCGGTGCCACGGCGGCGACTCGCTCCGGTAGTAACTCGTCGGGTGGTCGATGGGCACGTAGCCGACGACGGCCGTCTCGATCTCCTTGAGGACCGCCCCGCCGGGGCCCTTCGGCGGGTCCACCTCGACCCGGACGCCCTCGACCTCGCGCGGCGACCGGACGGCCAGTTGCAGCGGCTCGGCCTCGTTCCGGGCGGCCGAGAGGCGCACGGGCGCGGCCTTCTCCGGCGGCGCGTCCCACCGGAACACCTTCACCACCGGGTTGACGGGCTAGACCGCGAGGCCCTCCCGCGACGGGTCGCGCCGGGCCTGCAGCGCCAGCGGTTCGGCCGGCGCCACCCGCGCCAGGACCACGCCGTCGTGCCACAGCGTGCCGGTTGCGTTCATCGTCAGGTGCAAGTGGAGTTCCGCGCAGCCCGGCGGCATGGTGAGGGTGCCGGAGAGGAGCGTCCATTCGCGGGTCCCCTCCAGCGGTGTGCCGACGGAGCGGTACCCGCCCGGCTCGCACATCGTGCCCTCGGCCGTGCGGCAATGGGCGTGGAGGAGGGCGCTCCCGGCCTCGACGGCCTCGCACTTCACCCACGCGGCATAGAGATACGTTTGTCCGCCCTTGACGGCGTGGGACTGACGCCAGCCGATCCATCCGGCCTTCGCACCGTTCGGGACGCGCACGCGGACGCACCGTTTGCCGAAGAGGCCGCCGTCGACCCGCGTCGCCGCGGCGGCGCCCGGGCGCGGCGATTCCGTGCCGCCCGTCCAGGCGTCGGGAAGCGGGCCGCCGGCCTCGAAACTCGCGTTCCGTGCCATGTTGCGCGGACTCGCCAGCAGGCGGGCGTACGCGGCGTGGTCGGCGTCCTCTTCCGCGCGGCCTTGTCCCGCCTCGGCGGCGGCGACGTAGACGTGGTAGTCGCAGACGGACCGCGCGGGGACGTCGGCCTCGACGAGCAGCCGGTCGCCGACCGCCACGTGCGGCAGGACCGTCGTGCCGCGGGCCACGACGAGCGAGCCGCGGTCCACCGGCGCCCGCAGGCGGCCGGCGAGGGCAGCGAGGTCCGCCGAGACGAGGGCCGCCGAGCGGGCCGCACCTGCTCCCTCCCCGTCCCGCTCGGAGAAGTTGAACGCCCGGTACGCCATCCGGTGCGGCGAGGCGGGCGCAGCGCCGGAGGGGTCGAGCCACGCCTCGCCGCCGCCCGCACGGCGGAGGGTCATCGTTTCGCGCGGCAAGGCCGTGGCCGCCAGGCGCGGCGGGTCGAGGCATTCAAGGCGGACGTCGTCGAACCAGGCCGTCCCCGTGCCGCGGAGGACGGTGCCAAGGCTTGCCCGCACGGCCTCGTCGGGCGCGGTGACCTCGGCGGTGACCTTCGTCCAGCCGTACGTGCCGCCGCCGGCCGTGGCGTGCCGGGCGACGAGGAAGGGGCCCTTCTCCGGCGACAGGTGGACGTACCAGCCGGCGTGGCCGTCGACGTTCTCGGCCCGGACCCAGCCGCTGAGGCGGTACCGCGCCCCGCCCGTCACGTGGATGCCCCGCTGGCGGCTGGAAATCCAGGTCGGCTCGGCGCCGGCGGCGACGACGGTCTTGAGGCACCGCTTGCCGGAGTGCGGCTTCTCCTTGACCCACGCGGTCCGATGTTCCGCGTCGCCGGCGTCGTGCCGCCAGGCGGTGGGCGTGCCACCTTCGCCGCGCTCGACGCCCCCGTTGCGGACGGCGACGGCGGCGTCCAGGAACTCGGCCACGGGCCAGGCGGACGGGTTATCGACATAGACGTAATACGTGGCGGCGCCGCCGGCGGGCACCTCGGCGGGGAGGGTCAGCGTGCCGCCCGCGGGGATCGGCCCCTCGCGGACGGGCCGGCCGTCGGCGTCGGCGAGGGCGTAGAGGAACTCGGTGCCGTCGGCGGCCACGACGCGGACGGTCTCGGCGCGGGCCCCGGCGAGGTCGGCCTCGCCCTCGCCCTTGCCGATACGGACGGCGACGGGCGTGCCGGCGGCGTCGCGGTCGGTGCGGCCGGCGATGCGGACGGGCACGCGGGCGTGCCAGTACCCGCCGCGGGACAGGTAGAGGGGATGGTGCCAGTCCTCGGCGGCCGTGGCCGCGGGCATTGCCAGCGTCAGGCACACGAGAGCGGCGGCGAGTCTCACGGCTGTTTCGCCTCCTCGGCTTCGACGACGGGCACCTCGAGGAGCGGCGTGGGGGTATGCTCGCTCGTCAGGTAGAGGGTCCGCCCGTCGGTGCCGTAGCAGACGGACTCGCCCTGGCGGCGGGCGGGCATGACGACGGTCTGCGGTTTGCGGGCGAACGCCTGCCGCCACGTCTCGTCCTCGCGGCGGACGAATTCCATGGCATCGGCATACGTCAGGACGATGGCCCGGCGGCCGTCGGGCGAGATGTCCATCGCCACCACGGGCGAGGTGGCGATCTCGCCGATGAGCCGGGCGGTGTGCGGCTCCTGCGCGCCCGACGTCGCCGCGGCCGGCCCCTCGCCCGGCTTCGGCGGGGCGAAGACCTCGTCCGGCACCGCCAGTTCGAAGACCTTGCAGCGGAGCCCCTCCTTGGTGACGAAGTAGCAGCGGCCGTCGGACGGGTCGACGCCCAGCGCCTCGCAATCGCGCGGCCCGCCCTCGTAGACGAAGTAGATCGTCCGCAGGACGGGCACCGTGGCCGTGACGGGCTTCTCCGGCGTGCCGACGGCCGGTTCCTCCAGGAGGAACAGCGTGCACTCGGGCCGGGACCAGAGGTTGTCGCCGATGTCGCCGACGAGGAGGAAGTGGCGGCCGCCGCGGCGGAAGGAGGCGATGTCTTCCCAGTCTTCGGCCTCGACGTCCTCGAGGGTGCAGGTGGCGAGGCGCCGGCCGCGGCGGTCGAAGGCGTACAGGCGGGCGGCGTCGCCGGAATCGTTGTGCGTCCAGAAGACGCCCGGCCGGCCGCGGCCGGCGGCCAGGCCGCTCGATTCGTCGATGCGGAGGTCCTCGAGGGTCGCGATCCGGCGCGGCGTGCCGTAACGGACGTGGCCGGCCGCGGGGGCGGCATCCGTCTCCCCTGCCATCGCACGGGGCGGTGCGACGAGCAGCCCCAGCGCCGCGATGAGGAACGCGAAAGCGGGGAGGAGGAGGCGAAGGTATGGCAATGCGCGGTGCATGGATGCACCCTTGCGTCGGGTGGCAGGTTGGACGCCGTCGAGCCGGCTGCGGAAGCAGCCGGACATCACCATCCGGCATGGCCCGTGCCACCGCGGACGGGAACGACGCGCCGCTCCCGCGGCGGGCTCGATGCGCCGTCGCACGGCCGGACAAGACCGGCCGTGGCACGGGCCCGGCCCAGATCGGCGACGAAAAGGGCGGCCCGCCGCCACGTCACCGCCCCGCGAAGCGACGCACCGCCCTTGGAGTCCTGGTGGCAGCGGGTGGATTCGAACCACCGACCTTGGGCTTATGAGTTTTGGCCGGCCGTCCCGCCAACTTTTTCTGATTCAACAACTTACGCCCTAAGTCGCGTCCCCGCCTACACTTACGACCGGACGCCGAAGGACCACACAGGACACCGGAGGTCGCGATTCTGGGCGTTTTGTATAAGGCCTCGTATAAAGTGCCTCGATAACGGGCCTCTCAAGCACCCGGTCCCGCGCCGACGAAACGTCGCGCCTCCTCGGGCGAAGGCCCACGCGAAAATACCGAGCGGGACCCATGCCAATCGACGACGACGACGGTTTTGCCCATGGGCAGCACGCCGTTAAGCGTATCCTGAAAGGGCCTCGGCCACAAGGGGGAATCCAGCGGAAACTGAATCTTCACGGTTTGTCTGAATCGGACCCGTCCGAGGGGTGAAAGGAGCGCTGATTCCCGCCGCTCCGTCCTGTCCCCTCCCCGCCCCGCGTGATACAATCCGCCCGCAGCGCGAGCGCTATGAAACCTCGGCTCGATTTATGGAGCACCGGCCATGAAACTAACGACAGATCGCATCAAGGAAGGCATCCTTCACGAGCGGCGGATGGTCCGTGACCTGGCGGCCCGGTACTTCTCGGAGGCGTACAGCCCGGACCCCGACGTCATGCCGAAGGTCATCGAGGCCATCGAGACCCGCGGCTGGGCTGACGCTTTCAACTCCCCTGCCAGTTTCAACCACCTCGCGCAGACCGAGGACACGCTGGGCTGGTTCGTCGCGGAACTGGAGAAGGTCGGCGAGCCCGTCAACCTGGCCGAAACCGACCACTGCCTGAACGTCGGGTCGATCATCGCCAAGGCACCCGTCGCGTTGCTCATGCAGCATGAGTCCCGGATTCTGGGCCTGAAAGGGTTGCTCCAGCACCACCGGAGAGCCGTCAGCCAGCGTCTCCGCTTCGCCGGCGAGAACGTCGACCGGCAATGGGAGATGCTGGAGGCGTTCTGCGAGCAGGAGAAGGCGACACGGTACGTCAACGAGGTGGACCTGGGCTACGCCGGCCGACTGGCCGAGGCCATCGCCCGGGACGGGCGGTACGCCGAGAAGGTCCTGGACGTGCTCTCGCAGACGTACGAGGACGTGACCGACGATCCGATGAGCTGGATGGAACCTCTTGCGGTCGAAATGGCGGGCGAGATGCGGCTGGAGGCGGCGGTGCCGTCGCTCGTGGAGCGGTTGTGGATCGATGCGGACTGGCTCCGAGAGCAGTGCATGGATGCGCTGGCGAAGATCGGCACGGACGAAATCGTCCGGGCCATCGTCGAACGCTTCCCCGGGAGCCCGTGGCACTGCCGGCTCTTTGCCTCCGCGGCGATGGAGCGGCTCCGCTCGGACCTCGCCGTCTCGCGGTGCCTGGAACTGGCGGGGACCGAGGAGGATTGGAACGTCAAAGATAAGGCTCCCTTTCACTTCTGCGGAGGATTTAGCGGTTGAAAAAAGGCTCAACCTCTGCTTTGACAGCGGTTTACCAGGAACTCGCTGTCGGCGGGAGGTTGAGCCATGTACGTGCACGGCATTCGCCGGTTGTTTCGCTTCCCCGGCTACGTCGTTGACAAGATTACCGTCGGCGGCCGGATCGGC
>JAWODB010000078.1:0-10027 GCA_046483505.1 Phycisphaerae bacterium
GCTCGAACCGTCGGAAGTGGCGCCACCCGCGCGACGTGGTCTGTGTTCGCCGCCCCGCTTGCGGGGCGCGTGCCGGGCCGCCGCGAACCTCCGCCGAGACGGGACCGGCCATGAACGCGTTCCGCGACGCCCTCCGAACCTGCTGGCCCTACCGCTACCGCATTGCCGTGGGGTGGGTGTGCGGCTGGCTGGGGGCGGTCCTCTGGCTCGGGTCGGTCAGCAGCGTCCTGCCGATGTTCGATCTGCTGTTCGGCCAGCCCCCCTCGGCCGTCCGGTACGTCCGGCCCGGCGCGCGCGGCGACGAGGCGGGCGGCCCGGCCGGGGCCCTGCTGCCCCTCGGCGAGGCGGCGGCCGGTCCCCGCGAGCCGTGCCTGGAGGTCCCCGTCGGCTGGACGACCGTCGCGGACCCGTCGGTCGAGACGTTCGAGGTCCACGGGCGGACCGTCCGGCACGCCCCGTCGCTGCGGGTGGTGCGGCGGGAAGGCGGCCTCTCGGACCTGGCCCGCAACGCCCGCATCAAGGGCAAGCCCTACGCCCCCGCCATCACCTGGCTGGCCGAGACCCTCCCCACCGACCGGTTCCACGCCCTGACGTGGATCATGGCGGCGCTGATGGCGATGGCGGTGGCCCGCGGCGGCCTGGTCTACGTCAGCCAGTACCTGGTGGGCCACGCCGTGGCGCGGGCGCTGCTGACGATCCGCCTCCGGGTCTTCGAGCACGTCCTGCGGGCCCGGATGGCGTCCCTGGCCCGGCTGAAGCCGACCGACATCCTCAGCCGGTTCCAGAGCGACTGCCGCAACCTCCTCGACGGCATGAAGACCGTCCTGGGCAAGGTGGTCATCGAGCCGCCGCGGGTCCTGCTGTGCCTGGCGGGGGCGGTCGTGATCGGCGTCGGCATCGATCCGCTGCTGCCGGTCATCGTCCTGGTGGCCACGCCGCTGCTGGCGTACCTGGTCCGGCGGTTCGCCGTCCGGATGCGCCGCGCCAGCCGCAAGACCCTGGAGGGCCACGCCGGCCTGGTCGGCGTCATCGAGGAGAGCCTGTTCGGCCTGCGGGTCGTGAAGAGTTACCGGCTGGAGGGGCACCAGCGTCGGCGGTTCTTCGCCACCGGCCGCCGGCTGCTGAAGCAGATGCTGCGGACGATTCGCATCGACGCCGCCACCGGCCCCGTGGTGGAGGCGCTGTTCACGATCTCGGTGGCGGCGGCGATCATCTACGGCGGGCACCTCATCACCCGCCGCGACGTCGACCCGGCGGAACTGACGTACTTCTTCGCCCTCCTGGCCGCCACCGCCGACCCGGTCCGCAAACTCTCGAACGTCTCGAACCGCGTCCAGATGGCCGCCAGCGGCGCCGACCGCGTCTGGGAACTCCTCGGCGCCGACCTGGAGCCGCGCTACGGCACCCACGGCACCGCGCTCGGGCGCCACGCCGAGCGGATCGACTACGAGGGCGTCACCTTCGCCTACACGCCCGGCAAGCCCGTCCTGCGGGAGGTCGACCTGGCGGTGCACCACGGCGAGGTGATGGCGATCATCGGCCGCACGGGCTGCGGCAAGACGACGCTCGTCAGCCTGCTGCCGCGCTTCTTCGAGCCGGACGCCGGCGCGGTCCGCATCGACGGCACGGACCTGGCGGACGTGACGCTGCGGAGCCTGCGCGACCAGATCGCCTACGTGCCGCAGGAGGACATCCTCCTCTCGGACACGGTGGCGGCCAACATCGCCATCGGGGCCCCCGGGAGCCCTCGCCGGCCGCCGTCCCGGGAGGCCATCGAGCAGGCGGCCCGCGCCGCCCACGCCGACGCCTTCATCCGCGACCTCCCCCAGGGGTACGAGACGCGCCTCGGGGAGCGCGGGACGACCCTCTCGGGCGGCGAGCGGCAGCGGGTGTCGCTGGCCCGGGCCATCCTGCGGGACCCGGCCATCCTCATCCTCGACGAGGCCACCAGCGCCCTGGACGAGGAGACCCAGGCCCTCGTCCAGGACGCCCTGGCGGAGTTCGTCCGCGGCCGGACGACGCTGCTCATCGCCCACCGCCTCTCGACCCTCAGCATGGCCGACCGTATCGTCGTGATGGACGCGGGACGGGTCGTGGGCGTCGGCACGCACGAGGAACTCCTCGAGGCCTGCCCGCTGTACCGCCGGCTGCGCGAGGTGGGGCTGGACGGGGTGTAGCGGGCGCCGCGTTGAATCGCCGGGTGGCACGCTTTCGCGCGTCGGGCGGTGCCCGGTCTTGGGCACCGGGCGGTGGGCAAGACTGCCCACCGCGCCACCGCAGCGCATGCTTTCGCAAAGGCGCGAAAGCATGCCACCCGCCGCGAGGCAGGGCGAACCGGCGGGTGAAGGGCGCGCAAAGGCTTTTTCAGAAGGGACTTAGGGCGCGCCGCGGCGTTGTGCATATCCTGTGGAAAACTCCCCGTGGCCGAGGTAACCCCTTGTGGCATCGGCACTTACGCTCCCTGCGGCCTCGCGGGGAATGTTAGCAGTGTCCATGCCCCCACACCCCCGCGCAGCGCAGCCGGCCTATCCGAGAGCCGCCATCCATAGCCTCAAGCATCGCGCCGAGGGGGCGGCACGCGGCCCGGTGCCCGGCACCGTTGACAGACGCGCGGCGCAAGCGCCGCGGCGAACACGGGCGCCTTCGTGCAGGCGAGGCGTTTGGCGACGGCTCGACACGGGCGTCGCGCGCAGGCTTTCGCGCTCGAACCGTCGCAAGTGGCGCCACCCGCGCGACGCGGTCTGTGTTCGCCGCCCCGCTTGCGGGGCGCGTGCCTTTGGCGGGCGGCCTCCTGTCGCGAAGGCGCGAAAGCATGCGCTGCCGTGGCGCGGTGGGCCGTCTTGCCCACCGCGCGACGCACAGAAGCGCGAACGCGTGCCACCCGCCTGTCGGGTGCTGTTCCGGAAAAACTTTCTGGCGGCGGGGGGCGGCGCGCGGTAGGTTTGCGTTGACCGCCGCGGCGCGTTGTGGTAGGGTGCCGGGGTCCGGCCGGCGCCCCACCGGCGCCGGGGGGAGCCGGCGCCGTCGCGGCGCATCTGCGTTACCCGTCGTTGAACGCCTTTGAGATACTTGAACATCTGAGGATGGGAGTCGGCTTCCATGGCGCCGGCCGAGCGGAATGTCTGGCAGGACGTGCTGCACGATCTCGACGGTGCCGACATCGCCGTCCCCCCGTGGCTGGCCGACGCCCGCCTCGCCGAGGTCGACGAATCGCACGCCTCGCTCATGCTGCCCGGGGCGCACGATCCGTCGCAGGTCGAGCCGTCGCTGCACTCGGCCCTGGAGTGGGCGCTGGCCCGGACCATGGGCCGCCACGTCGACCTCGACCTCCGGCCCGCCAAGGCGCCCGCCGACACCGAGGCGGCCGAGGCGGCGCCCCCCGCGGCGGCCGAGCCGGCCCCCGCACCGTCCGCGGCGGCGGCCCGCGGCCCGGCCGCCTGGCCCGAGGTGTTCCGCCAGGCCGAGCGCCCGCCGCTCAATCCCCAGTACACCTTCGAGAACTTCGTGACGGGCCCGTGCAACCGGATGGCGCACGCGGCCGCGATGGCCATCAGCGACCTCCCCGGCCGCGCCTACAACCCCCTGTTCATCCACGCCAGCGTCGGCCTCGGCAAGAGCCACCTCATGCAGGCCATCTGCCACAAAATGGCCGCCGCCGACACCGCCGTCCCCATGATGTACATCTCGTGCGAGGACTTCGTCAACCAGTTCATCATGGCGATCGAGCACGGCCAGTTGGAGGATTTCCGTTACCGGTTCCGGTACCTGGACGTCCTGGTCATCGACGACATCCATTTCCTGGCCGACAAGGATCGTACCCAGGAGGAGTTCTTCCACACGTTCAACACGCTGTACCAGGCGCAGAAGCAGGTGGTCCTCTCGAGCGACTCCCCGCCGCACGAGATCCCGAGCATCGAGGAACGCCTGGTCAGCCGATTCAAGTGGGGCCTGGTGGCCCGCATCGACCGGCCGAGTTACGAGACGCGTGTGGCCATCGTCCGGAAGAAGGCCCGCCTCCGCGGCCGCGACCTGCCCGAGGACGTCGTCCAGTACATCGCGGCCGCCGTCGACACGAACAACCGCGAACTCGAGGGCGCCGTCGTCCGCGTCCTGGGCTTCGCCTCGCTCTCGAACCGCGAGATCACGATGGACCTGGCCAAGGAAGCCCTCCGCGACCTCGTCCACGAGACCACCCGCACCGTCACCATCCAGGACATCAGCGACGCCGTCCTCCAGCGGTACAACGCGCGCCTCTCGGACCTGCAGAGCAAGCGGCGGGCCCAGTCGGTCGCCCTGCCGCGGCAGATCTCCATGTACCTGGCCCGCCGCCTCACGAACCACAGCCTCGAGGAAATCGGCGCGTTCTTCGGCGGACGCGACCATACCACGGTCCTCCACGCCGAACGCAAAATCAAACGGGCCATCGAACACGATGCGGCGTTCCGCGGGCTCGTCGAGACGATCGAACGCCAGATCCGAAGGGAGTAGTTCCGGTGGAAAACCTGTGGCGCCCCCGTGGCGCCGGGCGGAGCGCCTGACACGCCCCTCCGCTCCGCCCCGTGCGCCACACCGGGCGCCACAACCGGCCACAGGCGAAGTCACACGTTTTCCACACGGGACCACGGGGCATAAAGGCCATAACCCGTTGCACCACAGGCACTTGGCGGAGCACCCGGCCGCACGCCACGTTCTGCACAGCGCCTGTGATGATGATGATGAAGTGTTACTCAATCTCTAAACACACCGTATGCAACGCACAGGAGGACCCGGCATGAAAGCCGCTTGCGACCGTGCTACCCTGACCCGTGGGGTCCAGGTGGCTTCGGGCGTCGTCGCGCCGCGGAGTCCCAAACCCGCCCTCGGCTGCATCAAGATGGAGGCCCAGGACGGCGGCGTCACCCTGCTCGCCACCGACCTGGAGGTCGGCATCCGCATCGGACTGGAGAAGATGGAGGTCACCGAACCCGGCGCCGGCCTCGTGCCGGCCGACCGCTTCCACGCCATCCTCCGCGAACTGGAGGAGGATACCGTCTCCATCTCTTCGACCGAGCAGGAGACCACCATCGAGGCCCCCAACGCCCACTTCACCATCCTGGGCGACGACCCGGCCGACTTCCCGCAGGTGCCCGAGTTCCCGGAGGAGGGGGCGTTCGAGATTGCCGCCGACGACCTCCTCGCCCTGGCCGAACGCACCCTCTTCGCCACCGCCAAGGAGAACACCCGCTACGCCCTGAACGGCGTCCTGTGGGAGGTGGAGGACAAGGGCGTCACCCTCGTCTCGACCGACGGCCGGCGCCTCAGCCTGGCGCGCGGCAAATGCAGCGGCGGGCCGGAGGAGAAGGTCTCGGCCATCGTCCCCTCCAAGGCCATGCTCCTCATCCAGCGGTGCCTCGCGGACGTGGCCGAGGCGAAGCAGCCCGCCCGCGTCGTCCTCGGCGAGAAGGAAATCCTCCTCGCCGCCCCGCCCGCCGACGGCGCCACCCGCACCGTGTACTCGCGGCTCGTGGACGGCCACTTCCCGAAATACGAGGACGTCATCCCGAAAGATTTCGATAAGAAGGCGACCGTGTCGACCGCCGGGTTCCTCGCGGCGGTCCGAAAGGCGGCGCTCCTGACGAACGAGGAATCGCGAGGCGTGACCCTGAAGTTCGCCGCCGGCGAACTCGTCATCACCAGCCGCACCCCCGAAATGGGCGAGGCCGAAATCCGCATGGCCGTCCAGTACGAGGGC
Organism: Phycisphaerae bacterium; assembly: GCA_046483505.1. Lineage (GTDB taxonomy): Bacteria > Planctomycetota > Phycisphaerae > FEN-1346 > FEN-1346 > BS750m-G62. The sequence goes on from JAWODB010000078.1 coordinate 5,732, forward strand.
GAGGACCTCGAAATCGGCTTCAACCCCGTCTACCTCATGGACGCCGCCAAGGTCGTCGACTCCGACGAGGTTACCTTCTCGTTCAAGAGCGCCAGCAAACCCGGTGTTCTGAACGAGGGTAAAAACTTTACACATGTCATCATGCCGGTCAGTATCGTCTGATAACGGAAGTCGAAAGCCGGGAGTCCAAGGTCCAAAGTCGAGCAACGGCAGTCCAAAGTCGAAGGGCGAGAATGTGCCCCCGGTCCTTTGTCGTTTGGGCCGGCGCGTCGCTTGTGGCCCGTGGCTCGCGGCTCGTAGCCCCGGGCTGTCACCCTGAGCGAGGCGCAGCGAGTCGAAGGGTCTCGCCGTGGCCGTTTCCCGTTTTGGCGTGAGGCCGGCGTTGCCTTTGGTCGTTGTTGCCGTTACCCTGGTCCCTTGTCGTTCTCTGCGTGCTCCGCGTGCTCTGCGGTGAACGTGGTTGCCGTTTGCTTGGTGTGAGCCATGCCCTTGGGCCCGAAAGAGGCGTCCGATTTTCGCCCCGTCCGTGCCGAGCGGATCGGCGACGTCGCCGAGCGCTGGGCCGCCCGAAGCGGCCTCCTCCGCGTCTCCGACCGCGACCGCATCCGGCAGGCCTGGGAGGCGTACCTCGGCCCCGTGGCCGCCCACACCCGCCTCCAGTCCCTGCGCGGCAACGTGGCCACCTTCACGGTCGACTCCAGCGCCCTGCTCGCCGAACTGAACAACTTCCGCAAACCCGACCTCCTGGCCATGCTCCAGCAGGACGTCCGCTCCTGCTTCGTCGCCGACCTCCGCTTCCGCCTGCAGAAAGACGTGCCCCACCGCGAAGAAAAGTAGGCCCCGCCCCGCCGCGGCAAAGGGCTTCTCACCGCAAAGAGCGCCAAGGGCGCAGAGAGAAGCGGGCAAGCAAGGTGACGGCAGAGCCGTTGTCATTCCGAGCGAGCGCAGCGAGTCGAGGAATCTCGCCGTGGACGTTGCCTCTCCCCCCTCTCCCTTGACGGGAGAGGGGTGGGGTGAGGGCAAATCTTCGCCGGCCAAACAGGGCACGCGGAGGGCGAAATCGAGAACCACGACAATCGGGAGCCGGTCACCTATTCCTTGACACCCGTTACGTATTCTCCGATGATGTGAGCAGAAGGCCCCCTAACCCGAGCGCTGAGATACTGGGGACAGTCATGTCAGATATCGTCTCTAACCTAGCCGGTAAGCTGGGCGAACCGAATCTTCCGGAGCCCCTAGAAGCGGCAAGTCATGATCTCACCTCGCTTGTCGAGGATGATGCTTACGTTGGGGAAATCTACTCTCTTGGCTACGATGAGGCGCTTGTTCAGATACACGACTTCCACCGCCAACAAGTCGGGGGAATCCCTGCACTCTCCTTCCTCATCGCCACTCGCGTTAGTCCCGCCAAAACAACGGACGTTCGGCAAGAGGATGCCTCTATAGTCTTGCTTCGGGTCTTGGACAAGGCCGACTTGCCGAATGCGGATGAAGCCCTGCGCGTCCGCGTGGAAACCGCACAACGAGTGAGCGGTGAAACGGAGCGCCACTGGGACGACCGCGCAGTGATGGACCCAACAACCCACAACATTCTTAGCTACGCCGGCGTTCGGTGCCGCGTACTCGGCACGTACTACATGGTCAATACCGGCTCGGAGGATGCTCCCCGATTCCGCCTTTTCTTCGGCTCGGACTTGAGTAACTACTACCCGAACCGCGGACTGAAGGTCTTCAAACCGCGCGGCAGGGTCCTAGAAGCGATTGTCAACTTCCGAGATCCCCGCCTCCCGGTCTCGGTGCAAGATTCCGACGTCCGTGTTGGCGAAGTCCGCTACGCTTCGAGCCACCGGCCCTTTCAAGGCATCGACGGTGTACCAGTGGAGATCACGCCTACCGACCTACTGGGACAGAAGACGGCCCTTTTCGGCATGACGCGCACCGGGAAGTCGAACACGACTAAGATCATTCTCAAGTCCATCTTCGCTCTCCGCTGGGGCAAGACACCCACTCGGATCGGACAGATTGTCTTCGACCCGAATGGTGAGTATGCCAACGAAAACGAACAGGACGCCGCGGGTGAGGGGCTCAATGCCGAGGCAATCAAGAACGTCTGGAAGTGCGGCTCACCGGAACAGCAAGAGCAGTTCCGGGGGGATGTGATCACCTACGGCATCATGGCGCATCCGAACGACCCGAATCGCAAGCTGATGCTCTTGAACTTCTACCTCGACGCGAATCTCCAAATCGGCAAGGAGATTATCAACGAGGCATTGGCTGACCAGACGTCGGCTTATCTTAGTAATTTCCGCAATGTGATTTTCGACCCGCCCGATCCGAACGACCGTTCGGCTTTGACAAGGTACAACAGAAGGGTACTTGCCTACAGAGCGCTACTATTCAAGGCTGGGCTTCGCCCACCCGCAAACCTGAACCCTGAAACGAGAGGCCTATTCAACAGGGACTTGATCGACGCGATGCGGTCTAATGGCCAGAACAAGACAGGTAAGTCACCAGCAGACTACCAAGTCTGCGCAACTATTCTGGCCAAGGCCTCCCCGACATGGGCCGAGATCACTCAAGCATGTGAAATCCTACGCGACTACATCGCCGACAGCACCTCAGGGTGGGGGTCATTCGACGCCAACTACGTCACTCGAAGCAGTTCCGGGTCATGGGCCGACGACGACCTCAAGAAGGTTTTGGAGATGTTTGCATACCCGAACGGCTCGCGATTGATCGGTCGCGTCAAGGAGCAGCATACGCCAGATACGGCCTCCGATTACGCTGCCGACATCTACGAACATCTCAAGCAAGGCTGCCTCGTGATCGTCGATCAGTCCAGCGGCAACCCTGAGATTAACAAGGCTGCCGCTGATCGGGTAATGCGACTGATATTCGAGGGCAACCAGCAGCAGTTTCGCACCGCCAAGACGCCACCCGAAGTGCTCGTCTATGTCGAAGAAGCGCACAACATCTTGCCGTCCTCCCGGGAACTTGACTTTCAGGACGTTTGGGTACGGACGGCGAAGGAAGGAGCGAAGTATCACATTGGCTTGGTCTACGCAACGCAGGAGGTCAGTTCAATCCAGCAGAACATCCTGCGGAACACGGCCAACTGGTTCATCGGCCACCTCAACAACACTGACGAGACGCGCGAAATCCGCAAGTTCTACGACTTTGCGGATTTCGAGGGCAGTATTCTCCGCGCGCAGGATAAAGGATTCGTCCGCGTCAAAACCCTGTCGAACCCGTACGTCATCCCCGTGCAGGTAGACCGCTTCCTCATCCAAGGCACTTCCAACACCCAGGGTGCGTGACATGCCTTACGACGGCGAATACGCGACATACCGTCCCCTGCGTCGCATCTCTGAGTGCCAGCGCGTGAAAGGCCTGCTGGCTAGGACAAAGTTACTGGAGGCAGCAAGGGCCCCGCACGCCCCGCATCCGATTGAAGCACCGCTGGAGACTCCCGCACTTCCCAGGTTCATACTGGCAATCGATGGTAGCTACGCCGAGGTCGCCGTGAAGAACGGATATCCCGGCGCGAAAGTTGGGTATTGTACCGCCGCGAGCGTTCTGCTCGATCTCGACCTCGTCGGTCGCCTCGATGTGGAGCGGCCTGTGAACCCCGTGGAGTTCCGCAAGACCGAGCAGGCTGCAAGCGTTGATGCCGCACTGCCGGGTAGCAACGTCATTACGCGAAGACAGAACTCCGCTCGTGCGTCTTTCCGCGAAGAGTTTTACGACCTCTTCACCGACATTGTCGTTGACGAAGACGACCGCACGAACCTACTGTGCACATATGAGACACTGCTGTCACTGAAGCCTACCGCCAACCCACAAAGCTGCCCATACAAGGAGTCGCACGCCTGCACGGCCGAATTCCCCGTCGGCCCTGGATGTGGGACGTGTCCGACGTGCGGGCGCCCCGTTTACAGCACGGATGCCTTGCGCATCCATGAGCGGTTCCGTGACGTCGGGACGAATGGCGAAGCCTTCGGCTTGGTGATGCAAATCATGGAGAGGCTGCTATTAGTCCACTTCCTCCGCTGCTTCGAGAAACGGGGCCTGCTGCAACGCCTAACCTCCCTTGCCTTTTTCATCGATGGCCCGCTGGCCGTCTTCGGTCCGCCAGCGTGGCTTAGCGCAGCCATCTGCAAGGAACTTAAGCGACTCAACAGAGAAGCCCGGGAAAGCACCGGACAGGACCTAATCATACTGGGGATTGAGAAAGGGGGCGCGTTCGTCCAGCATTTTGAAGAGATCGACCAGACGGAAACGCCAGGGCAACACCTA
>JAWODB010000145.1:0-20193 GCA_046483505.1 Phycisphaerae bacterium
CCCCACCTCGCGGCGGCCGCGTCATTCGCGGGGGTTGTCGTCATTGGAGACCCCCTTTCGGGCCGCCGGCCGCCGGGCGCTCGGCTGCCGACGCGAGGGCCAGGATACGGGCGCGGACGGCTGCGGACAGGGCCGGCCACGCGGCGATGACGGCTTGCAGGTCGGGGTCGGGTGGGGCGCTGCCGGGGGCCTCGGACGGGCCTTCAGAGACCGAATCGTGGGAAAGTGCGCCGGATTCTGCGCCGCGCGGCTCGGCGGGATCGCCGTAAGTGCCTGTCTCGCCCGTGCTTGCGGATTTCGCTTCAAATCCTGTCCCGCGCACCATGTTTTTTGGCGGCCCCCTTCCTCCGCGCCGCACGTTTTTCATCGCCGATTTCCTGTCGCCGCTGCCTTCTGCGCTGAGCCTTTGTCCCGAGGCGGGTTCCGCCGCGGGGGTGCCAGCGTCGGACGCCCGGTGTCCGTTCATCCCCGGGCGCATGCGATGGGAGATTTCCCCATGTCCGAACGCAGGCGACTCCCAGGAGACGAATGTCCGTTGCCCGGATTGTGGCCGCCCCCGCCGCCGTGGACAATGGGAGCCACGCACGGGATGGCGTAACCGTGGCAACGGGCCATCCCGCGGGGGTGGGTCGCAACAGGCCGGCGCCGCCCTCCGAGACAACGGCGTCCTGCACCTGGAACTGCCGCAGGCGGAGGCGTCGAACCCCAAACAGATTGAGATTACATAGCCGCGCGGCCCAAGGCCGCGCTGCGGCCTGGCGGGGGCGTGCCGTCAGTGCGACTCCGTAGAGATGTCTTCCGGCGGTGTTTGCACCGTGCGCCCCGATCGCAGGACACGACTGCAAGGAAAGGATTACACGATGACATACCGCACAATTGTCTTAGAACGAGAATCCATCGACCGCGGCGGCTGCGAGGCGACGCACCTCTGGTTGGCCGTGCTGGCCCTGGCGGCCATGGCGGCGGCCCTGACGTCGACGACCGCCCTCGCCGCCAACGCCGAACGCCGGGCCACCGACACGGCGGTCGCGGCGGCCGTCACGGACGAACTCCTCTACGACCCCGCGGTGCCGCTGAACCGGATTGACGTCGACGTCCGCCAGGGCGTGGTGACGCTCAAGGGGGAGGTCGACAACGTCCTCGCCAAGGACCGGGCCGCACGCATCGCCGAAACGGTGAAGGGCGTCCGCGCGGTCATCAACCGCATCGAGGTCGAGCCGAGCACCCAACGGTCGGACGAAGCCATCGAGTCGGACATCGAGAACGCCCTGGTGACCGACCCCGCGGCCGAGTCGTTCGAGGTGTCGGTGGCCGTCCAAGACGGCACGGCTGTCCTGTCGGGAACCGTGGAGTCGTTCCAGGAACGGCACCTCGCGGCCCAGGTGGCCAAGGGTGTGCGCGGCGTGGAGAAGATCGGCAACCAGATCGACGTCGACTACAAGACGGATCGCGGCGACGGCGACATCGAGGCGGACATCCAGCGGGCCCTGCACTGGGACACCCTGGTCGACGACGCCCTCATCGAAGTGGATGTGAACAACGGCAAGGTGACGCTGACCGGCACCGTGGGCAGCGCGGCCGAGAAGACCCAGGCCGCCGCCGAAGCCTGGGTGGCCGGCGTCAAGGAGGTCGACGCCTCCGGCCTGAAGGTGGCCAAGTGGGCCCGCGACGAGGACCTGCGGAAGGACAAGTACGAGCCCCGCTCCGATGAGGCGATCCGCGACGCCGTCACGGATGCCTTCGTGTACGACCCGCGGCTGGTGCCGTTCGAGATCACGCCGGAAGTGCGTCACGGCGTGGTGACGCTTCGCGGGACGGTGAGCAACCTGAAGGCGAAGCGCGCGGCGGCCGAGGTGGCCCGCCGCACGGTCGGCGTGGTCCGCGTCAAGAACCGCCTGAAGGTCCGGCCAGGGGGCGATATCTCCGACACCGAAATCGTGGAGAACCTCCGCGAGGCCCTCCGCCGCGACCCGTTCATCGAGGGCTTCGAGGTCACCGTCAGCGTGGTCGACGGTGTGGCGCACCTGTACGGCTCCGTCGATTCGTACTTCGAGAAAGGGCGCGCCGACGACGTGGCGTCCCGCACGAAGGGCGTCGTCGCCGTCCGGAACAACCTCGACGTTGCAGGCGAGGGTCAGCCCCTCACCTACGAGCCTTTCCTCGAAGAGGATATCTACCCCTATGACTACGACTGGTACGACTACGAGCCGAGCCCGACCTACACCCGCGACTCCGAGATCGAGACGGACATCGAGGATGAACTGTGGTGGAGCCCGTTCGTCGACAAGGACCAGGTCACCGTCTCCGTCGAGAACGGCGTGGCCCACCTGACGGGCGAGGTCGACGACTGGTCCGAGCGCGAGGCGGCCACCCAGAACGCCTACGAAGGCGGCGCCACGTGGGTGGATAACGACCTCACGGTCAAGTAACACGTGAGCCGTTTGACCTCGGGCGACAGCCCGGTGGTTCTCCGTAACCACCGGCCCGGGCACGCTGATTGTGACCTTGCGCGGCGGGTCTCCGTACCCGCCGCGCAGGAGCCAGGGGGGTAACCCTGCGGAACGGGCGGCGTGCCGCGCGCTCCCGCCGTCAGGCCTCCTCCCGCGTGCGCCGGAACGCGCGCGGCAGGAAGACGACGAGCAGCCACACCGCCACCGCGCCGAGGGCGATGCCGAAGACCGGCAGGCTGCCCCAGACGGCCAGCAGCGGAATGGCCGTGCTCGTCCACAGGCCGCCGCCCATGAACGGCTCGTGCAGCAGTTGCTTGGAGGCGAAGGCGTCGGCGGCGGGCGTCTCGTAGTCCGGGTCCACCACGCGAAGCAGCAGGAGCCCGGTCGCCGTCACGCCCATCGACTGGCCCATCTCGGCAATGGCCCGCTCGAACCAGGCGTCCGGCAGCATCCGCCGCGCCAGCACCGTGACGCAGAAGACGTTCCAGGCGATGCCGGCGGCGACGACGATGAGCAGCGGGACGAGCAGGTCGGCGACGGCCTCGATGCGGATGGTCGCAATCGCCGCCACCACCAGGAAGTCCAGGGCCGCGTTCTGAATCCGCCGCGTCAGGCCCCCGTCGATCAGCCGGTGCGGGTCGAACCGCTGCTCCACGCCCTGGACCAGGAGCCCGCCGATCATGCACAGCGGGAACAGGGGAAAACTCTTCACGACGACGTACAGGGCCGTGGCCTGGCGCGCCGCGGGGGCGAGGTCCGCGTGGACCAGCGCCTCGATTTGCCAGGCCGCCTCCTTCAGCAGGTAGCCGATGAGGATCGCGACCCCGATGACCACCAGGTGCAGCGTGAGCGAGCCGATGGCGTCGCTGGAGACGGTCAGGCGTCCGGCGGGCGGCCGGCGGTCGGCCGGGATGATGCCCGCCCGCTCCAGGGTCGAGAGGACGGTGGCCGAGCGGCCGGCGGCCAGGTGGCCGCGCCGCGCCGCCCAGTTCACCAGGACCATCCCCACGACGATGGCGCTCGTGACGCCGGCCGTGGCGCTGGCCAGGGCGATGTCCTTGCCCTCGGGCCAGCCGCGGTCGGCGAACGTGGCCGCCAGACCGCCCGCCGTCCCGTGGCCGCCCTCGAACCCCACGGGCACGATGCCGCCGAACATCGGCCCGACACCGAAGGCGCGGTCCAGCACCAGGAGCACCAGGCCGACGCCCACCACGTACTGGCCCCACGCCACCACCTGGCCGTACGCGAGTTGCGGCCCGGCCCGCCGCCACAGGTCGCGGACAGGCGGCAGACGATGGCCGAGGAACAGGCACGCGAAGACCACGTTGATGAGCAGGCCGGGCAGGGCGTCCCAGCCGGCGGTCCAGTCGGCCGGCAGCGGATGGCCGAGGCGTGCGGCCACCTGGATCGTCACCAGGGCCAGCAGCCCGCCGAGGACCGACGACGGCAGGTACAGCCACTGGAGCAGCCGGACCTTGCTCCGCAGCAGGTACCCGGCGTAGAGGGCCAGGCACAGGCCGATGAACGGAATCATGGTCGCCTCGCGGTGCCGATGCCCGGGTCGGCCGGCGGCGCCGGCTCGTCGTGTCCCCGGTGTACCGTGAAACGGCCGGTTCGGCAAGACAAACGCGGGGCCGGCCCCTCGGTGGGTGCCACTGGCGGCTTGTCCGCCAGTGCGTGGTGCCTGCCCGGCCGAACGATTTGCCGACCCCGTTGCACGGCCGGCGCCGCGCCGCCTATCATGGACGTACTGGGCCGGTGCGTGCCGGCTCATGAGCCGACGATCCGTAGACACAGGAGACCCATCCGATGGCCGAACTACCCGAACTCATTCAGACCGCCGACTTCAAATCCGAGAAGCATGTGCCCGTCATCGAGTGCGCCGACCAGGCCACGGCCGGCGAGCCGCTCGAGGTCAAGGTCAGCGTCGGGACCGAGGTGGACCATCCGAACACCACGGCCCACCACATCCGCTGGATCCGGCTGTACTTCCTGCCGGAGGGCGGAAAGTTCCCGTACGAGGTGGCGAACGTCGAGTTCACCGTCCACGGCGAGTCGGTCGACGGCGCCGACGAGGGCCCGGTCTACACGCACCACGCCGCCACCGTCGTCATGAAGACCGACAAGCCCGGCACGCTGATGGCCCTGTCGTACTGCAACATCCACGGCCTGTGGCGGTCGAACAAGGCCCTGGCCGTCGGCTGACCTGGCCGTCGGGGTAGCGCGCAGGCCCGGGGCGGGCCGGAGGCGGTGACGTCTCGCGTTCGCCCCGGGTCGCCCGGCGGGCACCCGCCCGGCCCGCGGGTGCCGGGCACGTTGTAGGGGAGGTGCTGGTCCATGCAGGATCTTACACCGGAGCAAGTCCGCTCGCTGGCCAAACACGAGGCGCCCGGCAGCGTGTCCATCGTGCTGCCGACGCACACCGGCGGGCCCGATACGCGGGAGGATCCGATCCGCTTCCGGAACCTCCTCCGCGAGGCCGAGGAGCGGTTCGTCGAAACGGGCGGCCGGCGGCCGGACATCCGCGACCGCTTCAAGCCCCTCTTCACCCTGGTCGACGACGCCGAGTTCTGGCAGCACCAGGGCCGCGGCCTGGCGGTCTTCGTCGGCGACGAGCCGCACACCTACCGCGTGCCCATCGAGGTGGAGGCCGTGGCCCTCGTCGGGCCGCGGTTTTACGTCAAGCCGCTCATTCCGGCGGTGCACGAGGGCGAGCGGTTCTACGTCCTCGCGCTCAGCCAGCACGCCGTCCGATTGCTGGAGGCCACGCCGCGGAGCGTCCGGGAACTCGACCTGCCGCCGGAGACGCCCCGCAGCGTCGACGACCTGGCCCAATACGAGGCGCCGGAGCGGGCCCTCCAGTTCCACACCCAGGCGCCGCCGGCGCACGGCGATGACCGGGCGGCCATGTTCCACGGCCACGGGGGGGCGAGCGACGAGGCGCTCGAGAAGAAACGGGCCCGCGAGTTCTGCGAGGCCGTCCACCGCGGCGTGATGCGGCGGCTGAACGGGCGCGGGGCGCCCCTCGTCCTCGCCGCCGCCGACCCCCTCATCGGCCTATACCGAGAGATCAACAAATATCCGAACCTGGCCGACGAGGTGGTGCGCGGCAGCCCGGACCGCGCGGCCGCCGAGACGCTGCGCGACCGGGCCGCCGAGACGCTCGCGCCCCGCTTCAGGGAGACGCTGGAGCGCGACGCCCAGCGCTATCACCGCGCCGTGGAACTCGCCGAGGGCGACCGGGCGTCCGGCGACCTTCGGACCGTCGCCGTGGCCGCCCTCGACGCCCGCGTCGATACCCTGTGGGTGGCCGCCGACGAACAGGTCTGGGGACGCCTGGACCCCGGGGCGCGGCGGGTCGAACCGCACGAGGAACGCGCCGCCGGCGACGAGGAATTGCTGAACGCCGTCAGCGTCCTGGCGCTGCGAAGCGGGGCGACCGTCCACGCCATGCCCCGCGAGCGGATGCCGGCCGGAGGGTCCGTCGCCGCCACGTTCCGCTTCCCGGCGCCGTAGCGCGCCGGGACGGCCATCCGCCCGCAGGATGCGAGACTTACCCGAAGCAACCACACGTGAAGCACACAAGACCGCAGCCGGCAGCGCCGGCTGCTATGAGAGGAGACAACAATGGCGGTCGATATCCTGGAACAGATGGACGGGAAAGTGCTGGAGGTTCACATCACGGGCAAACTCACCGCGGAGGATTACGAGCAGTTCGTGCCGAAGGTGGAGGCGCTGATTGCCCGGCAGGGGAAGATCAACATGCTCGTCCGGATGAAGGACTTCCACGGCTGGGACGCCGCCGCCCTGTGGGAGGACGTCAAGTTCGACGCCCGCCATTTCTCGGACATCGAGCGCCTCGCCCTCGTGGGCGAGAAGACCTGGCAGAAGGGCATGGGCGTCTTCTGCAAGCCGTTCACCACCGCCGAGGTCCGTTACTACGAACTGGACGAGGAAGACCGGGCCCGCGCCTGGGTCAAAGGCGAGACCGACTGACGCGCCGCCCATCGCCGGAATCGCCTTCGGCGGCGATGCGCCGCGCGGCCGCCCGCGGGGTGGGGCCATGAAATCCACGACCCTCGAGAAACTCGTCGAACGCGACGACCTGCGCGACCGGCCCCGCGTCTTCACCGACCGCGACGATGCCGGCCGCGCCGTCGCCGAGATGCTGCCCGACGACGACCTCTGCGACGGCCTCGTGCTGGCGGTCCCCGCCGGCGGCATTCCCGTGGCGGCGCCGGTGGCGGAGGTCTGCGGCCTGCCGCTCGACGTCGCGGTCGTCAGCAAGATCACCCTGCCGTGGAATCCCGAGGCGGGGTACGGGGCCGTCGCGTTCGACGGCACGGTCGTCCTGAACGAGGACCTGGTCCGGCACCTGGGCCTGGGCGAGGAGGAGGTCGAGCGCGGCATCGAGGCCACCCGGCGCAAGGTCGCCCGCCGGCGGCAGGTGCTTCGCGGCGACTCGCCGATGCCGGACCTCTCCGGCACGACGGGCATCCTCGTCGACGACGGTCTCGCCTCCGGGTTCACGATGCGGTGCACGCTGGAGGCGCTCGGCCGGCACGGCGTCTCGCGGTCCATCGTGGCCGTGCCCACGGCGCACGAGGAATCGCTCGACCGCATCGCCGACCTCGCCGACGCCATCTACTGCCCGAACGTGCGGTCGGGCATGCCGTTCGCCGTCGCCGACGCCTACGTCCGGTGGTACGACGTGTCGGAGGAGGAGGCCGCCCGTCTCCTGGCAGCGCACCTCGCGGGCGGCGGGCCCTGAGCCCCGTAGGGCGGGTGGTTGCACCCACGCGCTTAGCACTTCCCGCCCATGCGCTGCGCTCAGGGGCGGGCGTTTGCGGGCGGCATGCTTTCGCGCCGTCGCGAAAGCATGCGCCGGGTGCCACTGGCGGCTTGCCCGCCAGTGCCTAGCGCGACCCGACCCACTCCAGGAACTTGCGGCGGAGGTCCCGCAGCGGCGCCCCGACCACGCGGTGCATCCGGAGGAACCAGGGCGGCTCCTTGGCCGCCGCGCGCTCCTCGTCGGTCATCAGGTCCGGCCGGTACTTGCGCTTCAGTTTCCGCACGTGGTAGCGGTCGGCCTCCTGGAGCAGGACCAGCAGGCGGCGTTTCGCGCCGCGGAGCAGGCCGCGGTCCAGCCGCGGGGCCCAGGAGATCTGGAAGTCGATGAGCACCGGCCGCCCGTCCGCCGACGCCAGCACGTTGTCCGGCTTGTTCATATCCACGTACGCCATCTGCCGCTCGTGCATCGTGGCGACGAGGGCCTCCAGGAGGTCGAAGAAATCGTCCGGCACCCTCTCGCGGCGGTCGAGCAGGTCGGTCCCCTCGACCCAGGCGTGGACGAAGCCGCTCTTGCCCACCCGGCCGAGCAGCCGCGGCACGCTGCCCGTGTCCTGGAGGAGGCGATAGTGCCGGACCTCGCGATCGGCCATGAGCCGGCCCGCCCACGCCAGCGGGCACCCCAGCCACGGCTCCGTGTGATAGTGCTTCAGGACGACCCGCTCGCCGTCCGGCCCCACGTACCGGCCCGTGGCCGCGAAGAAGTCCTGCTTCAGCGACTTCTCCAGGCGGTACGACCGGCCGCCCAGGGTGAACTCGGGGCGCGGCATCGTGCCGCGGAGGATGCGCTTCGGGACCCGGCCGTGTTCTTTCCTCGCCATCGGCTCGTCCGTCGGGTGCGTGCATGTGCGACCGCGCGCGGAAGCGCCGGCCGCGCGTCGTGGGGCGGTTGCCAGTGAGGGGCCATCCTAGACCGCCCCTGCGCCACGGTCAAGCGGGCTCCGGCCAAGCGCCACGTGCCGGCGCCAATGGATGGCGCGGTGGTTCTCCGCAACCACCGCGCCTGACCCCGCTGTTGTGCGCGGCGGGTGCGGAGACCCGCCGCGCTCCAATGCGTGGCGCGTCAACCTTCGGCCGTTACACGGGATGCCTTACGCCGGCGGCACGGTCTCGGGCGGTTCGTCCGGGACGGGCACGGGCGGCAACTCGACCACCCGCATCGACCGCCACTTGCCACTCGCGAACCGGGCCCACATCACGCACCCCAGCACGACGATGTACGCCGACACGGTGCCCCACGGCCCCAGGCTGCCCCACTCCGGTTTCACGGTGGCCACCAGCCACGACGCCCCCACGCCCAGGACGTACGCCGTGACGATCTGGACGAGGCTCGGCCAGAGGATGTCGCCGGCCCCGCGCAGGGCGCCGGAGAAGGTGATGGCCATCGCGTCGAACGCCTGGCAGATGACGATGAAGATCGCCGCCTGCGTGGCGATGCGCTGCACCTCGGGGTCGCCCGCCTCGTTGAAGACGCCGACGAGCGTGTCGCGGGCGAACCAGATCACGAAGCCCATCGTCACCATGTAGGCCTCGACCAGGAGGAGCCCGGCGTACGTCCGCCGCCGCGCCAGGTGCTGACGCTGGGCCCCGCAGTATCGGCCGACGATCGCCTGGACGGCACTGCCCACGCCGATGGCCGGCACGAAACACAGGTGCCAGTACCGGTTGAGGATGGCGGCGGCGGCGAGGGCGGCCGTCCCGAAGCCGCCGACGATGCGGCCCATGAAGATGGCCCACATGAGGACCTCGCCGACGAACATCCCGCCGATGGGCGCTCCCCTCCGAAGCAGGTCCTTGATGGCCGACCACCGCAGCGACAGCGCCCGGCGGACCGCGAACTCGTGGCCGGCCCCTTCCCGCACGAACAGGGTGGCCAGGATCGCCGCCTCCACGAAGAAGCCGATGACCGTGCCGATGCCGGCCCCGATGAGCCCGAGAGCCGGCACCCCGAATTTCCCGAAAATGAGCACCCAGTTGGCGAACACGTTGACGCCGTTCGCCACCACGCCCGCCGTCACATTGATGTACGGCCGGTGGACGCCGATGAACCACTGCCCCAGGGCCCGGGCCGACAAGGCGAACCCGACGCCGCTCAGAAGAATCTGGAAGTACCGCGTCTCCAGGTGGGTGACTTCCGGCGAGTGGCCGAACACGGCCATGATGTGCGGGGCCGCCGGGATCAGCGGGGCCATCAGCGCCGCCGCCCCCCACGCCACCCACAGGCCGTGCCAGCCGTACACGCTCGACCGTCGCGGCCGCCCCGCGCCCAGGTTCTGCGACGCATACGTCGACACGCACACCAGGACGCCGAAGACGAAACTGATGGGCACGAACGAGGAGACCGCCCCGATGAACTGGGCCGACAGCGCCTCCTTGCTCACCTTCGACACCATCCATCCGTCCACGAACTGCATCACCGTGACGCTGACGGTGTTCAGGACGGTCGGGACGGCCAGGCGCACGACCTCCCCGATGCCCAGCCAAGGGGCGGGATCGTGGGGCGGGTCCGGCAGCCGTTCCGTCTCGTCCGATGGCATCGCGTGGCCTCGCGCGTCGAAGAGCGGCCAGTATAGCCGCCCCCGGCCGCACTGCAAGCGCGGCGTCCGCTTGACGCGGCGAGTCCCGCGATTTACGATGGCCCCGGCATGTTCACCGGCCTCATCGAGACCATCGGACAGGTCGTCTCGGCCGACCGCACGGCCGGCGGGGTCCGGCTGCGCGTGGATCTCGGCCCGGCGGCCGACGGCGTCCGGCCCGGCGATTCCGTGAATCTGAGCGGGGCGTGCCAGACGGTTGCGTGCATCGACGGCCGCGTCGCGGATTTCGACACCGTGGCCGAAACCCTCGCCCGCACCACGCTGGGCGACTGGGGGCCGGGCACGGAGGTCAATGTCGAACGGAGCCTGCGGCCCGGCGACCGGCTGGGCGGGCACTTCGTGGCCGGCCACGTCGACGCCGCCGGCCGCGTCCTCGAGAATCGCGACGGGGCAGGGGGGTGGATCCTGCGGGTCGAGGCGCCCGAGGCGCTGGCCCCGGAGATCGCGCCGAAGGGCAGCATCGCCGTCGACGGCGTCAGCCTGACGGTCGTCGAGGCCGGGCCGCCCGCCTTCACGGTGGCGCTCGTGCCGACGACGATCGAGGAGACGACGCTCGGCCGCCTGGCGCCCGGCGACCGCGTGAACCTGGAGACGGATCTCCTGGCGAAGTACGTCCGCCGGGCGCTCGCCGCGGGCGGCGCCGCCGCCGAGGCGGCCGACCGGCGCCTCATGGCGGCCCTGGAGCGTGCCGGGTTTCTGGCCCCGGACGCCTGATTAAACAGCGGTGTACGCGGTGGGCCGGGAGGCCCACCGCGCGGGATATCGACTGAACGCCGCCCATGGAGTTGCCCCATGTCCGCGGACGCCAAACCCCGCCTGGCCGTGACGGTCGGCGACCCGGCCGGCATCGGGCCGGAGGTCGCCGCCCGGGCCCTGGCGGACGAGGCCGCCCGCGGCCTGGCGGACGGGGTGGTCTTCGGTCCGCCGGCGGAGGAGTGGGCCCGGCGGGCGGGCGTGCCCCTGCCGACGCTCGATGACGAACAACCTCTCAATGCATGGGACGGCCAGGTGGCCGGCCTCCGGCTCGTCGCGGTGGAGAGCGACCTGGCGGACCTCGCCCCGGCCGCGCCGAGCGCCGCGGGCGGCGAAGCGAGCATCCGCTACGTCCGCGCCGCCATCGACGCCGCCACGGCCGGCCGGGCCGACGCCATCGTGACGGGTCCCATTTCGAAGCACGCCGTCCGCCTCGCCGGCTACCCCTGGCCGGGCCACACGGAACTGCTGGCCGAGGCGTTCGGCGCCGACGAGGTCGCCATGATGTTCGCCGGCGGGCCGCTGCGGGTGGTCCTCGTGACGATCCACGTGGCCCTGGCGGAGGCGGTCCGGACGCTCTCGGCCGACCGCATCGTCACGACGTGCCGTCTGGCCGACGAGGCGCTCCGGCGGTACTTCGGCCTCGCGGAGCCGCGGCTGGGCGTGTGCGGCGTGAATCCGCACGCGGGCGAGGAGGGACGATTCGGCTCCGAGGAACGCGACGTCATCGAGCCGGCCCTTGCGCGTCTCCAGAGTGACGGCATCCGGGCCGAGGGGCCCTTGCCGCCGGACACGGCGTTTCACCAGGCGCTGGCCGGGCGGTTCGACATCGTCGTCGCCATGTACCACGACCAGGGGCTCATCGCCGTCAAGACGGTCGCGTTCGAGGAGTCGGTTAACGTGACGCTCGGTCTGCCGGTCGTCCGGACGAGCGTGGACCACGGGACGGCGTACGACATCGCCGGCCGGGGCCAGGCCGACCCGCGGAGCATGGTGGCGGCCATCCGGCTCGCGGCCGAGATGGTCGGGCGCGGGAAGGCATGAGGCGCCGCGCACCGTCCGAAACGCCCATTCAGCCGCCGGCCTTGGCCGGCGCGTTATGCGTAGGACGGCACGCGCCGAGCAAACTCGGCGGCTGAATGGGTGCCGCTCAATGCACCCATGACCCACGTCCCCACGAAGACCGAGATTCGCGAGGCGCTCGCCGAGGCGGGCCTGCGGCCGGACACCGCCCGCGGCCAGCACTACCTCGTGGATGGCAATCTCATGCGGCGGCTCGTGGCCGAGGCCGACCTCGGGCCCGCCGACACCGTCCTGGAGGTCGGCGCGGGCGCGGGGAACCTGACGGGCCTCCTGGCCGCCGAGGCCGGCCGCGTCGTCGCGGTCGAGGTGGACCCCGAGGTGGCGGCGGTTGCCCGCGCCCGGCTCGCCGAGGCGGAGAACGTCCACCTGCTCGCCGCCGACGCCCTGGCCGACAAGCATCACCTCAACCGGGAGGTCACCGCGGCCGTCGGGCGGGCGCGGGAGGTCCTCGGCGGCCCGTGGAAACTCGTCGCCAACCTGCCGTACCAGGTCGCCACGCCGCTCGTCGTGGACCTGGTGCTGGACCCGGACCCGCCGGAGCGGCTGGTCTTCACGGTCCAGGAGGAGGTGGCGGATCGCCTGGCGGCCGCGCCCGCCACGCGGGCGTACGGCCCCGTCGGCGTGCTCGTCCAGGCGATGGCCGAGGTCGAGGTCCTCCGCCGCCTGCCGCCGGACGTCTTCTGGCCGCGGCCGGCCGTCCGCAGCGCGATGGTCCGGGTCCGGCCGAGCGCGGCGCGGCGCGAAGGAATCACCGACCTGGCGGCCCTCAGGCGGACGGTGGCGGCGATCTTCGCCCACCGCCGGAAACGGGCTGCCCGCAGTCTCGCCCTGGCCGAGCCGTCAGGCGGAGACGCACAGGCGTGGGCGGCGCGGCTGGAGGCGTGCGGCCTGGACCCGTCGGCCCGGGCGGAGGCGTACGCCGTCGAGGGAATCGTCCGCCTCGCCAATGCACTGGCGGACGAATGAGGCCTTGGGGCTTGCGAGAATCCCGCGCGGTGGCCCTCCCGGGCCACCGCGCTTCGTCGATAGCGTCCTCGCGCTATACGCGACGGCCTGGGAAGGCCGCCGCGCGGGAATCGTCTACCCCTCGCCGTCCGGCATGAGGCCGGGCCGGTGCTCGCGGAACCAGGCGAGCGTCTCGGGAATCGTTTCCTCTGTGCTGCCGCGCGGCTGGTAGTCCAGGAGGTTCCGGGCCTTGTCGATGCGGTACGTCAGCGGGACGGCCATGAACTTCAGACGCATCTTGTTCACCAGCGGCGGCTTCCGGCTTCGGCTCAGGGCATGCAGGCCCTCGAAGGCGGGACACAGCATCCGCACCAGCCACGTGGGGACGTGGGCGGTGGGCATGGGGTAGCCGGTTTCCTCGCAGATGACCTCCAAAAGGCGCTTGCGCGTAATCATGTCGCCGTTCGTGATGAGGAACACTTCGCCGGCCGCCTCGGGCTCGACGGCCGCACGGTACAGCGCCTCGGCCAGGTTCCCCACGTAGACCATGGACATGGGCTGCCTGCCGGGCCCGATGAACTTGAACTGGCCGGCCTTGAGGTTGCCGAGGAGTCTCGGCAGGACCTGGCGGTCGCGCGGGCCGTAGACGTACGGCGGCCGGATGATGGCCGCCTCCAGGCCCCGCTCCCGGATGAACTCCTGGACGACTTCCTCGGCCCGGATCTTCGTCACGTTGTAGTTGTCGCCGGTGTGAATGACGGGGGCGGATTCGTCCAGGTCGCGCTGGGCGTGCATGCCGAGGACGATCATCGAACTCAGGTACACGAACCGCCGCAGACGCCCGCACGCGATGGCCGCCTCCGCCAGGTGCCGCGTGCCCTCCACGTTCACGCGGACCATGTCTTCCAGCCGGGCCCAGTCCGACACCAGGGCCGCGCAGTGGAAGACGTAGTCGGCGTCCTCCAGGTAGGGGGTCAGGGCGCCGGCGGGGTCGCCGACGTCGCCTTCGACGAGATCGACGCCCCACTCGCGGAGCAGGGCGGTGTCGCTCGTGGGCCGCACCAGGGCCCGCACCCGGCACCCCTCGTCCAGGACGCGGCGCGCCAGATGGCTGCCGATCATCCCCGTGGCACCGGTGACAAACGCAAGCGGCGAATCGTGGTCCGGCATGCGGTCCTCTCGCTGGATATCGCCTGCCATTGTAGGGCGGTGGGGGGCCCCGTCAACGACATTCGGGTCCCCGCGCACCCCCCCCGGAGCGCCCGGCGGAGCGGACCACCGCCCGTGGCGAAATCGCTTGCATTGCGACCGCTCCCCACGGCAGAATAGGTGTGCCATACAGTTGTCCCGGCGGTGACGTGACCGACAGCACGTTGTCACACCTTCCTCTTTTTCGGCGGGACGGGCACATGGCGGGCACGCGGGCCATTACGCTCACCGAGATGCTCGTCGCGGTCGGAAGCCTCGCCTGCCTCCTGGTGGCCCTCGTCCCCGCGGTCACCTCGACGAAGGACACCGCCGAGCGGACGGTCTGTGCGGCCAACCTGTCGCAGATCGGCAAGGCCCTGCTCGTGTACGCGGCGGACCACGACGGCCGGCTGCCGGACTGCGGCGCCGCCTCGCCCCTGGGCGGCGAGGTGCCCGACGACGGGCGGCACGTGGCCAGCCGCTTCGACGCCCCCGGCACCTGCAACTGGCCGCACGTCCGCGCCGTCGGCAACCAGGCCAACCTCTGGCTCCTCGTCCGCCAGGGATACGCCGACGCCGGCATCTTCGTGTGCCCGGCCACGGCGGACCGGCCCAGCCTGAACGGTGCCCGCGCCTCGGCGGTGATGTCGTTCGTGGCCACCGATCCCGCCACCGGCAAGCCCGTGCCGGCCGAGACCCGGTTCTTCCGCCGCGTGGCCGCGGGGCGCTGCTCGTACTCGTACCAGAACCAGTTGGCCCATCCGGCGACGGACCCGCTCGTGGCCCGGCCGGGCGCACCGACGACCCACCGGGCCGTCCATCCGCCCGACCTGGCCGTCTGCGCCGACCGCAACCCGTACACGCGGCAGCCGTTGACGCGGCAGCCGACCGTCTCGCCCGAGGCGGAGCCGGAGGCGAACAGCCTGAACCATCACGGCACCGGCCAGAACGTGCTGTACCTGACGGGGGAGGTCCGGTGGTCCCCCACGCCGCGGTGCGGCGCCCTGCGGCGCGACGGGCGGCGCGACCACATCTACCGCCCCGATGAGGGCGACCCGACGGACCCGCAGAACCTGCCCCGGTCGCCCGCCGATTCGTTCCTCGTGCCATGACGGGGCGGCCGCGCCATCCTGCGCCCGGCCGCTGCGGCCGCGGCATGACGCTGCTCGAAATGCTCCTCGTCGTGGCCATCCTGGCGGTGCTGGCGGCTCTGCTGGTGCCGGCGATGGCGGGCGCCCTCGCCGCCGCCGACAGCCTCGCCTGCCGGAACCAACTCCGCACCGTCTGGCAGGGGTACGAGGCGTACCTGGCCGACTCCGGCAACGTCTGGCCGCCCGTCATGACGGGCGAGCGGCCGGAGCGGCTGCTCGCGCGCATGGGCGAGGCGACCGGCCTCGCCCCGGCGCCCGCGCGGCCGGCGGCCAACTGGGGCCAGCCTGGGCCGCACTGGTCCGTCGTCCTCTGGCCGTACGTCAACGCCTTGGACGTGTACACCTGCCCGTCGGACCCGAAGCGGCACCTGCGCGGCGAGGCGGTGACCGGCGCCTCGCGGGCCCGCGGCGCGGCGTTCCTCGACGCCCCGCCCGAGAGTTACGCCCTGAACGTCATCCTGTTCCGGACGGCCGACGACCTCCGCCGCAAGGCCGGGTGCACGTGGGGGACCGCCGGCGACGCGCCGGGCTTCAACGGCCTCCAGTCGTGCACGGCGGTGGCGGAGCAGCGGCGGCAGTTTCCCCAGTGGCCGCGGGTTATACTGTTCTTCTGCGGTGCGTCGGGCCAGACGGTGGGCAGCCAGTTCAACGTGCCGTTCCGGACGAGCGGCCTGGTGGAGCGGTGGGAGTGGCACCCGCGTCCGGCGTCGGCGGCGTTCGCGGATGACCCCGGCATCGGGTCGAACTACCTCTTCGCCGACGGCCGGGTGGAGTACCGCGACCGCCTGCCGTCGATGGTGGAGTGGGGGTACGACCTGGGGGAGGGGAGGCCCGCCCCTGGCGATTGAAAGGTCCGTCGTGCGCTCAGTCGCCCCTGCCGGGGCGGCGGGCTTCTCCAAGCGGTCTGGTAACTGGTTGCCGCGGTTCCCGGCGTTCTTGCCCGCGTGGTGGCCTGGGAAGGCCACCACGCGGGAGTTACACATGCCTCGCCGGGTTCCAATAAACGTTTGACCCCCGTCCGGTCGATGGTATACTCCGATGCACGGTTCCGCCCCCCGGATGCCCCGGCGGGCCGGATCGTGCCAGGAGGTCGCCCGCGTGTCGGCACACGGACAACGAGACGGTCAGGCCGCTCTCGCCCAGGGTCCGGGTGCTGCACGCCCCGGTATCGTGGTAATCGTCGTCGTCGATGGAGGGCCCCGGGCGTAGGTCAGGCCAAACGCGAAACCGACCCGGGGCCGACGGCTCCGGGTTTTTTTGTGGGACGTGGCGGCCGGCCTGACACGCTCGCGGCCGCGTGCGTTCCCGCGAACCAAAGGCACGAACCATGACACGCGTGGTCACGTACGATACGACGCTGCGGGACGGCACCCAGGGCGAGGGCGTCAGTCTCAGCCTCCTGGACAAACTCGACATCGCCCGCCGCCTCGACGGGCTCGGCATCGACTACATCGAGGCCGGGTACCCGGCGAGCAACCCGAAGGACCAGGAGGTGTTCCGGGCGCTGGCGGAGAAGCCGCTGGCCCACGCCCGGCCGGTCGCGTTCGGCATGACCCGGCGGGTGGGCACCCGGGCCGAGGACGACGCCGGCCTGGCGGGCGTCCTGGCGGCCGGGACCGAGGCCGTGGCCCTCGTGGGCAAGGCGTGGGAGTTCCACGTCCGCAACGTCCTGCGGACCGACCCGGACGAGAACCTGGCCATGGTCCGCGACTCGGTCCGCCTGGCCAAGGAGGCCGGCCGGACCGTCTTCTTCGATGCCGAGCACTATTTCGACGGGTACAAGGCGAGCGCCGACGCCGCCCTCGCGGTGCTGGCGGCGGCGCTGGAGGCCGGGGCCGACTGGCTCGTCCTCTGCGACACGAACGGCGGGTGCCTGCCGGAGGAGGTGCACGAGATCGTCGAGGCGACCGCCCGCGAGGTCGGCGGGGCACTGGCCGTCCATTGCCACAACGACACGGGCCTGGCGGTGGCGAACTCGCTGGCCGCCGTCCGCGCGGGGTGCACCCAGGTCCAGGGCACCATCAACGGGCTGGGCGAACGGTGCGGCAACGCGGACCTGTGCGTCCTGGTCCC
Organism: Phycisphaerae bacterium; assembly: GCA_046483505.1. Taxonomy (GTDB): domain Bacteria; phylum Planctomycetota; class Phycisphaerae; order FEN-1346; family FEN-1346; genus BS750m-G62. The sequence continues at coordinate 17,089 of JAWODB010000145.1, forward strand.
GGACCTGGAACTGAAGATGGGCCGCCAGTGCCTCGGCCCGGAGCGCCTGGCCCGCCTGACGGAGGTCTCGCGGTTCGTCTACGACGTGGCGAACCTGCTGATGGTGCCCGGGCAGCCGTACGTGGGGCCGGCGGCGTTCGCGCACAAGGGCGGGATGCACGCCTCGGCGGTGGCCCGCGAGGAAACGTCGTACGAGCACGTGGACCCGGCCCGCGTCGGGAACACGCGCCGCATCCTGGTCAGCGAACTCTCCGGCCGCGGCACCATCCTGGCGAAGGTGGGCGGCACGCGGTTCGAGACCGACGAGGCCCTCCAGAAGAAGGTCCTGGAGGAGGTCCAGCAGCGCGAGAACGCCGGCTACCATTACGAGGCCGCCGAGGCCTCGTTCGTCCTCCTGGTCCGAAGACTCGCGGGCCTGGCCGAGCCGTTCTTCGACCTCGACCACTACACGGTGGCTATCAAGAAGGACGACGACCGCGAGCCCGTAACCGAGGCGACCGTCAAACTCTGCGTGGACGGCGTGTGGCAGCACACGGTGGCGGAGGGCGACGGCCCGGTCAACGCCCTCGACGCCGCCCTGCGGAAGGCACTGAATGCCGCGTACCCGAACCTGGAGGCGATGAGCCTGACGGACTACAAGGTCCGGGTCATCAACACGGGGGCGGGCACGGCCGCCAGCGTCCGCGTCGTCATCGAGTCCCGCGACCGCGACGAGCACTGGGGCACGGTGGGCGTCTCGGAGAATATCATCGACGCCTCCTGGCAGGCGCTGGTCGATAGTTTCGAGTACAAACTCACCAAGGACGGGGAGCAGGCCAGCCACAAGCCGCCAGCCACAAGCGACAAGCCGACGACGACGAACGACAAATGACCAATGACAAGTGACGAAGGACCCGAGGAGCACGTCGTGACACCACCGACCGCGGACCCGCAGGCCGAGCCGCTGCCCAAGCAGTACGACCCCTCGTCGGTGGAGGACCGCATCTACCGGGCGTGGGAAGAGGGCGGCCACTTCCGGCCGCCGCCCGACGCCCCGCGCGAGCCGTACACCATCGTCATCCCGCCGCCCAACGTCACGGACCGCCTGCACCTGGGCCACGCCCTGAACAACGCCCTCCAGGACATCCTCGTCCGCTGGCGGCGGATGCAGGGCCGCCGCACCCTCTGGCTGCCCGGCACCGACCACGCCGGCATCGCCACCCAGGCCGTGGTCGAACGGCGGATGTTCGAGGAGGAGGGCAAGACCCGCCACGACGTCGGCCGCGAAGGACTCGTCGAGCGCATCTGGGCCTGGCGTAAACGGAGCGGCGACCTCATCCTGGAGCAACTCAAACGCGTCGGCTGCTCGTGCGACTGGTCGCGCACCCGCTTTACGCTGGACGAGATGTGCGCCCGGGCCGTGCGCGCGGCCTTCTACCGCATGTTCCGCGACGGGCTCATCTACCGGGGCCTGCGGCTCGTGAACTGGGACACCCACCTCCAGACCGCCGTCGCCGACGACGAGGTGTACCACGAAACGGTCGCGGGGCACCTGTGGCACATCCGGTACCCCGTGCAGGACGCGCCGGGCGAGTTCGTGACGGTGGCCACCACCCGGCCCGAGACGATGCTGGGCGACACGGCCGTCGCCGTCCATCCCGACGACGAGCGGTATCAGCACCTCATCGGCCGGAGCGTCCTCCTGCCGCTGCTCGACCGGCCGCTGCCGGTCGTCGCCGACGGGCAACTCGTGGACCCGGCGTTCGGCTCGGGGTGTGTCAAGGTGACGCCGGCCCACGACCCGAACGATTACGAGGCGGGCCTCCGGAACGGCCTGGAGATGATCAATATCCTGACGCCCGACGGGCGCATCAACTCAAGCGGCGGGCCGTACGAGGGGCTCGACCGGTTCGAGGCCCGCAAGCGCGTCGTCGCGGACCTGGAGGCGCAGGGCCTGCTCGAGCGCGTCGAGCCGTATCAGACGGAGATCGGTCACAGCGACCGCTCGAAGACGCCCGTCGAGCCGTACCTGTCGGACCAGTGGTTCATCGCGATGGACGACCTCGCCGAGCGGGCGATGGAGGCGGTGCGCGACGGCCGCGTCCGCTTCCACCCGGACCGGTACGCCAGTGCGTATCTCGATTGGTTGAGTCAGAAACGGGACTGGTGCATTTCGCGGCAACTGTGGTGGGGGCACCGGATTCCCGTCTGGAAGGGCCCCGCCGACAGCCCGCTGCTCGACGCGGCCCAGGTGGCGGCCGCCGACGCCGACGCGCCCGCCCTGTGGCAGCAGGAGATCGACGGCACGGAAGTCGCCGTCCGCCTGACGACCGAGGCCGACCGGCGCGTGGCGTTTATCGCCGTCCCCGACGGCGGCGAGGCGGCCGAGCGGCACCTGGAGGAGGCCGGGTTCGTCCGCGACCCGGATGTGCTCGACACGTGGTTCTCCTCGGCCCTCTGGCCGTTCTCGACGCTCGGCTGGCCCGAGGAGACCGACGACTTGCGGTCGCATTACCCGACGGACGTGCTCGTGACGGCCCGTGAGATCATCACCCTGTGGGTCGCGCGCATGGTCGTCATGGGCCTGTACCACCGGCCGGTTGCGTTCAAGCCGGGCTACGAAGAGGGCCGCGACGACGTGCCGTTTTCCGACGTCTACATCCATGCGATGATCCAGGACGGCGAGGGCCGGCCGATGAAGAAGAGCCTCGGCAACGGCGTGGACCCGCTCGACGTGGTCCACACGCACGGGGCCGACGCCCTCCGCTTCACGCTGGCGTGGATGACCACCGAGACGCAGGACGTGCGGATGCCGGTCGAGATCGATCCCGAGACCGGCCGCAACACGAGCCCGAAGTTCGACCAGGGCCGCAACTTCTGCAACAAGGTCTGGAACGCGGTGCGGTTCGCCCTGATGAACCTCGAAGGGGCCGGCGACGCCGCCTTCGACGCGGGGCGCCTGCGGCTGGAGGACCGCTGGATCCTCTCCCGCACCGAGCACATCGTCCGCCGGGTGACCGGCGAACTGGAGGCGTTCCACTTCCAGGCCTCGCTCATGGCCCTGTACGATTTCTTCTGGCACGACGTGTGCGACTGGTACCTGGAGACCGTCAAGCCGCGGCTCGC
>JAWODB010000095.1:0-16207 GCA_046483505.1 Phycisphaerae bacterium
GCCGAGCCCGCCCCGGCCGCCGACGAGGCCGCCGAGCCCGCCCCGCCCGCCGACGAGGCCGCCGAGCCCGCCCCGGCCGCCGACGAGGCCGCCGAGCGCGCCCCGGCCGCCGACGACGAGACGCCGCCGGCCGAGGGCCCGACCGACGAGGACACCCCCGACGACGCGGAGTCGCCGGCGACGTAACCATCCGGAGACGGCACCGATGATCCAGATGCAGAGCGTGCTCGACGTGGCCGACAACACCGGCGCCCGGACCGTCCGGGCGATCCGGGTGCTGGGCGGTTCGACCCGCCGCCGCGGGTACACGCGGGCCACCGCCGGCATCGGCGACATCATCATCGCCTCCGTCCAGAAGGCGGTGCCGAGCGGCGACGCCAAGAAGGGCGAGGTCGTCCGGGCCGTCATCGTCCGGACGCGGTACCCGACGCGGCGGGCGGACGGCTCGTTCGTCCGCTTCGACCGCAACGCCGTCGTCCTGATCGACCGCGACGGGAACCCGCGCGGCACGCGGGTGTTCGGGGCGGTGGCACGCGAACTCAGGGAAAAGCGGTACATGCGAATCGTCTCGCTCGCCAGCGAGGTCGTTTAGGGAAGTGGAGTTCCGCGCGGCGGCCTTCCCAGGCCACTGCGGCGGGAGCAGGCAGAGAATCGCGGCAGCCGGGGAAGGCCGGCGTGCGGCAACCGGCGATGACGCCGGTTCAAGAGGGTCCGGAGAGGCGTGATGCACGTTCGGCGCGACGACACGGTCGAGGTCATTGCCGGCGAGGACCGCGGGGTCCGCGCCCGCGTCCTGCGCGTGGACCGCGGCAAGGGCCAGGCCATCGTCGAGGGCGTGAACCGGGTGTACAAGCACCTGCGTCGGTCGCGGCGGAACCCGCAGGGCGGCCGCCTCGAAATCGAGGCCCCCGTCGACCTCTCGAACCTGAAGGTCGTCTGTGCCAGGTGCGACAAGGGCGTCCGCGTCGGCGTCCGGACCGACGAGGACGGCACGAAGCACCGCGTCTGCCGGGCCTGCGGCGCGGACCTCGGGAAAATGTAATCGTCATGACTCGGTTACTCGAACAATACCGCAGCGAGGTCGTCCCGATGCTCCGGGAGCGCCTGGGCCGGGAGAACGTCCACAGCCTGCCCCGGCTGGAGAAGATCGTCGTCTCGATGGGCCTCGGCCGCGGCCGCGAGGAGCCCAAGCGCATCGAGGCCGCCATGGACGACCTGGCCCGCATCGCGGGCCAGCGGCCGGCCCTGACGAAGGCCCGCAAGAGCGTCTCGGCGTTCCAGATTCGCGCCGGCGTGGACGTCGGGTGCAAGGTGACCCTGCGCGCGGCACGCATGTACGAGTTCCTGGACCGGCTCATCAACCTGGCCATGCCGCGCATCCGCGACTTCCGCGGCATGCCGACGGACTCGTTCGACGGCCGGGGCAATTACTCGATGGGCGTGTCGGAGCAGTTGGTCTTTCCGGAGATCAGCGTCGACGACGTCCAGTACCAGCAGGGCATGAACATAACGATCGTGATTCAGAACAGCGAGTCGGACGCGGAGTCGCGGGCCCTCCTGGAGGGCCTCGGGTTCCCGTTCCGGCGCGAGGAATGATCCGGCCGGAGACGCCATGGCCACGAAAGCCCAGCGACTGAAGGCGAAACGCGAACCGAAATTCATGACGCGCCGCGTCCGGCGGTGCGAACTGTGCGGCCGGCCGCGGGCCGTCTACCGCAAGTTCGGCATCTGCCGCATCTGTTTCCGGGAACTCGCCCACAAGGGCCAGATTCCCGGCGTCCGCAAGGCGTCGTGGTAGCACTCACAGGGAGGTTCGGGCGGGTGAACAAGGACACCATCGCCGACATGCTGACGCGCATCCGCAATGCCCTCCAGCGGCACAAGGGGACCGTCGACGTGCTGGCCTCGGGCACGGTGCGTGGCGTGCTCCAGGTGATGCGCGCCGAGGGGTACATCCAGGGGTTCGACGAGATCGACGACGGCCGGCAGGGGCTCATCCGCGTCCACCTGAAATACGGGCCGGACGGCGAGGACGTCCTGACGCACCTGGAGCGCGGCTCGAAACTCAGCCGGCGCGTCTATTGCAAGGCCGACGATATCGAGCCGGTCCTCGGCGGGCTGGGCGTGGCCATCTATACGACCAGCCGCGGCGTGCTCAGCGACCGCCAGGCCCGCCGGCTTCACGTGGGCGGCGAACTGCTCTGCACCATCTGGTAACGCCCCGCACGGGCGGAGAGAATGCGATGTCGCGTATCGGAAAACAACCGGTTCCCCTGCCCGACGGCGTCAAGGCCGCCGTCCAGGGGCGGACCGTCCGCGTCGAAGGCCCGCGAGGGAAACTCGAGTGGGCGCACCCCTTCGGCCTGACGGTGACCGTCGACGAGGACGCCCGCGAGGTCCGCGTCGAGCGGCCCGACGACCAGCGCCGCAGCAAGGCGATGCACGGCCTGACGCGCTCCCTCATCGCCAATATGGTCGAGGGCGTGACCCAGGGCTACCGCCGCGGCCTGGAACTGTACGGCACGGGGTACTCGGTGCAGCAGCAGGGGCAGACACTGGTGTTCCAGTGCGGCGTGGCGCACCCGGTGGAGAAGGCGATCCCCAGCGGCATCGAGGTCGAGATCGAGGTGCCCAATACGCGCGGCAACGAGACGCCCGCCCGCTTCTTCGTCCAGGGATGCGACAAGCAACTGGTGGGGGAATTCGCGGCGGAGATCCGGCACCTGCGTCCCGCCGAGCCGTACCTCGGCAAGGGGTTCCGGTACCTCGGCGAGCAGATTCGCCGAAAGGCCGGCAAGACTTTCGTGAGCGGCGCCCAGTAACGCGCCCCGCCGGAGAGCGATGGCATGACGGACGTCAAGCACAAACGGGCGACGCTGCGGCGGCGGAAGCGGCACGTGCGGCGGCAGGTGGTCGGGACGCCCGACCGGCCCCGCCTCAGCGTCTACCGCAGCCTCAAACATATTTACGCCCAGGTGATCGACGACATCTCCGGGCGGACGCTGGCCTCGGCCAGCACGCTCAGCAAGGAGGTCCGCGAGGGCGTCGACTCCACCGCCAATCGCGACGCCGCCGCCAAGGTCGGCCAGGTGCTGGCCGACCGCGCCAAGAAGGCCGGCGTCGAGGCCGTCTGCTTCGACCGAGGCGGGCGGAAATACCACGGCCGGGTCAAGGCCCTGGCCGAAGCCGCTCGCGAGGCCGGCCTCCGCTTCTGACGCCCGGACCCAAGCAAAGGAACGCACGGCGTGGCCAAGTCGGATGGTACAAAACGGTTCTTCGGCGAGGAAGGCGACCTCCAGGACACGGTCGTCAACATCAACCGCTCCGCCAAGGTCGTCAAGGGCGGACGCCGGTTCAGTTTCAGTGCGCTGACTGTCGTCGGCGACCGCCGCGGACGCGTGGGCATCGGGTACGGCAAGGCGAACGAGGTGCCGCCCGCCGTCGAGAAGAGCATCTCGGAGGGCAAGAAGAGCCTCGTCGAGATTCCCCTCAAGGGCGACACCATCCCGCACGCGGTCACGGGGCGGTTCGGCGCGGCCCGGGTGTACATGCGACCGGCGGGGCCCGGTACGGGCGTCATCGCGGGCGGCGGCGTGCGGGCCGTCTGCCAGATGGTCGGCATCCGCAACATCCTGACCAAGTCCATCGGGTCGAACAACCCGGTGAACCTCGTCAAGGCCGCCATGGACGGGCTGATGAAACTCAAGGACGCCAGGGAGGTGGCGCGGCTCCGCGGGGTGCCGGTCGAGGAACTGACCGGTCCCGGGAAGGCCGAACGGGCCGCCGAAAAGGCCGCCGAGCCGCGCCCCGAACCCGCCCCGGAGAAACTGGCCGAGCCCACGGGCGAGGCGGAGGCCCCGACCACCACCGAGACCGACGTGGCGGTGGCCACCGACGAAGCGGCCGAAACGGGCGAGTCGCGCGAGGCGGCTCCCAGCCCGCCGCCCCCCGCCGAACCGCAGGCCGACGAGCGCCGCGAAACCACCGGGCCGGACCAGCCGGCCGACGCCAACGAGTCCGAGGACCAGTCGTGAACCTGAGCGACGTGAAACGAAGCGGCAAGGGGCACCGGCGGCGCAGGCGCGTCGGCCGCGGCATGGGCAGCGGGTCGGGGAAGACCTGCGGCCGGGGCCACAAGGGCGCCAAGTCGCGGTCGGGCTACTCGCGCGCCGCGACGTACGAGGGCGGCCAGATGCCCCTCTTCCGCCGACTGCCCAAACGCGGGTTCTCGAACCTGGCGTTCGCCGAGCCCGTCGTCGCCGTCAACGTCGAGGCCCTGAACCGGTTTCGCAAGGGCACCGAGGTCGACCCGGCGGCGCTGCGCGAGGCCGGCCTGGTCAAGGGCCGCGTCCGGCGCGTCAAGATCCTGGGCGGCGGCGAGTTGACGAAGGAACTGACGGTCCGGGCCCACGCGTTCAGCGCCTCGGCCCGCGAGAAGATTGAGGGTGCGGGCGGCCAGGCGGAGGTTCTCGAGGCGTGATCGGCTCCCTGGTCAACGTGTTCAAGATTCCGGATCTGAGGCGGAAGATCCTCTTCACGATCCTCATCATCGCCGTCTATCGTGTCGGCATGTACATGCCGATTCCGGGCACGCACTCGCAGTATCTGCACGACCTGGTGGCCGCGGAGGCGGCGGCCGAGGCCGGCGGCGGGGCCCTCGGCGGGTACCTGAACTTCATCGCACGCATCACGGGAGGCAGTTTCGGGCCGTTCCTCTTCTCGCTCGGCATCATGCCGTACATCAGCGCCTCGATCATCCTCCAGTTGTTGACGCAGGCGATCCCGTCGCTGGAGAAACTCGCCAAGGAGGGGGAGAGCGGCCGGCGAAAAATCAACGAGTACACCCGGTACCTCACGGTGCTCCTGTGCCTGGTCCAGGCGTCGTTCATCGCGCGGACGGGCAGTTACGTGCCCGGCCAGAACCTGTCCGGCGCCGGATGGCGGGGCGGCGACGTCAGCCCCGTCATGTACTACCTCGTCTGCGTGGTCGCCATGACGGGGGGGACGATCCTCCTCATGTGGCTGGGCGAACTCGTGGACGAGTACGGCATCGGCAACGGCATCAGCCTGATCATCATGGCGGGCATCGTGGACCGCCTGCCGGCCGTCGCCCAGTACGTCAGCCAGAACGCCACCCTCGAGTTCCTGGGCTTCTACGGCGGGGCCGGCAAGATCGGCATCGAAACGGTCTTTCTCATCCTGGTCATGTTCGTCGGCGTCATCATCGGCGTGGTGCTGATTACGCAGGCGCAGCGGCGGATTCCGATTCAGCAGGCCAAGCATACGCGCGGCCGGCGGATGTACGGCGGCCAGCGCCAGTACCTGCCCCTGCGGGTGAACCAGGCCGGCGTCATCCCGGTCATCTTCGCCAGCAGCCTCCTGTTCCTGCCGATGTACCTGTTCGGCATGCTGTCGGAGGCCACCCAGGGCACCTGGGCCTGGACGTTCATGCAGGAACTCTCGAACGCGTTCCGCGGCGGCCCGATTTACATCCTCGTCTACGTCGGCCTGATCTTCGTCTTCTGCTATTTCTGGACGGCCATCACGTTCCAGCCGCGCGAAATCGCCAACAACCTCCGCGACTGGGGCAACTTCGTGCCGGGCATGCGGCCGGGCAAACGCACCGCCGACTACCTGGAACGCGTCGTCAACCGCATCACGTACGTGGGGGCGGCGTTCCTGGCGGCGGTGGCCATCCTGCCCATCGCCGTCAGCAGCCTGACCGGCGTCGACCGCGTCATGACGGGGTTCCTGGGCGGCACGGGGCTCCTGATTATCGTCAGCGTGGCGCTGGACCTCGTGCAGCGGATCGAATCGCACCTGGTCATGCGCCACTACGAAGGGTTCCTGGCCGAGGGACGCGTCAAGGGACGCCGCGGCTGACGGGCCGCGCCACAGAGAACCATCGGGCCGGGGCCGTCGTGCCCGGCCGAGCGCATCGACAACCGGAAAGGAGCCGCTCGCGTGCGACTCGTCTTCATGGGCCCGCCCGGTGCAGGGAAGGGTACCCAGGCCAAGCAGACGGCGGAGCGGTACGGTATCCCGCACGTGTCGAGCGGCGATATCTTCCGCGCCGAGATCGCGGGCGAAACGGACCTGGGCAAACAGATTAAGGAGTACCTGGATTCGGGCGCCCTGGTGCCCGACGAGATCACCGTCAAGGCGGTGGTCGGCCGGCTTCAGGCCGACGATTGCCGCGACGGCTGGCTGCTCGACGGCTTCCCGCGGACCGAGCCGCAGGCACGGGCCCTGGACGAAGCCCTGGAAGAGAGTGGCCATACGCTCGACGCCGTGGTCTACCTGTCGGTGGACCCGGAGGTGATCGTGAAGCGGATGAGCGGCCGGCGGGTGTGCCCGCAGTGCGGGCGGTCGTATCACACCGAGCACATCCCGCCCGAGACCGAAGGCAAGTGCGACGCGTGCGGGGCCGACCTCGTCACGCGCGACGACGATAAGCCCGAGACGGTGCGGCAGCGCCTGGCCACCTACCAGGAGGCGACGGCGCCGCTCATCGAGTACTACGAGAAGCGAGGCCTGCTGATCCGCGTGGACGGCAGCGGGACGCCGGACGAGGTCCGGCAGCGGCTCTTTGAACAAGTGGACGCACAGGTACAAAGCGGCTGAGACGCCGGCCCGGCATGAGCATCCGCCCCAAGCGCGACGAAGACATCGTGAAGATGCGGGCGGCCGGGCAGATCGTCGGCGAGGTCCTCGTCCGCCTCGGGCAGAGGGTGGCGCCGGGCGTCACGACGGCCGACCTCGACGCCGAGGCCCTGCGAATCATCCGGGAGCGCGGCGGGCGGCCGCTCTTCTACGGCCAGCCGCACCCGCGAGGCGGGCGCACGTACCCGGGCAACATCTGCGCCTCGATCAACGAGGAACTGGTGCACGGCATCCCGGGTCCCAGGCGCCTCGAAGAGGGCGACATCGTCAGCATCGACGTGGGCGTCGAGAAGGACGGCTGGTGCGGCGACGCGGCCCGGACGTTCGCCGTCGGCGACGTGCCGCATCGTGTCCGCCGGCTGCTGGAGGTGACCGAAGAGGCGCTCGCGATCGCGCGGCGCGAGGCGCGGCCGGGGCTGTTCTGGTCGGCCGTCGCCGGCCGCATGGAGGATTGCGTTACCAGTGCCGGCTTCTCGGTCGTACGCGAGTACGTGGGGCACGGCATCGGGAAGACGATGTGGGAGGAACCCCGCGTGCCGAACTACGTCGGCCGCAGCATGATGCGGGACGATTTCCTCCTTGTCGAGAACATGACGATGGCGGTCGAGCCCATGGTCAACCTGGGCCGCCGGCACGTCCGCGAGGCCGACGACGGCTGGACCGTCGTCACGAAGGACGGCAAGCCGTGTGCACATTTTGAAGATACGTTCGTGGTCCGCCCCGACGGGTGCGAAGCCCTGACGCGGTGGACTGAACCCGAACCGGGAGGATGAGTCCAACATCATGGCCAAGGACGTCATCCGGATGGAGGGAACGGTTACCGAGGCGCTGCCGAACGCCATGTTCCGGGTGGAACTGGAGAACGGCCACAAGGTGCTGGCCCACATGTCCGGGCGGATGCGGATGCACTTCATCCGAATCCTGCCCGGCGACCAGGTCACGGTGGAACTCTCGCCGTACGACCTCACCAAGGGCCGCATCGTCTACCGGACCGGCTGAAACGGCCGCGCCCGACGTTGTCGAGAGGTGTGGGACGATGAAAGTACGGACCAGCGTCAAACGGATTTGCGAGAACTGCAAGATCGTGCGCCGCCACGGCGTGGTGCGGGTCATCTGCACCAATCCCCGCCACAAGCAGCGCCAGAAGATGAAGGCAAGGAGGACATAAACCATGCCGCGCATCGCCGGTGTCGACGTGCCGGCCGACAAGGTGACGTGGGTGGCGCTGACGGCCATCCATGGCATCGGCAAGGCCGGCGCCAGGAAAATCTGTGAGGAAGCGGGCATCGACCCCGAAGGCCGCATGAAGGAACTGACCGAGGATGACATCGGCCGCATCGCCACCATCCTCGACCGCAGTTACGTCATCGAGGGGGCGCTGAGGCGGCAGGTGCTCCAGAACATCGCCCGCCTGCGCGACATCGGGTGTTACCGCGGCCGGCGTCACCGCCGCGGGCTGCCGGTGCGCGGCCAGCGGACCCGGACCAATGCCCGGACCCGCAAGGGGCCCCGCAAGACCGTGGCCGGAAAGAAGGGCGTCAAGGAACTGCGTTAAGCCAGAGACGGGCCGTCGGACCCCGCATGCGGCGGGGCGAGGGCCCGACGCACGGAATCGGACGGAGAGGCAATGGCGAAGCGGAAGAAGAAGAAGCGCAAGACACGGCGCGGCGTGGCCAAGGGCGTCGTCTACGTCAAGGCCACGTTCAACAATACGATTGTCACGATCACCGACCCGGCGGGCAACGTCATGTGCCAGGACTCCGCCGGCAGCATCGGGTTCAAGGGCAGCCGCAAGTCCACGCCGTTCGCGGCCCAGCGGGCCGCCGAGGCGTGCGCCGAGAAGGCCAAGAAGATGGGAATGCGCGAGGTCGAGGTCCGGGTCCGCGGGCCCGGGTCGGGGCGGGAGTCGGCCATCACGGCGTTGCAGGCGGCCGGCCTGAAGGTGACCAGCATCGAGGATGCCACCCCGATCCCGCACAACGGATGTCGCCCGCCCAAACGCCGACGCGTCTGACGGGCCAAGCCGGGAGAATCGTATGGCTCGCTACACTGGACCGGTCTGCCGCCGATGTCGGCGCGCCGGCATGAAACTGTACCTGAAGGGGCTGCGGTGCGAGACCGCCAAGTGCGCCATCGAGAAGCAGTGGCGCAGCAAGCCCCCCGGCATGCACTTCTGGCGACGCCGCCGCCAGAGCGAGTACGGCCTGCGCCTCCGCGAAAAACAGAAACTGCGCTGGTACTACGGCGTGCTCGAAAAGCAGTTCCGCCGGTTCTACGAGGAAGCGGCGCGCGGCAAGGGATCGACCGGCGAACGGCTGCTCGTCCTCATGGAGCGCCGTCTCGACAACGTCGTCTACCGGTTGGGCTTCGCGCCCAGCCGCAGCGCCGCGCGCCAACTCATTCTGCACGGGCACGTGCACGTGAACGGCCGGCGGTCGAACGTCGGCAGCCAGAAGGTCGAGGTCGGCGACGTCATCGAGATCCGCGACAAGAAAACCAGCCGCGATCTCGTCCGGGCTTACATCGAGGCCGAGGAGGACCGCATCGTGCCCGAATGGCTCGACGCCGACCCCGAGCGCTTCCGCGGCGAGGTCCACGCGCTCCCCACCCGGGACGACGTCTCCATCCAGATCAACGAGCAACTGATCGTCGAGTTCTGCAGCCGATAGCCCATAGGCGAGGAGGCCACAATCGTGATGCGGATCAGATGGAAGGGGCTCGAACTTCCCACACGCGTGGTCTTGGACGAGGATACCCAGGCCCCCACGTACGGGCAGTTCATCGCCGAACCGTTCGAACGCGGCTTCGGCGTGACCATCGGCAACAGCATCCGGCGCATTCTCCTGTCCAGCCTCGAGGGCGCCGCGGTCACCGGTGTGCGCATCGAAAACGTCCTCCACGAGTTCTCCAGCGTCGACGGCGTCATCGAGGACGTGACGGATATCATCCTCAACGTCAAGGGCCTTATCGTCCGCCTCGAAGGCACACAGCCGCGCACCGTGACCCTCGAAGCCGACGAGCCCGGCCCCGTGACGGCCGGCATGATCGAGACCGACCCGCACGTCGAGATTCTCAACCCGGACCACGTCATCTGCACGCTCGCCAAGGACGCGCGCCTCTCGATGGAACTCCAGGTCGAAAAGGGCCGGGGCTACGTCACCGCCGAGGAGAACACCCCCGAGGGCGACCAGGAAGTCGGCTACGTGCCCATCGACAGCCACTTTTCGCCCGTCGAGCGCGTCCGCTACCGCACCGAGGACACCCGCGTGGGCCAGCGGACCAATTACGACCGCCTCGTGCTCGAGGTGTGGACGAACGGCACGGTCTCGCCCGACATGGCCCTCGTCGAGGCCGCCAAGATCATGCGGAAGCATCTGAATCCGTTCGTCGAGTACTTCCAGCCGGGCGAGGAGATCGCCCCCGAGGCCGCCCCGGAGGTCGAGGAGGCCGCCGGCGCCGAGGAATACGTCTCCGAACTCGAACGCAAACTCGCCATGCCCATTGCCGAACTCAACCTCTCGGTCCGGGCGGCCAACTGCCTCGAGTCCGACAACATCATGACCGTCGGCCAACTCGTCCGCCTCGCCGAGGACGACCTCCTGGCCATCCGGTCCTTCGGCAAGACGAGCCTCCGCGAGGTCAAACGGAAACTCGCCGACCTCGGGCTCAGCCTCGGCATGGACCTTGAAGGGGTGACCGCCGGCGGCGGAGGGAGCAGTTGACATGCGGCACGTAAAACGCCAACGCAAACTCGGACGGACGGGCAGCCACCGCACGGCCACCCTGCAGAGCCTCGCCTGCGCGCTGATCCGCCACGAGGCCATCACCACCACCGTCCCCAAGGCCAAGGAGGCCCGCCGGTTCGTCGAACGCCTCATCACCACCGCCCGCAAGGGCACCCTCCAGGCCCGGCGCCGCGTGGCCAGCCGACTCCAGGACGAGGACGCCGCCAGGAAACTCGTCGAGGACATTGCGCCCCGCTTTGCCGACCGGCCGGGTGGCTACACCCGCGTCCTGAAACTCGGACGCCACCGCGTCGGCGACGGCACCCAACTGTGCCGCCTCGAACTCACCGAGATGCGCGAGACCGAAGAGGCCGAGGAGTAAGACACCGATCGTGCGGGGCACGGCCGCGCGGCGTGTGTCTTCGGTGTGCGGGGCTCTCTCAGGATGTCATTCTGAGGCCCGCGTGCGGGCCGAAGAATCTCGCCGTGGTCTTTGCGTCTTCGCCGTTCGCACGCCGGCTGGCATGCTCTCGCACTCTTGCGAAAGCGTGTGTCCCGCGCGCCCGAAGCGCACGCTTTCGCAACCGCACGAAAGCAAGCCACCCCACGTGACGGTGCGACCGCCTGTTTCAGGAGAGCCTCATGCCCGAAGACTGCATCTTCTGCAAGATCGTGGCCGGCGAGATTCCCTGCACCCGCGTCTACGAGGACGAGCAGTGCCTGGCGTTTATGGACATCGGCCCGCTCTCCGACGGGCACACCCTCCTCATCCCCAAGACGCACTACGGGGTCATCGGCGAGATGCCGCCGGAGGAGGTCGCCCACCTCGGCCGGCAGATTCCCGGCCTCGCCCGGGCCGTGCAGGAGGCGATGGGCGCCGACGGCCTCAACGTCCTCCAGAACAACGGCCGCGTGGCCGGTCAGGCCGTCGGACACGTGCACATCCACTTTATCCCGCGCGTGCCGGACGACGGCCTCGGCTATCGCTGGCCCGCCGGCGAGGCCGACGCCGAGACCCTGGAGCGGCAGGCGGAGGCCGTCAAGGCCAAACTGAAATGATGAGTGACGAGGCCCGAATGACGAAAGAATGACGAATCCCGGTTGATGGAAGCCTGCTGGCGGGGCCGATCCCTTCGTCATTCCTCATTCAATCGTCATTCGCCATTCGTCATTCGTCATTTCCCCGCGTCGGCTTTCCGGTGCTCCACGACCTCCCAGTCCTCCGGCACCTTCGGCCGCGCGAACGGGTTCTTCTCCAGGTCCACGTTCGTCTGGATGTGGTGGAAGTCGACCGTCGTGATGTTCTCGCTGGTGTCCAGCAGCCGGGCCCGCGTCGGCATCCATCGCTCCGTGTCGACCCACAAGAGGATGCGCGTGTAATCCTGCGCCAGCGTCGTCCGCTTCTTCGGCACGAGCGCCAGGACCCGCCGCTTCTTCGGGTCCTTCGCCTCGGCCGTAGCGTCGCGGCTGACGCGGAAGTGCTTCACCACCGCCGCCTTCTTCTGCCCGAACGGCAGGGGGAACGGCGTCTTGCCCAGCGTCAGCGCCTCCACGGGCGCCTCGTCCGCTGTCCGCATCTCCCACAGGATGAGTTGCCGCGTCGACGGCTTCACGTGGTACACCACCCGCCCGTCGAAGACGAACGTCTCCTTTGGCCGGTCCGTGAACTCGAACCGCAGCCGGTTCGGTGCGGCGTAGACGACGCGGCCCTTGCGTTTCTGGATGTCCTCGTACAGCGTCTGGTTGAGTTCGTAATCGAACTGCGCCCGGAGGGTGCGGACGGCCTCGCCGGCCTTCTCCATCTTCTCGAGGACCGTGCGGACCTCGGGGGCGAGCGCCTCGGCCGTCTCGGCTTTCGTCTCGGCGGGCGGAGGGGCGGCCAGCAGCACGATGTCGCCCGACGCCGTTGCGCGGTGGGTCTCCGAACCCACCGCGCACGAAGGAACGCGCCCCGTGATGCGCGGCGGGCGCGGAGACCCGCCGCGCACGGCGCCGTCCGCTTCGGCGCGGGCCGCGGCGGCGCAGGCCGGATTAGCGAGCACACAGATCGCCAGAAATACGAACCATCTCATTCCGATGTCTCCTCTTCCGTCTCGTTCGCGTCACGCCCGCGCCGGTGAAGCCGCTGGATGAGGGGCGGCAGGCCGCGCCACAGGCCCAGGCACACCGTCGCCCCGAGCACGCCCACGACCCACTGCCAGCCGAGTTCGAACGCGTCCGCCAGGATCGCAAAGAGCAAATACCGCGGCCAGCGGCCGACCAGCGACCCCAGGGCGAACTTCGCCCGGTTGTACCCCTCGCTGATGGCCAGCAGCCGCACCACGTCCACGGGGATCGGCAGAAACGACGCCGCCGCCAGCGTCCCGAACGGGGCCCGGTTGTACCACGCGGCAAAGCGCCGGTACAGGCGCGACATCCGGATCCGCCGCACCGGCTGATACCGATGCAGAAACGTCACGAGGTAATAATCGTGCATATTGGCGACGGCCGTGCCGGCCGCCCCGACGCTCGCCACGACCCACGGGTCGAGGCCCAGGCCGCCCTTCGCGGCCGGCGCCGCCGCCCAGATCACGATCCACGCGGTCGGCAGCGGCAGGAACGTGCACGCCAGGGAGAGGTACCCGAACAGCATCGCCAGCCCTGCCGCCGTCGACCCCTCGCCGCCCAGCAGGTACACCCCGCCCACCAGTGCCATCAGCAGCACGAACGGGACGAACCAGGACGTCAGGCTCAGCCGCTCGTGCCGCTCAAGCCGCAGGTCGCGCGCGTCGGCGGGGGCGTCAGGCGTCGAGGAATCGGCCATCGCGCATCCTTACGAGGCGGTCGGCCCGCTCGGCCACCTGCGGGTCGTGCGAAATCAGCACCACCGTCTGCCCGTGCTCCCGGTGCAGCCGGCCCACCAGGTCCATTACCCGCGCCGAGGCCGCCGAGTCGAGGTTCCCCGTCGGCTCGTCCGCGAGCAGCACCGTCGGCCGCGTCACGAGCGCCCGGGCCACCGCCACCCGCTGCTGCTCGCCGACGCTGAGTTGCCCCGGCCGGCGGCGGCGCTTGTCCTCCAGTCCGACAGCGGCGAGCATCTCGCGCGGCGCCGTCCCCGGCCGCCGGCCCCGCAGCCGCAGCGCCAGGCCCACGTTCTCCTCCGCCGAGAGCGTCGGCAGCAGGTTGAACCGCTGGAAGACGTATCCGATGTGCCGCCGACGCAGCCGCGTGCGGCCGCCGTCGCCGAGGCCCGCCGTATCCTGCCCGTCGATGCGGACGGTGCCCTCCGTCGGCGTCGCCAGCAGGCCCAGCAGGTACAGGAGCGTGCTCTTGCCGCACCCGCTCGGCCCCATGATGGAGATGAACTCGCCGGCCTCGACCGCCAGGTCCACGCCCCGCAGGGCTGGCGTCTCAACGCCGTCGGTGCCGTACACCTTCGTCAGGTTGTGCGTTTCGAGGATCGGTGCCATGGTTTGTGTTTGGACGCTTGGGTGTCCCTGCGATTCATCTTGTCATTTCAGAAAGGCTCTCGTCACGCCGCGTTGAGCCGTCGACCGGAGGTCGACGCCGAGCGCAGGAGAAGGCTTGGTGCGAAAGACCGTCGACGTTCCGTCGACGGCTCAACGCTGAGGTGGCCATGCCACCCACCATTCTATTCCTCCCGCAGACTCTCCACCGGATCCTGCCGCGCGGCCCGGGCCGCCGGGTGCAGGGCCCCGAGCAGCGTGCCGCCGGCGGCCAGCAGGGCGGCGTACGCGTGCCGCACCGGCGGAATCGCCACCGTCCACAGCGGCTGGGCGTGCAGGATGACGGCCCGCGCGCCCCACGTCAGGAGGAACCCGACCAGGATACCGCCCGCCGCGATCAGCCCCGCCTCCGCCAGCACGAGGCCGAACACCTGGACCCGCGACGCCCCGATGCCCTTCAGGATGCCGATCTCCCGCGTCCGCTCGATGACCATCGTGTAGACGGTCAGCAGGATGACGAGGAAGCAGACGAACGCCGCCACGAACACGACCGCCCCGATGACCTTGTCCATATCTACGAAACTCGACGCGAGGACCTGGTAGAACTCGTCCATCGTGAAGACGTTGAGGCCCCGCGCCCGGATCGCCTCGCGCACCGGCTCCACCTGCCGCGGCTCCGTGGCCCGGACGTAGAAGAACGAGGCCCGGCGGTCCGTCTGCTGGAGCGCTTCGCCCACCGTGTCGATGGGCATGAAGACGCGGCCGGCCACGCCCTCCCGCGCGATGCCGACGATCCGGTACGTCCGGCCCCACCGCTCGACCGTGTCGTCCAGCGCGTACCCGCCGGCCCCGGCCAGGCGCGTGTCGATGACCATCTCGTCGCCGGCCTCGAGCGGCCGCCCCGCGACGATCTGGTCCTCATCCGCGAACGCCGGCCAGTCCGCCGGGCGGATGCCGTACACGTTCTGCACGCGGCCGGCCATCTTCAGCGGCCACCGCAGCACGGGGATGGCGCGGGCGACGCCCGGGATGCCCTCCAAATCCTCCTCGACCTTCTCGGCCGGCAGGCCGCCGCTGACGACCACCTGGTCGGACGCCGGCCAGACCATGAGGTGGGCCTCGACGCGCGTCGTCCGCCGCGCGATCTCGTCCAGCATGCTCGTCAGCCCGACGAGCACGAGGAACAGGGCCACGCCCACCCCGACGGCCAGCACGCTGACGGCCGTCCGGACGGGCCGGGCCAGGATGTTTGCCAGGGGCAGCATGGGACCTCGCACCAGTGACGGGCCAGCACCGCGCTTGCCGGGTGCCATGCTTTCGCGCCGTCGCGAACGCATGCGCCGCGCGTCGAGACACACGCTTTCGCAACAGCGCGAACGCGTGCCACCCGGCAGCCCGACGCCGGCCGCGCGGCAGGGACCAGACTATGCGGCGATTATAGATGAGGCGGGGGAGGGCGGCAAGGCTTCCCGCCGACGGCCTCAGCCGCCGTCGACACGCATGAGCGCGGTGGGGCTCCTTACCCACCGCGCTCGACGCGTAGGTGCCACGGTTTGCTTGTCAAACCGTGCTTCGTACCCCCGCAGCACCGATTGACAAGCCATCGGTGGCACCCGGCTGTCTGGGCGGCGAGTGCGGAGACCCGCCGCGCACGGTCGGACCCTGCTCAACCGTCCTCGATCAGGTCCGCGAGGATGCGGCGGACGGCGGCCAGGTCCGCGGCCTGCCACGTCGCCTCGGCCGACCAGTCCGTCGGCTCCGCCACGACGGCGACGGTGCGGACGCCGGCGGCCGCGCCCGCCTCCACGTCGAACCGGAAGTCGCCCACCAGGACGGTTTCGTCGGCCTGGGCGCCGCACGCGGCCATCAGGTGCCGGACGCCCTTCGGCGACGGCTTCGGCGCCAGGTCCTCGCGGGTGACGGCGGCATCGAAGGCGAGGCCGTGCCGGTGGGCGGCCGCCTCGACGCTGGCCCGGCTGTTCCGCGTCAACAGGGCTACGTTCAGGCCGCGCGCCCGAAGCCACGCCGGCAACTCCGCCGCCCCGGGCAGGAGGTGCGACGCCCGGACCGCCTCCGTCTCGTGGCGGTCGACGACGGCCTCGGCGCGTGCCCGTTCCGCCGGCGGCAGATGGTCGAGCGCCTCCAGGATGGGCCGGCCGTCCGGCAGCCCGATCTCGGCGCGGATCGCGTCGAAATCCAGCGGCGAGGCGAGCAGCGTGCCGTCCAGGTCGAAGATAACGAGTCTCAGGCCCATGCCGCCATCATGCCGCATGTGGCCCCGCGCGTCAACCGCGCGCATCTGGCGGCGCCCGACCGCATGCAGAGCGCGGTGGGTGCGGAGACCCACCGCGCAAATGGCCGACTTAGCGTTGT
>JAWODB010000124.1:0-26619 GCA_046483505.1 Phycisphaerae bacterium
GCTCCCGCGCCTGGCGGCCCTAGCGGCAGCCCTCTGCCTCCTGTCGGCCCCGGCCCCAGCCGCCCACGCCGCCGACACGCCTTCCGACGCTTCCGCCTTCGAGGTCACCACCCCCCCCGCCTCGCTCGACCTGCCGGACTTCTACAAGAAGTACGTGAGCGCGAACGGCTATCCCGTCGTCGGGTCCAAGAAGGTCAACGACTACGCCCTCAAGGAGGCCGCCTACCTCATCCACATGATGCTCGCCAAGCGGCCGGACGTGCGCAAGGCGATGGTCGAGAGCGGCTCGCGCGTCGTCGTCATGGCCCACGACGAGTACACGACCGACGTGCCGGAACACGCTCACCTCTCGCCCAAGGACTGGTGGAACGTGCGGGCCCGCGGCCTGGGGGGCTCGGAGACCGACCCCGTCTGCTCGTGCGGCGAGGAGAACCTCCTCGCCTATCCCGGCGACCCGTACGACACCGAGTGCATCCTGATCCACGAGTTCGCCCACAATATCCACCTGCGCGGCCTCGTGAACGTGGACCCGACGTTCGACGACCGCCTCAAAGCCGCGTGGCAAAAGGCGCTGAAGCGCGGACTCTGGGCCGGCACGTACGCCTCCACCAACCATCGCGAGTACTGGGCTGAGGGCGTCCAGTCCTGGTTCAGCAACAACCGCGAGCCCGACCACGACCACAACCACGTCAACACGCGGAAGGAACTCCGCCAGTACGACCCGGCCCTGGCGTCACTCTGCGAGGAGGTCTTCGGCGACACCGAACTCGTCTACACGAAACCCGGGACGCGCCTCACCGGCCACCTGGCCGGCTACGATCCGGCGACGGCGCCGACGTTCGCGTTCCCGCCCGGCGGCAAGAAGATCCAGGCCGAGATCCGAGCCAAGGCCCGAAGCCGCCTGAAGAACAAGAACGCCCATCCCCCCGGCATCGAGCACGAGACGCGCACCATCGAGGGCTGGACCGTCCATGTCGACACGCAACTCCTTGGGGGCGAGTACGCGGAGCGCGGCAAGACGGCCCTGCAGGTCCTGGCGAACAAACTGTTCGAGATCACCCGCATCGTGCCGGAAGACCGACTGGCCCACCTGCGGCGGGTGCCCATCTACTTTGACGCCGACCATGCCCTGGGCAACATGCAGTACCATCCGGACGTGGGCTGGCTGCGCGAGCACGGGTATGACCCCGCCATGGCGAAGGCCGTTCACATTCCGAACGTGGACCATTTCCTCGACGCCATCCGGCCGCGCGAGCAGCCGTTCGCCGTCCTCCACGAACTCTCGCACGCCTACCACGACCAGGTGCTCGGCTGGGACTACGGGCCCATCCGCAAGGCGTACAGGCGGGCGGTGGAGAGCAAGCAATATGAGTCGGTCCTGCGCCGCCGCCATCGCAAAGACCGCCACTACGCCCTCACGAACCACAAGGAGTTCTTCGCCGAGATGACCGAGGCGTACCTCGGCACGAACGATTTCTGGCCGTTCGTCCGATGGGAACTTCGCGAGGTCGATCCCAAGACGTACGCCCTGCTCGAGGAGATCTGGACGAAGGGCAAGGCCCCGCCGCTCGAGGCCGACGAGGAGAAGCCGGCGGCCCAGACCGACTGACCGCGCCAAAAACGCTTTGTCCCGCCGCCGGGCGTCCGCTACAATCACCCCTGCACACCCGCCGGCGCCGGCCGGTCCGGGACGGTGCCGAATCACTGAATACCCCTGGCCCGGAATCGTCTGCATGGCTGGAGCCGCCGAACAGAACGGTGCGGCCGACGACACGGCCGTCCGCGACGCCGAACGGGATGCGGCCCTGGTCGAGCGGCTCAAGGGCGGCGACGCCAAGGCCCTGGACGAACTGTTCCGCCGTCATCGCGACGCGGCGTTCGGCATCGCCTATCGCCTCCTGGGCCGGCGCGAAGACGCCCTGGATGTGGTGCAGGAGTCGTTCATTCATGTCATGCGAGGCATCGA
The DNA here is from genome assembly GCA_046483505.1 of Phycisphaerae bacterium. Lineage (GTDB taxonomy): Bacteria > Planctomycetota > Phycisphaerae > FEN-1346 > FEN-1346 > BS750m-G62. The sequence continues at coordinate 1,967 of JAWODB010000124.1, forward strand.
CGGGTTCCGCGGCCAGTCGTCGTTCAAGACGTGGCTGTACCGCATCGTGACCCACGCCGCGCTCGACTACCGGCGGTACCGTTCGCACCGGCTGGCCGACAGCCTCGACACCGAGAATGCGCCGGAACCCGCGGCCACGGGCCCCGACCAGCAGACGCCCCAGGAGGAAGCGCAGGAACACGACCTGCGACGCGCCATCGACGAGGCGCTCGTCAACGTCTCCGAGAAGAACCGCGCCGCCCTCGTCCTGTATGCCCTGGAGGGAATGTCGTACAAGGAGGTGGCCGAGGTCCTCGGAATCAGCATCGGAACCGTCATGAGCCGCATCTTCAACGCGCGGCAGCGGCTCCGGGAACTCCTGGCCTCGGAAATCGGGTAATGCCATGAACTGCGACGAAGCCAGAGAGATGCTGGCCGGCTACGCCGACGGCGAACTCTCGCCGGTCGAGAACGATGCCCTGGCCGTACACCTGCAGGAGTGCGGCCGGTGCCGCCAGATCGTCCACGACCAGCAGCGCGTCCAGCACGTCTTCGACCAGTATCCCGTGCCGACCGTCTCGGACGAGGAGTGGGACCCCATCGGCAAGGCCCTCCGGGCCGAACTCGCCGCCGAGGGCGCTGGCGTGGCCCTGAAGACCGAGCCCCGCACCGACGTCCTGGAGGCCGTCACGCCCGAACCGGAGGCCGAGGCACCGGCCGAACCGGCCGAGACGGAGGCGCCGGCCGAAGCCGAGCCGGCGGAGCCGACCCCGCCGCCGCGTCCCGCGCGCGAGGTGCCCGCGCCCGGACCGGGGCCCGACCGGACGGCCGCCAGGCAGCCCGCTCCCACCCTGATTATGCACGGGGGACGGCCGCGGGCCGGGCCCGTGCCGCTGCGATGGGTCGCCCACGTGGTGGGCCTGGCGGCGGCGGCCGCCGTCATCCTGCTCGGGCTGGCCGGCATCCTGCTCGACCGTGCCCCCCCGCTGGAACCTTCCGCCCTGGCCCGCCAGGGGGATGTGGAAATCCTTGAAATGGAGGTCGATCCCACCTGCAGCGTCGTCCTGCAGAGCGGCGGCGCGGGCGACGTAATAGCCATTTGGGTCGAACCGGAAGATCCGGACGGGTGAACAACCACCGACGAGGGCGAATCATGCGACACCTCATCCACCGCCCGCGCACGGCGTGGGGCACCATGACAGCAGGGATCATCCTGGCCGTCGCCTCCTGCCTGAGCGCTGCCGACGCCGACGAGGACGCCAAGACGGTGGCCGTCACCATCCTGGGAATCCACGCCACCAACGAGGAGAAACCTCACGTCGCCCCGGCCCTGAAGTCCATCGCCAAGCAGTTGAAGCGGTACAAGTTCAACAGTTTCCGCCTCGTCGTCAAGGAGACGCGATCGGTCCGGCTCGGAAAGCATTGGGAACTGCCGATGCTCGAAGGCTACTGCCGCCGTGTCGTGCCCACCGAAACGCACGAGGACCGCGTCAAGATGGAGGTGGCGTGGATTCAGTACGTCAAGGACAAGGAGGGCAAGCGGAAGCCCCACGTCCACGAGCGGATGGTGATGCTCATCGGAAAGGGGAAGTACCTTCTGACGGCCGTCAAGTTGAAGAAGGGAGCGCTCGTCGGCGCCCTGGCCGTCAAGTAACCCGCCCCGGCCGACTCGACGCGGTCAGCGCGCCCCGCCGCTGCCTTCCTGGTTGTTCTGCCGCTGCTGCGCGAGCGTTTCCTCGAACATCATCGTCAGGTGCCGCGCCCGGTCGCCGACGTCGGCCCACAGACGGATCAACTCGCTCGTCGCCTTGCCCACCAGCAGCACCACCGCCGCCACCACCAGGGCACCGATGAAGATTCCCACGGTGAGCGCGGGATGGCGCCCGGCCATCGAGCCGAGGATCAGGCCCGCCAGCCCTCCCAGGAACACCAGAGCCGCCACCACGATGCCCGTGCCGAAGATAATGACCCCCAGCAGCCGCAGCGTCTTGTACGGACTGCTCCGGGCCAGCATCCGCGACATCGTCGTCGAGGAGCGGCGCGACGGCGAGACGCCTGAGGCGGGTGTGAGCGGAGGCGGCGACGGCTCGCCGCCGACCCCCTCCTTCGGCGCGGCGGCCGGCTCGCCTTCGCGGGCGCCGGGCTTTGCCTTGGCTTCCCCGGGTCCGGGCTTACTCGTAAGGGCCTGGGCCAGGTCCGCCGTGGAAGACTTGCGCGGCTTGGCAGGGGCGGCCGCGTCGGACGCACCACCGACATCTTCACCGCCGGGGAACTGGACGACCTCGCCGCACTTCGGGCACTTGACTTTGCGGCCGCCGGCCGAGTCGGGACCCGACAGCCGCTTGCCACATGCGGAGCACTTTGCGGAAATGGTCATGGCCGTCGTCTGAGCCTCTCTGCCGCTGCCCCTACGGCCGCCCAGAGATTGTACACCAAACGGCGCGAAACGCAACAGACAAGCGGCAGAAAACCGGCGGCTCAGGCTTCGGCGCCCAGGTGGGTGTCCACGAACGCGATGATCCGCTCCCGGTCCGCGTCGGCGATCTCCACGAACGCCAGGCCGACCTCGAACAGGTCCGGGTCGATCTTGGAGGCGCGGCACCAGGTGATGCGGCCGCGGCAGGTCACGGGCTGCTCGTCGTCCGGCAGGGTGAACTCGAGGGTGGGGGTGGTGCCTTCTCGCATCGGATCGGCCATCAGGACGCACATGCCGCCCGCCGAGATGTTCAGCGTCGGGCCGATCGATTCCACCGTGATCCGCGTCGTGATCCGCGGCGTCGTCCGCATTTCGGTCCGGAGCATAGCCTGTCCCCTCTTACCGAAACCGCTGTAGCAAGCCCTGACTCTTATCGGCCTGCCCCGGGGGATTCCTTAGCCAAACCTGCCCCATACGCGGGGCGCCACAGGGCAGCGAACGCTTGACGCCCGGCCGGCGGAACGTAAGGTGACACGGCGCCGGCATTGGCCACGCGAGGGGCTCGCACCATGAGCGAACCGATCGAGAACCCGGTTTCTCCGTCCGGTGGGCCGGATTCCCACCGGCAGCCGGAGCCCGGCCCTGCCGAGGCTGCGCTCGTGCGGCCGGTCCGCATCGGTCCGCTGCGCCTGGCGAACAACCTCGTCCTGGCCCCGATGCACAAGCGGACACACCTGGCGTTCCGGCTGCTGTGCCGGCGGGAGGGGGCGGCCCTGGCCCACACCGAGATGGCCACGCCCCAGGAACTCCTCGGACGCGAGGGTCCCCGCAAGGCCGAGAACCTGCTCGCCACCTGCCCCCAGGACCGGCCGCTCGGCGTCCAAGTCGCCCCGCGCGACGCCGGCCCCCTCGCCGACGCCGTCCGTCTCGTCGCGGAGCGGGGGACGGCGGACCTGGTGGACCTGAACTTTGCGTGCCCCAGCCGGCGAATCGCCGGCCGCAGCGGACGGGGGGCCGCCCTGCTCCGCCGGCCGCGGGAGGCCGTCCGCCTCGTCGCGGCCGCCGTCGCCGCCTCGGACCTGCCCGTCACGCTCAAACTCCGCCTCGGCTACACGGGGAGCGAGGAAGACCGGGCCATGGCGCTGGACGTAGCCCACGGGGCCGTCGACGCCGGCGCCGCCGCCGTCACCGTCCACGGGCGGACGGCCCGCCAGGGCTATCGCCCGTCGGCCGACTGGGACACCATCGCCGCCTGGGCCGCCTCCCTGCCCGTGCCGGTCTTCGGCAGCGGCGACCTGTGGACACCGGAGGCCGTGCTGGCAATGCTGCGGCAGACGGGCTGCGCGGGGGCGAGCCTGGCCCGCGGGGCGTTCGGGGCGCCGTGGATCTTCCGCCAGACCCGACGCCTCGCGGAAACGGGGCGGTACGAGGCCGTCTCCCGCGAGGAACGGGGACGCACCTTCCTTGAACACTACGACCGGCTGGTGGAGCAGTACGGCGAGGAGACCGCCCTGAAGTTCATCCGCCAGATCGGCCGGGTCTATGCCCGCGCGTTCCCCGGGGCGCCGGAGACACGAGCGGCGATCCAGGACGCCCGTACGGGCGCCGCCCTCCGCCGCGCGGTGGAGACCGGGTTCGGCCTCGCCGCCGGGTCCTGAACGCCGCGGGTGCCCGGACCCGCCGCGCAACGCGCTCACCCGCCGGACCCGCCCGACGCCGCGTAGGCGCGCGTGCCGCGCTTGCCGCGGCGGAGGCGCTCGCGCCGGTCGGCCAGTTCCATCTGCTGCTGCGCGAGCGCCAGCCGCACCTGTCCGTGCAGGTCGAGGAGGGTCCGGCGCTCGGCCTCGCTGAGGGCCGCGCGCGTCCGTCGGGCCTCGGCCAGAAGGGCGTCGACCCGGTCGGCCAGGGCCGCCACCTCCTCCACCCGTCCGCGGCGGGCGGCGTCCAACTGGTCGGTCAGGGCGCAGGCCAAGGCGTGGAAGGTCGCGTCGGCGGAACACGAGCCCCCGTCGGCTGCACGGCCGTCGTCATCGGCCGGGGCCGTGTTGTTCGGGCCGGGCGTCACGAGCGGACCGCCTCCCCTGCCCTCTCGCGGCGGCGGACTTCGTCGAGCAGACCGGCTGCCTCCCCGTTCTCCGGTTCCAGCGTGAGGATCATCTCCAGCGCCTGTGTCGCCTCGTCGAACCGGCCGTCACGGGCCTGGAGCGTCGCCAGGCAAAACAGGACGGACGTATCCCCCGGGTGCCGCCGCAGATACGTCTGGAGGTATCCGATGACGCGGCCGAACGAGCCCATCTGGCACGAGGTCTGGAACAGTCCGAGCAGGGCGACGAGGTTGTCGGCGTCCTTGTCGAGGCAGGTCATGTACAGGTCGAACGCCTCCTGGTACCGTCCGCGGCGCTGGCAGACCATGGCCAGGCCGCCGTAGGCTTCGGCGCAGTCGGGCTCGATGTCGACGGCGCGGCGGAAGGCGCGGTCGGCGGCGTCCGGGTTGTCCGACTGCAGTTCCACGACGCCGAGGCCGATGGCCGGGCCGGCCTTCTCGGGCGCCAGGACGGCCGCCTCCTCGTAGCACTGGCGGGCCCGGTCGTGGTTGCCGAGCGAGGCGTGGCAGTCGCCGAGTTCCTTCAGCACCTCGTAGTGCTGGTCCAGGCCTTCCTCGACGACGACGTGTTCGGCGGTCAGTTGCACGGTGTCCCTTTCTGCGGTGCCAGGAGGCGGCGGGCGTGCTCGAGGCGGTCGACGGCCTCCTCGAAGCGGCCGGCGCGGCGAAGGACGCGGCCCTCCAGCAGAAGGGTCGAGACCCGCGGCCGGCGGTTCAGGTCGCGGCAAAGGCCAAGGACGCCGGCATCATGGCCGCCCGCCTCGTACAGGGTGTGGGCTCGGCACTCGCGCATCCAGCGTGTGTTGCCCAATTGCTCGCCGACGCCGGCGTAGATGGCGGCCGCCTGGAGCGGATTCCCCTCGTCCCGGCGCCGCTGGGCTTCCTGCAACGCCCGGTCGAACCGCAGGGCGTATTCGTCCGGCGCGGGCGCGCGGAGCGTGATGCCGGCCGCCCGGAGCGCCTCGGCCACCGGGGCGCCGCCCGCCCCCCGCCGCACGCGGGCCAACACCTCCGTCGGCAGGACGAACCCCGTCGTCGGCGTCGGCTCGTCCTCGCCGAGGGCGAACGCCGTCCGCCCGTCGCCGGCGAGGGCGGCGTGGAGGGCGTCCTCCACCCACACCAGGTGAAACGGGGTGCCGTGCGGAACCACGGCCACGTAGTCGCCCCCGGCGCGGGCCACGGCCGCGTCGAGACGGCCCGCCAGACTGGTTCCCGCCTCGACCGGCACGGGAACGAAGTTCGGCATGCGGATGCCCAGGCGGTCCAGATCCGCCTGTGGCATGGGCAGGTAGATTTCGTGCGGCACGAAGGTCCAGGCGTACACCTGGCGGACCATGAGGGCGGCGGCCTCCGCCGTCTCGGGCAGCAGGACGATGGAGAGGTCGGGCATCTTCGGCCACGGCTTGGGCGGGCGGGCGGTCCGGATCTTCAGCACGGTGGCCATGAAGACCTGCCGGTCGCCGCGGCCCTTCTCGGAAATGCGGTCGGAGTTCGCAACCGGCGCGAAGAACTCGCCGGTGACCTCCGGCACGTGCACGAAGTCCGTGAAGAACGCGAGGCGGCGCATGAGGTCCCAGTCCACCAGAATGCCCAGCGACTCGTCATACGGGCCGGCCCGTTCCAGCAGGTCGCGCCGGTGCATCGCCGCCACGTGCAGCGTGTGGTTGAAATAGCACTGGAAGAAGCGGTCGAAGTCGCGGCTGATGTTGACGACCTTGCCGAGGACCTGCCGGCTGCCGTCGGGCTGGATACGGCAGTGGGCCTTGTAGAGGTCGGTGTAGGCCACGCCGCAGTCCGTCGGGCCCTCGAGCGTCTCGACAAGTCGCTCGAGATGATGCGGGTAGTAGAGGTCGTCGTCGTCGAGATACGCCACGTACGTGCCTCGGGCGCGCTCGAGTCCCTCGTTGAGCGAGGCGGCCTTGCCGCGGTTGTCGGCGCGATCGATGAGCACGAGTCGCGGATCGGCGAAGCCGTCGACGACGTCGCGCACGCCCACGCCGCCGTCGTTGATGACGATGGCCTCGAAGTGCTCGTACGTCTGGGCGACGATGCTGGCCAGGGCCTCGGCCAGGTACCGCCGGCGGTTGTACGTCGGCACCAGGACGGAGACGAACGGTCCGGTCGTGTTCGGTGTGTGGCTCATGGCGTGTGCTGTTGCAGTTGCCTGCGCTACCGCCCGTCGGCGTCGAGCGGATAGCCGAACGCCTGCATCCGCTCGCCGCAGATGCGCTCGATGCGGGCCAGGTTCTCGTGGCCGAAGAAGTCTTGCCACGGCGTGCCGCGGTTCCGGCCGGCCCGCTGGTACTGCCGGTTGACCTCGCCGGAGACGTCGCGGACGACCTGCCAGCCCAGCCGGCGGGCGAGATCCGCCACGGTGCCCGTCTTGTCGGCACAGAAGTCCTCGTACCGGACGCACTCGAGGCAGTCGGTGTTCCGGAGGTAGACGTCCGCGAAACGGTTCCAGCGGTTCGCGAGGGTCTCGACGTAGTTGGCGCCGGCGGTGGGCGGCGTCCGGCCCTCCATGATGAGCCGCCAGCCCGGCAGGTCGGCCCATACCTCCTTCTCCTTCGGTCCGAGGGCCGAGAGGTCGCCCGGCAGGCCGAGACGGTCCAGGATGCTGCGGATGTTCTCGCGCGGGTCGCGGACGATGAAGACGAACCGCCCGTCGGAGAAGACCTCGCGGAGCCCCTCGTAGAGGAGACCGAACGGCGGGGCCTTGATCACATCCGTCGCGAAATCGTGGGGATGGGCCGCCACGAAGTCGCGAACCTCGGTCTCGCCCGCAATCAGCCGCTCCAGGCTCCGCTCCGCCCCCAGCCGGTTGAAGACGTCGTACGAGTAGGCCTTGTCCGCGGCACGTGCGAGCAGGGCCGCAATCGCCGTCGTCCCGCTCTTCTGGTTCCCGAGCACCAGGACCGGCGCGGGATGGACCGCCGGGTGGACGCGGGGCGCCTCGCTGGTGTCGCCCGCGGGCTCGCCGTCGGACGGCTTGCGGGCCACCAGCGCGACGTGGAACCCTTCGAACCCGTCGTACTCGGTGAAGATCTCCTCCGTCTCGACGACGAACCCGGCGGCCTGGACGAGGCGGCGGATGCCGGACTCGTCGAGCCAGTTCTCGATGGGTTGGTCGGTCCACGGCCGGCCGGTCCGCGCGATGGCCTCGGCGTTCATTCGTTCCACGATCGGCCGGTTCGGCGTGGTCAGGATGAGCCGGCCGCCCGGCGCGAGCAGGTCCCACGCCCGGGCCAGGTGATGGACCTGCCCCCGGTCGTCGAAGTGCTCGATGACCTCGATGGAGAGGACGACGTCGTAGGCCGCCTCGGGCAGCATCATGGTCTGGACGTCGCCGCGGACGAACGTGGCCTCCGGGCAGTACCGCTGGGCGGTGCGGACCGCCTCCTCGCTCAGGTCCACGCCCGTCACCCGGCCGAAGGGCAGCAGGTGCGGCTCCAGTTGGCCCAGGCCGCAGCCGAGGTCGATCATCTCCAGGTCCGTCCGGTCGAGACCGGCCAGGGCCCGGACGACCGTCTCGCGGCGGGCCTTCTGGCAGTGGTTCTCGACGACGACGGCCCCGTGGTACCACTGGTCGTAGAACGCGCGGGCCTCGCGCGTTTCGGGGGCGTTGCCGGCGTTCGGAACCTTGGTCTCCTCCGCGTCGGCGCGACCCTCGTCCGCGCCTTCGGCCTCTTCGGCCCGTATCTCGCGTTCCAGGTGCGAGAAGACGGTGTTGATCCGCCCCAGTTGCTCCTGCAGCGAGTAGCGCCGGGCGACCCAGTCGCGGTAGAAGCGCGGCTCGTAATCGCCTTCGAGGATGCAGCGGCAGAACTCCTCGGGATCGCGCCACAGACACACGGGCGGGAAGAACGCCCGGGCGCCCGGCCAGGTGTGGATGACGGGCTTGATGCCGCTGGCCATCGCCTCGATGACGTTCACGGGGTGCCCCTCGCCCATGGCCGTCGAGACGAGGTAGTGCTTGTCCTCCAACCACGCGGCCACGTCCTTCTGCCATCCGTGGAAGGTGACGGCGCCTTTCAGGCCGAGTTCCCTGAGCATCTGGTGGACGTAGTCGAAGAGGAGACCGTCGTCCTGGAACTCGCCCGCGATGTGCAGGTGGTACTCCGGATCCTCGCGGTACAGCCGCGCGAAACACTGGAGCAGGAGGCCGGGGTTCTTCCGGAGGTTCAGATACCCGACCATGGCTATATTCTTGCCCCGCGGCCGCTCGCGCAACGCGAACCGGTCCAGGTTCACCCCGTTGGGAATCGACAGGACGCGGGTCCGCTCGTGGAGGTCCGGCACACGGTCCAGGACCCGCTTCAGCACATACGGGTTGCCGACGGTGACCAGGAAGTCGATGTTGTCCCAGTTGACCTGGGCCGGCCAGTCGCGGAACGCCTCGTACCGGTGCAGGCGGACGACGGAGCGGCACGTCTTGGGCAGGTGCGACGCCAGGACGACCTGCGGCGTGCACCATTCGAACCAGGCGATGTCGCACCACTTGAGCGTCTCGAGCATGTGCTCGCGGGTCGAGGACCGCCACATCCGCGTCGGGAACCGCTGCTCGGCCCAGGGGTAGATTTCGGCAAGGAACTTCGTGTCGCCGGTGTCGCTGAAGAACGCCACATTGGGACGCTGGGACCGGATGGCGTCGATGAACTCCGTGAGCATCTCCTGGCCGGGCAGCGCCGCCCGGGTGGCCAGGAGGGTCTCGACGGCCCCGCCGGGCTCGTCCGCGTCCAGGAACGCCTTGGCCGTGCGATTCGCCAGATCGGGACTGAGCGTCTGTCCCGCGTGGAGGTCGTCGAACAGGCCGAGCACCTTATTCGGCCGCTGGGAGGCCAGGTAGACCTCCGCCAGGTTCCACAGGGCGAGCGGCCGGCCGTCGTCGTCCAGCCGGCGGGCGGCCCCTTCGAGGTGGACGGCGGCCTCCTCCAGCCGCCCCGTCGCGAACAGGAGCGACCCCAGATCGTTCAGCGCCCGGCCGTCGGCCGGATGCTCGCGCAAATACGCCGCGTAGGCCTCGACGGCGGCCTCGTGGTCGCCGGCCTCGGCCAGGCGGGTGCACGATTCATACGTGGGGGACGAAAGTTGGGCGGTATCCACGACAGCCTCCTTCGGCTCGCACAGACCTCACGTCGGGTCGGCGCACGGCCCGACAGCGGCGTGGGCGGCGGCCGGCGGGCCCCTGAGTCCGTCGGCCGGCTCCGCCGAAGTCCCCCCACGCCGGTAGGCGGTCAACTCGTTGAGGAGAAACGCGATATCGCGCCGCGTCTGTTCGTTCGCCAGGCCCAAGGCGCGGCCGAGACGGACCTCGGCTTCGGCGAGGATCGGGTGATCGGCCGGCGCTTCCATACCGATACCGGTCGCAAGCAGAGTGCGCCCGAGGACCACGTCGAACGTTTCTCGCAAATCCCGTGCCAGGGGGTCGACCAGGGCGTCGGCGGGGACGCCCGCCGCCAGCCGCTGCGCCACGCGAAGCCGGGCGTCCAGCGCCTCCGTTCGCGTCCGCTCCGAGTGGGCCGCCCGGTGCACCTTGACCAGCGGCACGGGGACGTGGACGAACCGCACGTCGCCGGCGGCGGCGCACCGGCACCAGAACTCGACATCCTGGCACCGCGGGAAGGCCGCATCGTACCCCCCGACGCGGTCGTACAGGTCACGCCGAACCAGGGCGGACGTGTTCAAAACGGGGCAAATACCCGCGACGCCGGCCAGGAAACGGGCCGGAAGTTCCTCGGGGGCGTAGGACCGACCGCGGCGCGTGAAGATCACGTTCCCGTCGGGTCCCACCAGCAGGCCGTCGGCGTGAACGACGTCGGCGTCGCCGGCGGCGCGGGCGGCGTCGACCTCGGCCCGGATGCGGTTCGGCATGGCCTCGTCGTCGGCGTCGAGCCAGGCGAGGTATCGACCCCGCGCTTCGGCCACGCAACGGTTCCGCGTGTCCGGCCGGCCGGAGTGCGGTTTGTCAAAATATCGTACGCGCGGATCGTTCAAATGCTTGGCGACCGCCGCCGCCGTGCCGTCGGTCGAGCCGTCGTCGACGACCACGATTTCGAGGTTCGGGTACGTCTGGCGGCGGAGACTGACGAGACAGCGGTCGATCGTCTCCTCGCCGTTGTAGACGGGGACGACGGCCGAGACGAGCGGCGTGTCGTCGGCCTCCGGGTCGGGCGGGGGCGGGTCCGCCGGCACCTCGACGGCGTCGTCGCGGTCCTTCCGGAGGCAGAACTGCGGCGCCAGGCCCGGCCCGCAGCGCCAGGTGACCGTCGTCTCGGCGGCCGGATCGTCGACCACCTCCAGGCCGCAGGCGCAGGTCAGGACCTCGGCGAGTTCCCGCGGCGGATTGCCGACGAGGCGGACCCGGCCGTGGCTCTGCTCGGCGATGCAAAGCACGCGGTTCCAGTCCTGCGTCCGGAGGTCGCCGGCCTTCGCGCTCAGCCACTCGACGCGGTCATGCGGCTCGCCGTCCGGTTCGACCCGGACGCGGGCGGTGTCGGGCGACGGGTCCAGCGCGCGGACGCGGCGGGCCGTGACCGAGTCGGGCACGAAGACGGTCCGCACGAGCCGCCACAGTCCGGCTGCGGCGGGCAGGCGGTCGAGGTCGCCGGCGCCGAGGCGGAGGTACCCGCCCGGCAGCCAGTCGGCCCCCCGACGACCCGCCAGGTCCGCCAGCAGCGGGCCCGCGCCCTCAAACCAGAGGCGGTGGGCGTCGCGGATCGCCCGGAGCGCCTGCGCCGGTTCGGTATCGCCCTTCACAAGTGTCAGGTCGACACGCGGCTGCGAGGCCAGCAGACGCAGGAAGGCCCGCGTGTCCGCAAACAGGCCGGCTGCGATGACGGCAACGTGCACGAGCGTCCTCCGGGTCGGGTCTCAGTAACCGATGTAGTTGAACAGGGACAGGCTGAGCAACTTGGCCGCCGAGGCCAGGGTCATCTCGTAAAGCGTCTGCCGCCGGGCCAGGTCGGTGGCCGCCTGCACGATGTCGGCATTCTCGATGGCGTAGGTCTGGTCCTCGGTCTGCTGCTGCCGGGCCTCGAGCCCCTCGTCGAGACCGGTCATCCGTCCGATGCTCGATCCGATCGAGGTGCTGGCCAGGGTCAGCGTTTGAGATACCTCGCCCACGAGGGCGGTCATGTCGCCGAGCCGCTCCAACTGCTCGTTCTCCGGAAGGTTCCGCGTGTTGAAAAGGACATCGCGGACGGCAATCAGTGCCGAAAACAGGTCCGCCGTGCCGGGCACGCGAACCGCCTCCAGGCCGGTCCGCTCGACGCCGGTGCAGTCGACGTACAGGGTGCCGCCCGTCGCGGGGTCGGTGACGGCGAGGTTGGCGTCCGCGAAATCGATCGCGGTGGTCGTCGCGCCGTCGTCGAGCGACACCTCGCCGGTGGCCTGGATGCCGACCGTCCCCTGAAAGGCGGGGTTCAGCCCCGACGTGTCGACGTAGACGCGGTCGCCGTCGGCGCTGGTGACGCAGACGTCGGTGTCGCCGGGCGTATACGCGACGTCGGTGCCGTCGTCGAGACGCAGGGTCTGGTTCGGCGCGTCGATGGTCAGCGTGTGGCCGTTGCCAAGGACGGTGTCGCCGTCGGCGCTGGAGGCACCGGCGGCGATGCCGCTCGTCCCGAGGTAGGTCGTCGTATCGTGCGTCACGGTCAGCCAGACGTTGCTTCGAACGGTGCTGGTGCCGGCGCCGGGGGCGGCGCCGGTGTCGCCGTAGAACTCCGGGGGCTCCCGCTCGTTGCTGCCGAAGACCTGCTCGCCGATGAGCACGGTGGCCTGGTCCACGCCCGGCGCCACGGGGGCATCGACGCCGTCTCGGTCGCCCACGTAACGGACGGCCGCGATGGAACCGTTCTCGGCCACGGTCTCGTAGGGCGCCGTGCGCGTCTGGCTGCCGCCGAACAGGTAGCGCCCGCTGTGGCGCGTGTTGGCCAGCGAGACGACTTGCTCGAGCAGCCCGTCAATCTCCTGGGCCACCGGCCGGCGGTCGGCGGTGGAATACGTCCCGCTGCCGGCCTGGGTCACGAGTTCGCGGACGCGGGCCATGATTTCGGATATCTGCGACAGGACGCTGCTGGCCACGCTGAACGAATCGTTGATGCGGCCGATGTTCTCGCGGTAGGTGGCGAGGCCTCCGCCCTCGGCCCGCAGGCCCAGCAGCCGAAACGCCTCGGCAGGCGAATCCGAGGCACGGCGAAGGCGAACCCCGCTGGACACCATGTCCTGGAGGCGAGCCAGTTCGGCGGTATGCTCGCCGATGGCGAGCCGCGCCGTCTCGAACATCGACCCCAATCCACTCATCGCTCCATCTCCCTTCGCCCGGGCCGCACAACCTCTCACAGAAGTTCCATCAGGGTCTGGTGGGCCCGGTCAATCGCATTCAGGTACTTGGCCATGCTCTGGTACATGCGCTCCAGCACGAGCAGCACGGCCGCCTGCTCGTTGACGTCCACGCCGCTGATCTCCTCGCGTTGGCGATCGAGTTCCGTGAGCAGGTCCTGGAGCGAGTCGCGGCGAGCCTCGCGAAGAGACACCTTGTACCCCAGCGACGAGACCACGCTCCGAAACGCATCCGCCGGCACGTCGTTTCCCAGGTCCGCGATCGGCTCGCTTCCGACGTCGGCCAGGCGGCGCACGTTGAGGTTATCCAGGCCCGCCGACCCCAGCGACGTGGCCAGGCGCGAGGCGGACGCAAGCACCCGGTCCGTCACCGCCATCGTCCGCGCCGAGGTGCCCGAGAAGAGCGTGTTGATGCCGGCGGCCGCCAGGAACCCCGTCGTGTCGGACCGGGCAATCGCCTCCACCGTGAACTGCTCGCCGGCGTTGAGCGTGCCGTGGCCGACCGCGATGTCGATGCCGCCGGCGAACTGGAGCGGGTCGCCGGCGGCGTAGCCCTGGCCGACGTTGAGCGTGCGGAGCAGGCTGCCGCCCGCGTCGCGGACCTCGAGGGCGAGGTCGGCCGTCACCCCCACCTCGCCGGTGCCGACCACCGTGGCGGTCAGGGTCTGGTTCGTCGCGCCCTCGTACACGCCCGAGAGCGTCGGCGTGGCCGTGCCCGTCAGGCTGCTGGTGGCCGGGTCGGGCGGCACGACCGGCATGAAGTCGAACGTGTAGCCGCTGTCGGCCACGAGTTGCAGTTTGCCGTCCACCACGGAGGCCGACACGTTCGCCGAGGCCGCGTCGAGCGCGGCCGCGACGTTCGTAAACGTCTCGGTCGAGGGGTCGGCAATGGTGACCGTGTGGCACGAGACGGCGCCGGTGCTGGTGTCGACGACGCGAAGGCGGACGTCGCCGGCCGAGACGGGCATCGTCCACTCGCCGACGGGTTCGTCGGGCATCGCCCAGCCGGTCAGTTCCGTGAAGGAGCCTGCGGCCCCGGTGCCCTCGGCGTGGTAGCGGTTGATGCGGCCGATGATCTCGGCCGCCAACGTGTCGAGGTGGTTCTTGACGGACGGCAGCAGATCGTTGTACAGGGCCATCAGGCCGCCCAGGCGGCCGCCGCTGACCGTGGCGTCGTACTGCATGGCGTCCTTGACGGAGAAACCCAGGAGCCCGGTGTCCGTGTACCCGACCTCGATCTCGGTCTGGTGCCCCTGAAGCACGACAAGGGTGCCCCACACGTAGACGTTGTAGGAGCCGTCCTCGGCCTCGCTGACCTCGACGCCGGCCATGTCGGCGAGTTCGCTGACCGCCTGCTCGCGCTGGTCCAGGAGGTTGCCGTCGCGGGCGTCGCGGCTTCGGACATCCTGGATCAGGTTGTTGCACTCGGCGATGCGGCCGGCCAGGGCGTTGATCTGCTCGGTGAAGTCGCGGGCCTGGTGGACCAGGTGGTCGGTGACTTCGTCGATGGAGGAGCCGAGAATCCGGAACTGAGCCGCCAGCCCGCTCGCCGCCGCCACGACCTGCTCGCGGAACGCAGGGCTGTCGGGCTCGGAGGCGAGTTCGTCCAGCGCACTGAAGAAGTCGTTGATGGCTGCCGCCAGACCCCCGCCGGACAGATCGCCCAGAATGCTCTCAAGCGATTCCAGGGTCGTCAGTTCCTGGTCCGTCTGACCCAGTTCCGGCCGCTGACGCAGGATCCCCAACTCCAGCAGCCTGTCGCACGTGCGGCGGACGCCCGTGACCTCCGCCCCGTAGCCCACCTGGAGCGTGGCGCGGGGGTCACCCGGCACGGGCGCGATGATGGCCTCTTGCTTGTGATACCCCTCGGTGGCGGCGTTGGCGAGGTTGTTGCCGATGACCTCGAGCGCTTTCTGCGCCACGTCGAGGCCGCTGATGGCAATCGAGTGTCCTTGCATGGGTCAGAGCCTTGCATCGAGCACGGCCTGGGCGGCCGCGGGGTTGCGGCTGCCGTCCGTGGCGTAGGTCTGTGGGGCGTCGGCCCCCGGCGCCATCGCCGCCAGGAGCGACCGGTTGATGCGGGCGGCCACGCCGAGCCGGACCGCGCACCGCAGGTGCTGCCGCCGGACGGCCTCGCCGAGATCGCGCAGACGGTCGCGGCGGAGGCGGATGCGGCTCGCCTGGGGTTCGGGCAGGTCCCCGGCCAGGCGGCCGAGCGTCACCTCCGTCACGGGACGGCCGAGGGCCTCGGCCAACCGGACGCGAGCCCGGTGCCGGCGTCCCGCGGCGTCCGCCAGGCGGGCGGGCATGGCATCCAGCCGGGCCATCTGCTCGCGAAGGGCCGATTCGTCGAGGCGGACGACGGCCTCCGCCAGCCGCTCCAGGTGGTCCACCGCCGTCTCCTGGAAACCGATGGCCTCGTCCAGCACCTCGACGAACGCCTCCAGCGGCGCGTCGCACGTTTGCGGCAGAAGGGTCATGCCTGGGGTCCTTGGGCCTGCGGCGAGGGCGCGTCGCCGCCGGCCAGGTCGAGGCTGCGAGCGAGGTCCTTCCAGAGGCCGATGCCGCCCTTCCGGGCCACTTCCTGGGCCAGGTAGAACCAGAACAGGCCCTCCATCTGGCGGGTGGCGGGACTCGAGAACAGGCCGCCGTCCGGCACGGTCCGCCGCATCGACTCCATCATGCGGTGCAGGAGGACGGCCTCGAAGTCGCGGGCGGCGCCCAAGCCGCGTGCGGCCTCCCGCTGCTTCGCCGACAGACGGGCCTCGACGGCCGGGCCGAGCGGGTCGGCCCCGAGCAGCGGAGCGTCGGGCAGGTCGATTCCGTTCATGGATGCGCCCTTGCTGCCACGGTGACGATTTCCCGCGCGGCGGGTACGGAGACCCGCCGCGCACCAGTTAGCGTTCGAGTACTAAATCACCTTCAGTTCCGCCTGGAGGGCACCGGCCTGCTTCAGCGCCTGGAAGATCGAGATCAGGTCGCGCGGCGTCAGGCCCATGGCGTTCAGGGCGCGGGCCAGGTCCTGGACCGAGACCTTGCGTTCCACGACGTTCAGCGGCCCCTGCTCCTCGACCGCGGTGATGTCCGTCCGGTGCGTCCGCGCGGTGGTCCCGGTCCGCGAGAACGGCAGCGGCTGCGAGATGTAGTCTTTCTCCTGGGTCACGATCGACAGGTTGCCGTGCGAGATCGCCACGGTCGAGATGCCGACGTTCTCGCCCACGATAATCGTCCCGGTCCGCTCGTTGATCACGACGAGGGCAGGCGCGTCGACGTTCACCTCCAGCAGGCCGATCCGGTCGACCAGGGCCCCCACGTGGCTGCGCGAGAGTCCCTCCGGCACCCGGACCCGCACGGTGCCGGCGTCGACGGTCTCGGGCGCGCCGGGGAAGACCGCGTCGATGGCGGCGCGGACGTCCTCGGCGGTCGAGAAGTCGGGGTTCCTCAGGTTCAGCGTCACGGTCCCGTTCTCGACAAAGGTGGCGGGCTCTTCGCGCTCGACGTTGGCCCCGCTGGGAATCCGGCCGACCGTGGTGTGGTTCTTCGAGACGGAACTGGCCTGGCCGGCGGCGGCGAACCCGCCCGTGACGACCGGCCCGTGGGCGACGGCGTAGACCTGGCCGTCCGCTCCGCGCAGCGGCGTGATGAGCAGCGTACCGCCCTGCAGGCTGGTGGCGTCGCCGATGGCCGAGACCTCCACGTCGATCTTCGTGCCCCGGCGGGCAAACGGGGGCAGTTCCGCCCGGACGATGACGCTCGCCACGTTCGGGCTGTCGACGTCCGCCGGGTCGACCGACAGCCCCTGCCGACGGAGCACGTTGGCCAGGACCCGCGGCGTCAGGTTCGTCGTGTCGCCCGTGCCCGCCAGGCCCACCACCAGACCGTACCCCTGAAGCGGGTTGCCCCGGATGCCCTGGATGTCGACGATGTCCTTGATGCGTTCGGCCGCGGCGGCCGAGGCGACGAGGCCGACCGCAGCGGCCACCAGGCTCGCCATGAGCAACCTGCGAGGCATATCCGATCCTCCTTGCGACGAATGCCTGGCGGCTCGTCCTACCACGGGCTCAGCCAGTTCAGGATGCGGCCGAGCCAGCCGGGCTTCGTCCACTTCGGCTCCAGGCCCTTGACGCGGACGTGCATGCGGAAGTCGGCCACCTGCTCGCTGTTGACGGTGTTGGCGAAGGTGATGTCGCTGGGCCGGACCACGCCGCCCACCTCGATGATCTGCTCGTCGCCGTCGGTGTGCCGCTGCCGCTTCCCTACCACCACGAGGTTGCCGTTCGGCAGGATGTCGCGCACCACCACAGTGATGCGGTCGGTGATGAGGCGGTCGGTCTCGTACTCCGACTCGCCGGTGAAGTCGCTGGCGGCCTGGCTCTGGAAGTTGACGTCCGGCGTGACGAACGTGCCGCCCCGGTTGCCGTACCACTGCCCCACGTCGCGCACGTTGACGTTGCCGGCGGCGGTGGCGGCGCGGTTCGAGGCCTTCTCGGTCTCGCGGGAGGTTTCGTTCTCGATGACGCTGTGCTCGCGGATGATGATGGTCAGCGTGTCGCCGACCTCGCGCGCGGTGTCGTCCTCGTACACACGGACGCGCTTCCGGCCCGCCTTGCCCTGGGCCTTGGCCCAGATGGAGTCGGCCTGCGCCGCCACCGGCGAGAGCACCATGACCGCAGCGGCCAGAAGAGTCGTGACCCACCACATCGTCCGTTGCATACCGTTACCTTTCTGCCATGACGGGTTCGACCGAGCCGTCGCGGGCCACGCGGGCCAGGACGACGCGGCCGGAATCGACGTTCTGGACTTTCACGAGGTCGCCCGGGCGGCCGTTCTCCAGCGCCTTGCCGAGCGCCGTGACGCGGAAAAGGGCACCCTGAATCCGCATGACGACGCCTTCGTTGCGGTGAACGAGGATCTCGTCCGCGGCCGCCCGAACCAGGCCGGGCCGGACCTCCTGCCCCGCCGGGATGAGCCGGGCCGCCTTCTCGCCGTACGGGGCCGACCAGCGGCCGGGATCGGGCCGGTCGGCCATCGTCTTCTCGATGCGCGTGTTCTCCGGGCTGACGACCTCGCCGGGGGCGATGTCGCGCGCCGCCACCAACCGCCGCCGCAGGTACGTCAGCCGGAAGAGGACGTCCGAGGCGCCGACCCGCTTGCCGCCGGCCTCCGCCATGACCGTCACCCGGGCCTCGCCGTCGGCGTGATGCGCCGCAGGACGGGCCGAGAGCGCCACCTCGGTGCCCGCGGGGGCGCGGATCGGGTCCGGCTCCCGCACCAGCCGCCATCGGCACTCCGACGGCGCGGGACGCGCCTGCACCAGGAACGCCCGGGCGGCCTCGGCCACCGCCTCGCTCGAGGTCACCGTTTCACCCCGGGTCACCGCGACCTGCTCCGCGCCCGTGAAGCGGACCCGGCCGGCGGCCACGCCGTGCGTGGCGAGGCGGGCCCGTACCATCGGCCGGGTAATGACGAGCCGTTCGCCGGACCACGGCGCCCGCCCCATGCCGATCCGGTTGCAGGCCGAGACGACATCCGCGTCCGCCCCGCCGAGGACGGCCACGTCGCCGAGACGGAGCGTCCGGCCGTCGGCCTCGACGGACCGCGGCAGGTGGACCGAGACGGCGGCGGCCTCCTCCCCCGTCCCGGCATGGACGGCGGCGGGGGTCGGCAGGAACGCAAGGGCCAGGATGGCGCATGCGATGATTCTCATGGAACCTCCACGGGGGTTGTCATTCTGAGGCTCTGCTTGCAGAGCCGAAGAATCTCGCCGTGAGAAAGGCAAGACGACAACGGCCAAGGCGAGATTCTTCGTCGGCCCCACAGGGGCCTCCTCAGACTGACAGCGTTGGACTTTGCCTTTAGTCTGTTCACCGATCAGGTTCCTACATGACCAGCCGGTTGGCGGTTTCGAGCATCTCGTCGCCGGCCCGGATGGCGCGGGAGTTGATCTCATACGCCCGCTGGGCGGTGATCAGGTTCACCAGTTCCGTGACCATCTGGACGTTCGACCGTTCGAGGAACCCGGACTGGATGCTGCCGAACCCCTCCTCGCCGGCGGTGCCTTCGATCGGGTCGCCGCTGGCGGGCGTGGCGGACAGGAGGTTTCCGCCTTCCGTCGAGAGACCCGCCGGGTTCCGGAACCGGACCAGTTTGATCTGGCCCAGTTGCGAGCCGGTCTGCTCGCTCCCCTGGAACACGGTGACCGTGCCGTCCGAGCCCACGGCCAGGGTCCGGGTGTCCTCGGGGATGCTGATGCCCGACTCCACGACGTAGCCGTTGGCGGTAACCAGTTCACCGTTGGCGTTGACGCGGAAGGAGCCGTCGCGGGTGTACTGCTCCTCGCCGCCGGGCAGGCGGATGCAGAAGAAGCCGTCGCCCTGAATGGCCAGGTCGAGTTCGCGTCCCGTGTTCTCCATTTCGCCCTGGGTGAAGATCTTGAGGGTCGACGCCGGCCGGACGCCGGACCCCAGTTCGAAGCCGGTGGGCGCCTCGACGCCGGCGGCGGTCTCGCGGCCGGGCTCGGCCAGGGTCAGGTACACCAGGTCCTGGAAATCGACCATCGTCCGCTTGAAGCCCACGGTGTTCATGTTCGCCAGGTTGTTGGCGATGGTGTTGACGGTCATCTGCTGGGCCGTCATGCCGGTGGCGGCGGTCGAAAAGGCACGAAGCATGGGTCGTCTCTCCCTTCCCTCAGGCCATGGCGACGCGAAGCAGATCCTTGGTCCGATCCTTGCCGCTGGCCATCGTATGGATGTTCGCCTGGTACAGCCGGGTCACCTTGATGAGGCCGACGAGTTCGGTGACGGCGTCGACGTTCGATGCCTCCTGGAATCCTTGCTGCACGGTCGTGTTCTCGGCCGGAGCGGGCCGTGCACCGTCCGGCGCGACGAAGGCGCCCGCTCCCTCGGGGGTCAGGACGGAGGCGTCTTCGAACTCCACGATCCGCAGTTGCCCGATGGCGGTCCCCCCGGCGAGGAGGCGGCCGTCGGCGTCAATCGCGATCTCGGTGGGCGACACGCTGCCGGGGATGATGATCGGTCCGCCCTCGCCGGCGACGGTCCGGCCGGACCCGTCCACGAGTTGCCCCTGGGCGTCGGCGCGGAAGGCACCGTTGCGGCTGTAGCGCTCGCCCTGGTCGGTCTCGATGACGAAGAACCCTTTTCCGGAAAGGGCCGCGTCGAGCCTTCGGCCGGTGTGGACGATTCGACCCTGCGAAAAATCGATGCCCATCGAGGCCTGCGGCACCGGACCGGTGTCGCCCGCCGCAGCCGCCTCGCCGGCCGTCCCCGCCGACGCCCCCGGCCCCGTGTACGTGCCGATCAGCCGCTTGTACCCCGTCGTGTTGGCGTTGGCGAGGTTATGGGCGATGGCGTGGTACTCCTCGGCCAGGCCGCTCAGTGCCGCGATGGTGTTCTCGCTCACGTCGTGTGTCCCTTCAGCGTCCGCGTGCGCCGGCGGCGGCACCGGTCTTCTGTGCCGCGCCGCGGGCGGCGGCGTTGGTTTCTTTGACGAGGCGGGCTTCTTCGGCCTCGGTCATGCCGGTCAGTTCGATGGCCACCTCGCCGGGCTGCGCGTCCTCGCCGACGGCGCAGCGGCGGACGGTCCCCACACCACGGAGGCACCGGTCGTCGCCGAGGTCCAGCACCACAAGGACCCGCTCGCCGACCTCGGCCTGCAGACCGATCTCGACGAGCAGCCCGGGCCCCGCGATCTCGCGCAGACTGCCCTCGACGAACGTCGGCAGGCGCGGTCCGTCGGCCTCGTGCAGGAAGGCGTACCGGGCCACGTGCACGGGCCGGGAGATCGGCACCCGCACGAACCGCCGCATGTTCTTCCGCGTGGGCGACCCGATCAGCCGGGCACGCACCACGTCGTCCTCCACCTGGGTCACCGTGAGGTTGTGTTCCCACTGCGTGCCGCCGCGCACCTTGCGGAGGACGGCGGCCCCGCCGACGCGGAGATCGAACGGCTCCTCGAGCCGGACCGCCACGTCGACGCCGCCGATCCCGATGACGGTGGCCGCGACCTCTTCCTGGGCGCCCGGCCGCGACACCGTCACGCGGTCGTCGCGGTCGAGGTTGGCCTCCGCCGGCACGGAGGGCTCGGTGTCCGCGAAGCCGAGTTTCATTCGCACCGACGCGGTGATGTCCTGGACGCGTCGCCGGGCCTCGGGGCTCAGGCGCTCGGCGGTCCGGCCGGCCAGCACCTGCCGTGCGCCGTCCTCGAACGCCGCCGACAGCGCCGGGCCGTCCGGCACGGGCCGGGGGTCGGCGGCCTCGGCGATGCGGACGAGCATCGCCCGCTCGCCGACCGACAGGTCCACCTGCGAGGCGGCCCGGCCGAACGCCGCCAGCAGCCCACGACGAAGCCGGTGCCGACGGTAGATCACCATCATGGTCACGCCCAGCGCCCCGATGACCACCAGCGGCACCCAGACGGTCGGCCGGCTCAGCGTACTCCAGTGGAACGAGTCGAGGCCGCGGGCGGCGGACCACCGTTCCACGGGGTCCAGCGCCAGCGGCACGAGCCGGGATGCGAGGGCGGCAATCATCGTCCCTGCCTTAGCGGATCAGGTTCGAGAGTTCGCGGAGCATGTCGTTCGTGACGGTGATGGTCCGGGCGTTGGCCTGGAATCCGTTCTGGGCCTGAATGAGGTTGACGAACTCCTCGGCGGTATCGACGTTCGACCGCTCCAGGGCCCCGGCGTTGATGGCACCGGCACCGCCGGCCAGGGCGGTCGCCACCCGCGGGTCGCCCGAGTTCGCGGACGTCTCGTAGTACGCCTGGCCCGCGTTGAGAAGGCCCGCCGGGTTCTGGAACGTCGCGATCTGAAGGGCCGCAATGTCCCGCCGCACGCCGTTCGTGAACATGCCCGAGACGGTGCCCTCGCGGCTGACGGCCAGGCTCGACAGGTACCCGGCCTCGTAGCCGTCCTGGCCGGCGGCGGCCACGGTCGAGCCACCGCCGAACTGGCTCAGGCCGTCGAACTGGCCCACCGTGCCGAGGTCGACGTTCACGGTCCACTGGGTGGCACCCGGCCCGCCGAACCGGAGGGTCACCGTCTGGCTGTCGGGCACGGCCCCGCCGGTGCCGGCGAAACTGCCGTCCGGATTGAACTCGATGCCCCGGATGCGCCGGTCGTCGAACCCGTCGAACGAGACATCGCCCGTCACGTCCGTGACGACCATGTCCCACGTGTTTGCGGTGTCGGTCCGCACGAAGGCCGCCGAGATGACGTGACCGATGCCGAGCGTGTCGAAGATCTCGAGGTTGGCGGTCTTGGCCTCGCCGCCCCCGGCCGTCAGGTGCCGGAAGAAGTACGGCAACTCGAAGGTGCCGGCCCCGTTGTAGGTCGTGTAGAGATCGCTCTGGCTGTAGCCGGCCGCGTCGTCGCGCAGCCGGATCTCGCCGTTCGAGAGCCGGGCCGTCGCGCCGCTGTAGGCGGCGGAGATGAAGTCGACCAGGTCGCCCAGCGTCTCGCCGTCCTGCCCCGGGCCCGTGCCGATCGTGAACGTCGTGTTGATGTCCGTCCCGTCCGCGTCCTTGCCGCTAACGGTAATCGTCTCGCCGTCGGAGATGCCGCTGGCCTGGTCGAGGTCGGCCAGAAGCGTTTCCTGGGCGGCCAGGGCACCGTCCTCGGTGTACTGGATGCCGCCGGACATCTCGTTCGTCGTCGGCGCCTCGTTATCGGCGCTGAGGTTGCCGGTGAACGACATGTTCTCCGTGGCTTGGGCCGGCAGGGCCAGGTCGTAGGGAATCCGGATGGAGTCGTTGCCCGGGTCCTGGAACCCCTCCGTCACGCCCACCGTGCCCAGCCGCTGCACGCGGTAACCCGTGGACGAGTCGACCAGGTAATAGTCGGAGTCGACGGAGAAGCGGCCGACGCGGGTGTACACGTCCTTCTGGCCGTCGCTCAGGACGAAGAAGCCGGCCCCCTCGATGGCCATGTCCAAGGCCTGGCCGGTCTGGACCAGGGTGCCCTGCGAAATGTCGCGGTCGATCGTCGCGACCGTCATCCCGCTGCCGATCTGTTTCGGGTTCGTGCCGCCCACCCCGCTTCCCGGCTGGGTGCCCTCCTGGATCGTCTCGGCCAGCAGTTCCGCGAACGTGACGCGGCTGGACTTGAAGCCGTACGAGTTGACGTTGGCCAGGTTGTTGCCGGCCACGTCGAGCATCTTCTGATGCCCCTGGAGCCCCGAAACCGCCGCCATCAGTGAATTACTCATCGTCGACCTCCTTCGGGGAGCGGCCCGCCCGGCCTACTCCCGGATCTCGCGGACGGCGTCCAGCGGCACCCGCTGGTCGCCGACCTGGAGCACGAATTCCCCGTCGAGCCGCTCGACACCCGTCACGGTCCCGCTCAGCACGGTGCCGTCGTCGGCAAGGACGCTGATCTCCTTGCCGATGAGCGAGGTGGCGTAGCGGCCCTCGGCCGCCACGAGGGCGGCCGCAAACGGCGAGTCCTCGCCCGCCACGGTCTCCAGGTACCCGTTCATCTCCTCCATCTGCTGGAGCGAGGAAATCTGGGCCAGTTGGGCCGTCATGTCGCTGTTGTCCATCGGCTCCAGCGGGTTCTGGTTCTGCAGTTGCGCCACCAGCAGGTTCAGAAACTGGACCTGCAGGTCGGATGCGCTCGGCGTCACGCCGCTTGCCACGGGCATGGTCGTCTCCTACACCTGCACGTTGATCGAGCCGTCGGTACGGCCGGACGCGACGCCCGCCTCGTCCGGGCTCCCTGATTCGGGGCCGGCGGCTACCGCGGCCTCGTTTTCGGCCGATGCGAACGCCTGGCCCGACGCGTCGGGCGTCCACGCGTCGGGGTCGTTCTGGCCTTGGCCGAAGGCGGCGTCCTGCCCGGCCTGGCCGCCGCCCTGGTCCTGGTTCAGCATGACGTCGAGCCGCCGGAGGTCGATGCCCTCGGCCTGGAGCCGCTGCATGAGGGGCGCGGCTTCCTGCTGGAGTTTCGCGAGCGTCTCGGGCACGTCCACCCGCACGGTGCCACGCACGGCATCGCCTTCGCTTTCGAGGACAATCCGGACGCGCCCCAGTTCCGGCGGGTTGAGGTGGACCGTCAGTTGTCGGCCGGACCGGCCGCCCGTAGCGCGGATGGACTCGGCCACCTGCTGGGCGGCGTCGCCAAGCCGCTGGCCCGCCGCCGCGGCTTCGTGGCCCGCCGCGCCGCCACGCACGCCCGCTGTCGCCGGGCCGGTCTGCCCACCTGACGGCTCGGCCGGTGCGGTCGCGGCGGCGGTCCGTGCGCCGTCGCCCGCCTGGGAGAGGAGGTGTTTCGCCGCGGACTCACCGTCGGCGGGGCCTGCCGCCGGCCGCGCGGCCGCGTTCCAGCCCTCCGGTTCGGCGTCCGGCAGCGACCGGGTCGACGCGCCGGTGGAGGACGACTCCCCAGCCGCCCCGTCCTCCTGCATCGCGTTTCCCGCAACCATCTTCGCGGCGCTGCCGGACGGAGTGCCCTCGTTGCCGTCGCGCCCCGCCGCCTGACCGTCGCCGGCCTGCCTGTACAAATGGACGGGCAGCACCGACCCCTGGCCCGACGCAGTCTGTTTGGCGGCGGCTCCGGCGGGGTCCGCGGCGGGAGAGCGCGGCTCGGCCCCGTCCAGTCCACCTCGCCGGGGGCCGCCCGCAACGACCGTGCCGGCCGGGGCCTGATCGACAGACGCGCCCCTGGAGAGTTCCGTTGCCTGAACCGGCATCGTCCGGCCGGCGGCGGGGCCTTCCGGGCCCACCGGGCCCGCCTCTCCTTGCTGCACCGCTGGACCCGTCGTGGCGCCGGCTGCAGCCCCGACCGATACGCCCGCGACG
>JAWODB010000127.1:0-18160 GCA_046483505.1 Phycisphaerae bacterium
GCCACGGCCGCACTCATCTGGCCGAGCGTCGCCAGCCGGGCGGAGCGGGCGATCTGCCGACGGGCGCGGGCCAGGTCCGCCAGCAGGCGGTCGAAGGCGGCCGCCAGGTCCGCCAGTTCGCGGGGCGCCGCGCGGGCGCCCGCGCCGGAGGTGGAAGGCAGTTCGGCGTCGCCGGCATGCTCGGCCACGCGGCGCATGCCGTCGGCCAGCCGCCGCAGCGGTCGGACGATCGTCGACGACAGCCACAGGCCCAGTCCCGTGGCGGCGGCGACGGCCGCCAGCGTGATCCAGACGATGGACGAGGCGGCCGCCTCCTGCGCCGCACGGACCTTGGCGGCCTCGACCAGGAGGATGAGGCGGTGCGGGCCGCCCGCCGGGGCCTCCCCCGCGGCCGCGGGCATCGCCGCCTCGGCCGCCACGTACGCGCGGCCGGCCATCTCGAACCGGCGCGGCAGCGGGCCGCGGCGGCGGTACCGCTCCAGCGTGTGGGTCTCGTAACTCGGGAGGCTGGTGGCGACGACGGCCGGGCCGTCGGCGGGACCGGCCGCCACCTCGGCGTCGAAGAGCAGGCCCAGCCGCTCCATCATGACGTCCGAGAGCGGCAGGCGCATCGTCCGGAAGAGTTCGGCGGCGTTCCGCGCGGGGCCGTCCACGAGCCGCCGCTCGACCGTCCGCTCGGTCACCGCCACGCCGACCCATCCGACCGTGACGCCGACGGCGGCCACGAGGACGTTCATGACGACGATGAGCCGCGTGCGTATCGAGAGCCGGGCCATGCGTACCGGAAGAGAGAGGTTCCGGGAATCTTTCCTGAGCGCGGCGGTTCCCCGTAACCACCGCGCCGGCGAGCCGAGTGCCACCCTGGCACGGGTACGGCTCGTGCCGTGGCCGGCTGGCGGCTTGCGCGCCAGTGCGTTTCGCTGCGCGGCGGGTACGGAGACCCGCCGCGCTTCAGACCCAAACCGTTACTCCGGCAGGGGACGAATCTTCACGCTCCGATACATCACCTTAGAGCCGGGGTCGTGGCCCTGGAGGGCCATCGTGCCGTGGTCCAGTTTGCGGCCGCCCTTGGCGTCGTCCGGTTCGGTGAACTCGCAAGTCGTCTTGCCGTTGACCTTCAGGGTCACCTTCTTGCCGTCCACCTTGATAGTGTACGTGAACCACTCGCCGTCTTTGTGGGGCGCGTTGTCGAGGACGTCCTTCACGCCGTACAGGCCGCCGGTCTTCTTGCGGTCGGAGTGGGTGGCGTTGACCTGGCACTCGTAGCCCTTGCCGGGCCAGCCCTTCTCCTGGTACGCGGTGTGGAAGTAGATGCCGGAGTTGGCCTTCGCGAAGGTCTTGACCTCGGCCACGAGTTCAAAGTTCTTGAAATCGTGATTGCACACGGGCCCGGCGTAGAACAGGTGGCTCCGCTTGCCGTGGGCCACGATGCAGCCGCCGGAGACCTTGAAGCAGTCCTTGTTCTCGCTGGGCTTCCAGCCCTCCAGGTTCTTGCCGTTGAAGAGGGCGTAGAAGCCGTCCTTGTCGGGTTTGGGGACGTCCTTGGATTGCAGGGCCACACCGCCGGCAAGGGCGACGCCGGCCGCCAGGGCCAGGACGGCGACGGACAGGGCGAAACGGGTCATCGGCTTCTCCTTCCTTGCGTTCGGAATCGAGGGTTCTCCAGCCGCGGCATTATGATGCACGGCGGGCCGCGTGACAACGGTTTCCCGGACGGACGGCGCGGCGGAGTGTTCGCGCGGGGGATGAGAACGCCATCCTCGTTGAGCCGTCGACCGGAGGTCGACGGCCGTTCGAACAGCCGCCGACGTACCGTCGGCGGCTCAACGCAGACTTGTGGCTTGTGGCTTGTGGCGTGCAGCCTGTGGCTCGACGCTGAGATTCTTCGCTGCGCTCAGAATGACACCGCGGGGCGGCACCTGGCGGAGCCTCATCCCGGCCGGGCAAGCCGGCCGGGCCACACACGCTTGCGGCTTGTGGCTTGTGGCTTGCAGCCTGTGGCTCGACGCTCGCGGCTCGTGGCTCGCGGCTCGTGGCTCGCGGCTCACGTGGCGTACGTATGCAGTCCCCCGCCAAAGATGCGCGCCAGGTTCACCCACAGGAGCGTCAGGACGATGGCCACCACCCCCGCCAGCACCAGCGACGCGTTCGCCCGCGGATACCGTTTGCCGTAGAGATATCGGAAATGCAGGTACCCCACGAAGACGAGCCAGGACACCAGCGACCAGAGTTCCTTGGGGTCCCAGTTCCAGTAATCGCCCCAGGCGAGTTTGCCCCATACCGCCCCGAGCACGAGGCCCAGCGTCAGCAGGGGGAACCCGAGGCGCGTGACGACGTGCGCGTCGCGTTCGGCCCGAAGCCGGCGGTCCCCGGTCCCCACGAACACGCCGAGGGCCAGGCATCCCGCCTTCCCCATGACGACGT
Source organism: Phycisphaerae bacterium (assembly GCA_046483505.1). Taxonomy (GTDB): domain Bacteria; phylum Planctomycetota; class Phycisphaerae; order FEN-1346; family FEN-1346; genus BS750m-G62. Next base: position 2,425 of record JAWODB010000127.1, read on the forward strand.
AGGCGAGCATGTACGACGCCACGTGCGGCACGAAGAGAAACGACTGGAGGGCGGGCGGCAGCATCTTCGGGTCGGCACTGAACACGAACCCCGCCGGCACCAGGACGATGAAGCCGATGACGGCGTCGGCCCACTCCGCCCCCACGTCCAGGAACCGCCGGCTGAAGAGCGTGATCGGGAACATCAGCACGCCCAGCGTCAGGAACACCTCGAAGAGGTTCTGGAGCGGCACGTGACCGGCATGGACCCAGCGGTATCCCCACCCGGCGGCCGCCGCGGCGCACCCGGCGCCGTAGACGATCCACGCCGCCCGGCGGACCTTGACCAGGAACAGGACCGCCGCCGCGGCGTAGCACGCCATCGCCGCGTAGATGGCCAGGCCCAGGATGGTCCACTTGATTGCCATGATCGCCTGCGCTCACATCTCAAGGGCATTTCGCGCGGTGGGCAGTCGTGCCCACCGCGCACAGCGGCGCGTTTCGCGTGGTGGGCAGTCGTGCCCACCGCGCACGAGCGCCATGCATTTCGGGCGGCGGGCAAGCCCGCCGGCTAACACTACAACGCTAACTCGTGCGCGGCGGGTCTCCGTACCCGCCGCGCAGCCCTGGAAAGGGCGTTTGGAGCGCGGTGGGTGCCCAGGCCCACCGCGCAAATGGCCGACTTAGCGTTGTAGTGCTAAATGGGGGTCGCGTCTTCGGCTTCGCGGTTTCCGGTTTCCGCTTTCCGATTTCCGATTTCCGATTTCGTTCCGATTTCCGTTTGCGTAAGGATCGCCTCGCCCCAGAACCGCCAGAACGCCCCGCCCACCAGCAGCACCATCCCCACCCACACGAGCCAGAGGCCCGAGTCGCTCACCACCTGGAGCACGGTGTACCGGCCGGCCTCGTGGTCGTAATCCGACTGGTAAAAGTGGTACCCGCCCCAGCGGAGCGGGTCGTTCACCTCGATGGTCTTCTCGAAGACGGTCTCGCCGTCGTCGAGGACGGCCAGGTCACTGTAGTAATCGCGCACCGGCAGGTTCGGCCGGACGAGGTACAGGTCCGGCGTGGCGCGGTCCTCGGGCGGTTCCGGCGGGGCCGACGCGCCCTGCCCTTCCACCGGTTCCTCCGCGCGGTCCGCGTCCGGCCGAGGCGGGGCGCCGTCCGGGAAGAGCGGCGCCAGGTCGATGCTCGCGTACGGGTCGCCCGGGCCGGGCAGGAGCCAGCGGGTCATCTCCCGGTCGCCGCGCGTCACGCGGACGTGCATGGCAGGGACGGAACTGTCCGGGGCCTTCTCGGCCCCCGTCGGTTCCGGGAAGACGTACCGGAAGTCCGGGTCGCCCTGCCGCCGGCCGTGGCCCGGCGCGATGGCCAGGGCGAACCGCCGCTCGGGCGTGCCGTCCGGACGCACGAACGCCAGTTCGACCGCCGGGTTGATGCCCTCGCCCCCGGCCTCGTACGGCTCGAGGTCGCCGTCCTCTGTGCGGCGGACCTTCATGCACGTGAAGACCCGCACGACGCGGACGGTCATGGGCGGCTGCCCGAGGGTGACCTCCGCCCCCTCGCGGGCGGGCAGGCGGTGCGTTTTGCCGGAATGCTCCACGACCTCGACGGCCGGCGCCGCGCCCTCCGCATACGTGGGCCTGGCGTGCGGCAGATACTCCAGGACCGTCACCTCGGCCCGCGCGAGCGGCAGCGGAACGGTCTCGTTGCCCTCCCACGGCACCTCGGCCTGCCGCTGGTCCACGAGCCGCCCGTCGCCGCCGTAGAGCGGGGCCACGACCGCCAGGTGCCACCGCAGGCCGGGCATCTGGTAGTACTCCATCCGGAAGTCGCGAAGGGCGAGGTCGAACGGCAGTTGGGCGACGACCTCCTGCCCGTCGGGCCCCAGGACGCGGTTCTCGCGCGTCCCTTCCTGGATGGCCATGAAGCCGCGCGGCACCTTTTCGGCGTCGAACAGCGTGCCGCGCACGGCGTGGGCGGTATCCGACCCCCACATCCCGCCGCCCAGGATCAGCAGCACCCCGAGGTGCATCGCCAACCCCGCCGGCCGCTTCACCAGGCGGGGGTACACGACGAATCCCGCGGCGAGAAGCAGGGCCAGGCCGATCCAGTAGACGGTGACCGGGGCGGAGTTGAACAGGGCCCGGGCGTCCTCGGCCCCCAGGAACGCCCCGACGATCGACAGGACCGCCAGGACGGCGAGCGCCGCCAGGGTGATCCCCATCACGATGGTGCGGAGTCGTTTCATGGAATGCTCCGGCCGGCGACGCCCGCCGCCGGCCTGCCTCCATCGTAGCGGCGAGGGGGGCCCAAGGCAACCTCCGGCGCCACGTGCCGTGCGTTTCGCAGGCATGGATCGCGCCACGTGCCACGGCCGGCCTTGACCGGCCGTGCGCCACCCCGAGCCAAGGGCACGGCGGGGCAAGACCCGCCGTGGCACATCCCTTTCCAACACCGTGCCACGGCCGGCCTTGACCGGCCGTGCGCCGGAATCGCCTTAGCCTCCCGCCCCGGCATCCGTATAATCGTAGGTCGACCCGGTAAGATACAGCCACGTGCGCGGCGGGTCTCCGCACCCGCCGCGCAGAGGGTGGAGCCGGCGATTCGAGCGCGGTGGGTACGGAGACCCACCGCGCCAAACGACTCTGTAGCGTTGTCATGCCAGACCGAGGAGACGCCGATGCCTGCGCTGCTCACCGTCGGCGGCGCCCTGCTGCCGCTCGCGTACCTGGCCCTGTTGATCGATTACGGGGCCACGTTCTTCCTGCGCACGCGGACCCACGGCCGCACGCCCCACCTGATCGTCGTCGTGGCGGTCCACCTGGGGTACCTGGTGCTGTGGGGCCTGGAGATGGGCCATGCGCCCGTGACGGGCACGGCCGAGATCCTGTCGGTCCTGGCCCTGGCCACGGCCGCCGTCTACGCCTGGATCGAGGCGGCGGGCGGCGACCGGCGGACGGGCGTCTTCGTCCTCCTGCTGGCGTTCCTGTTCCAGTACGCGGGGTCGTTCCTGACGGCCGGGTCGGCGGGAGGACCGCCCGCCGAGCCGCCCGCCGGCGGCGTCTGGGCCGGCCTCCACGTCCTGCCCGCCCTGGTCGCCTACACCGCCCTCGGGTTCGCCGGCGTGTACGGGGCGCTGTACCTGGCGGCCCGGCGGGACCTGCGGCGGCACCGGTTCGGCATGTTCTTCGACCGCCTGCCGCCGCTCGAAACGCTGGGCCCGATGGCCTGGCACGCCCTCCTGACGGGGTTCGTCGCGATGACCATCGCCATCGCCGTCACGCCGTTCATGTTCGGCGACGGCGGGAGCGAGATGTCCGCCAAGATCGTCAGCAAGATCGTCACGGGGTCCGTCGCCTGGGTGGTGTGCGCGGCCGCGGTGCTCGGCCGATGGCTGGGCCGGTGGCACCACGTCCGCACCAGCACCGTGGCGGTCGTGGGGTTCCTGCTCGTCATGGCCCTGCTGGCCGTCAGCGGCGCGCTGTCGTAAGAAGAAGACGGAGAACACCCATGCTGTCATCCTGAGCGAAGTTTACCCGCCGGGGCGGGCGAAGGATATCGCCGCCGGCCACGGCACAAGCCGTACCCGTGCCAGGGTGCGAGCGCGCCGCAAAGCAACGGCCACGGCGAGATTCTTCGGGCCGCCACGGCGACCCTCAGAATGACAGTCGTTTGTAAATGATTTTTCGCTATGCCCGAACTCACGGTCATCGGAACGAGCCATCACACCGCCCCGGTCGCGGTGCGCGAGGCGCTGGCCCTGGCGCCGGAACAGGCGCTGGCGATGCTGCGCGGCATCCATGCGGAACGGGCGTACGACGAGGCCCTCCTGCTCTCCACGTGCAACCGGACGGAGTTCTACGTCGTCCCCCGGCGGGACGGGCCCGACGACCTGCGTGCCGATCTCGTCGCCCGCATCGGGCGGGCCCGCGGCACCGCGCCGCCGGCGCCGGACCCCGCCATCTTCTACCGCCACGAGGACCGCGAGGCCGTGCGGCACCTGTTTCGCGTGGCGGCGTCGCTGGAGTCGCAGATCGTCGGCGAGAGCGAGATCCTCGGCCAGGTCAAGGACGCCTACCGCCTGGCCGTCGAGGCCCGGACCACCGGCTTCCTGCTGAACCGGCTGCTGCACCGGGCGTTCCGCGTGGGCAAACGGGTGCGGACCGAGACGACCCTGGAACAGGGCTCCTCCGGCGTGCCGCAGGCCGCCGTCGAACTGGCCGGCCACATCTTCGCGGGGCTGGAGGCCAAGACGGTCCTCCTCGTCGGGGCCGGGCAGACGGCGGAGGCGGCCGCCCGGTCGCTGCTCGCCCGCGGCGCCGGCCGGCTCATCGTCGCCAACCGGACGCTGTACCGGGCCCAGCAACTCGCCATCGATCTGGCCGAGGCGGGGGGCTCGCGCGGGGAAGACGGCGCGGCCGACGAGGAGACGTCGCGGCAGCCGCAGCGGGCTCGTGCGGTCACCGAGGCCGTCGACCTCGACGCCCTGCCGGACACCGTCGCCCGGGCGGACCTGGTCATCGCCTCCACCGGCGCAACGGAACCCGTCCTGACCCGCGAGGCGCTCGCGCCGGCGCTGGCGCGGCGGGCCGAGCCGCTCATGATCGTCGACATCGCCGTCCCGCGCGACGTGGACCCGGCCCTCGGGCGGCTCGAATCGGTCTACCTCTACGACCTCGACGACCTCGACCGGCTGGTCGAGCGGAACGTGGCGCGGCGGCGGCGCGAAATCCCCAAGGCCGAGGCCGTCGTCGAGGATGAACTCCGCGCGTTTGAACGGTGGCTGGCCTCCCGGCAGGTGGCCCCGACCATCCGCCTGCTGAAGCGGCGGCTGCGGGCCATCCGCCGGCGGCAGATCGACCAGTACGGCAGCCGCTTCGCCGACTCCGACCGCGAGGAACTCGAGGCGTTCGCCGAGGCGATGGCCAAGCGCGTCCTCCATCACCCGATCGTCCTCCTGAAGCACCTGGCCACCGACGGGGCGACCAGCCAGCGCCTCGCCACCGTCGACCTCGTGCGGCAACTGTTCGACCTGGACGCCCTGGAGGAAACCGACGAGGCGGACGACGCGGCGGCGAAAGCGGCCGAGGACTCCTGGTCGGCCGTTGAGCCCGACGAGGAGTAGGCGGGGGTGTACTTCTGCGCCCCGCACCCGAATAATCAGTGCGTTCGTGACCAGCAGCATGGGACCGCGGCGGGCAAGACTGCCCACCGCGCGACGCAGAATATCGAACCCAACCCGGAACCTCCATGATCGGAATCTCGAAACTCTACTGCGGCACGGTCGAGCCCGGCGACGTCCTCCGGTACCGGAAGGCGGGCCGGCGTCCGCCCGCCCACCTCCTCCAGTTCGACGACAGAAAGAGGCCCGTCGTCGTCTGGAACTGCACCCGCCGCTGCAACCTCCGGTGCGTCCACTGTTACAGCGAGAGCCGCGACCGCGACTACGCCGGCGAACTCACCGGCGAGGAGGCCCGACGCCTCATCGACGACCTGGCCGACTTCGGCGCCCCCGTTCTGCTCTTCTCGGGCGGCGAACCGCTCCTCAGGCCGGACCTGTTTGACCTCATCCATTATGCGACGGAGCGCGGCCTGCGGGCCGTCATCTCCACCAACGGCACGCTCATCGACGACGCGGCGGTCGAACGGCTCCGCGACGCCGGCCTCGCCTACGTCGGCGTCTCGCTCGACGGCCTCGGCGACGTGAACGACCGCTTCCGCGGCGTGCCGGGCGCGTTCGACCGGGCCCTGGCGGGCATCCGACGCTGCCGCGACGCCGGCGTCAAGGTCGGCCTCCGGTTCACCATCACGCGGCGGAACGCCGGCGAGGTGGACGGTATCTTCGACCTCGTGCGCGACGAGCGGATTCCCCGGGTCTGCTTCTACCACCTCGTATACGCGGGGCGCGGCACGTCGCTGAAGGACGAGGACTTAGGCGCCGCCGCCACCCGCCGCGTCGTTGATACCGTCATCGACCGCACGGCCGACCTGCACGCCCGCCATCACGGGCCGGAGGTCCTGACCGTCGACAACCACGCCGACGGGCCGTACCTCGTCCTCCGGATGCAGCGCGAGGGGCACCCGCGGGCCGACGACGCCCTCGAACTCCTCCGGATGAATCAGGGCAACCAGTCCGGCCGCGGCATCGGATGCGTCAGTTGGGACGGCTCGGTCCACCCGGACCAGTTCTGGCGGCACGTATCGCTCGGCAACGTGCGCGAGCGGCCGTTCTCGGACATCTGGACGGACACGTCGCACCCGCTCCTTGCGAAACTGAAGGACAAGCGCCCCCACGTCACCGGCCGCTGCGCCGCGTGCCGGTGGCTGGATGTGTGCGGCGGGAACTTCCGCGTCCGCGCCGAGGCCGCCACCGGCGACCTCTGGGCCCCCGACCCGGCGTGCTATCTGACGGACGAGGAAATCGGCGTCAACGGCAATGACCAATGACCAAGTCCCAATGACCAATGACAAAGGACAAAGGACAAAGGACGCGCCGTTCCTGCCGCACCTCATCGCCTGGGAGGTGACGCGGTCCTGCCCGCTGGCGTGCAAACACTGCCGGGCCGCGGCGCGGAACCGGCCGTACGAGGGCGAACTCTCCACGGACGAGTGCCGCCGCGTCCTGGAAAACATCGCGGCCCTCGCCCGCCCCACCATCATCCTGACCGGCGGCGAGCCGATGCTCCGCGACGATATCTATGACCTGGCCGCCCACGCCGACGGCCTCGGCCTGCCCGTCGTCATGGCGCCGTGCGGCCGGATGGTCGACCGCAAGGCCGTCGAACGGATGAAGCGGGCGGGCATCCGATGCATCTCCATCAGTCTCGACGGTGCGAGCCCGGAGTCCCACGACGCCTTCCGCGGCGTGGAGGGCGCGTTCGACATGGCCTGCCGCGCCGCCGAGGCCGCCCGCCGCGGCGGCCTCCCGTTCCAGATCAACACGACCGTCACCCGCGCCAACCGCGACGACCTGCCGGCCGTCCGCGACCTCGCCGTCCGCCTGGGGGCCGAGGTATTCAACCCGTTCCTCCTGGTGCCGACCGGCCGGGGGAAGGACCTGGCGGGGCAGGAACTCTCCGCCGCCGAGTACGAACGGACGCTGGCGTGGCTGGCGGACCAGGACCGCGACGGCCCCATCCGCATCCGCGTCACGTGCGCCCCGCACTACTCGCGGCTGCAAATGCAGCGCGCGAGGCGCGCCGGCGAGACGCCCGCCGAGCCCGCCCCGTTCTCCCGCGGATGCATGGGCGGCAAGACGTTCGCCTTCATCTCCCACACGGGCAAGGTGCAGATCTGCGGCTTCCTGGAAGAGGAGGCCGGCGACCTGCGCGAGGTGGACCTCGACTTCGCCCGCATCTGGCGCGAGAGCCCGCTCTTCGCGGCCGTCCGCCACGTGGACGGCTACGGCGGCCGGTGCGGGGCATGCGAGTACCGCCTCGTCTGCGGCGGCTGCCGCGCCCGCGCCTTCGCCTTCACGGGCGATTACCTGGCCGAGGAACCGTTCTGCGTGTACCGGCCCCGCGGCGGGTGAGCCGCGCCGCGTGCCACGGCCGGCCTTGTCCGGCCGTGCGGTCTAAAGCGCCACGTGCCACGGCCGGCCTTGCCCGGCCGTGTGCCTTGTGTGGCCCGGCCGGTCTTGCCCGGCCGGGAGAATGCACGGCGGGGCAAAACCCGCCGTGGCACACGCGAGTGAAGTCGTGCACGGCGCTTGACTGGCCGCCACGGCGGGATATCCTGAACGGCATCCGTTCCCGAGCACCCGTTGACGCGGAGGTCCGCCCATGCCGGCCCGTCTCGTTGGTGCAACCTTCCTGCTGCTGGCCGTTGCGTCCGCTGGCGGGGCCGAACCGCGCGTCGTCATGGAACCGGTCGAGGCCGAGGGCGAGAACCTCCTCCGGGCGGACGCCTGGCGCCCGTACGGGAAGGGCTTCACCCGCGAGGGCGACGTGTTCGTCTGCGACAACGGCGCGGGCGCCGGCGCCCGCCGCGGCGTGAGCCAGTCCGTCCGCCTGGACCAGTCCGAGCCCCGGCCCATCGTCGCCACGTGCTGGAGCAAAGCCGAGGGCGTCGGCGGTCGGCCGAACGCCGACTACTCCCTCTACCTCGACCTCGTCTACACCGACGGCACGCCGTTGTGGGGGCAGATCGATGCGTTCAAGACCGGCACGCACGGGTGGGAGCGGGCCAAGGTCGTCGTCTTCCCGAAGAAGCCGGTCCGGTCGCTCGCGTTCTACATGCTGCTGCGGCGGCACGCGGGGAAGGCCGTCTTCAAGGAACCGACACTCGTCGAGATGACGGCCCCCGAGGGCGCCGCCCTCTTCGATGGGCTGCCCGTGCGCGTGACGGGCAAGATCGAGCGCGGCTTCCTCGTCCGCGACGTGGCGGCCGGCTCCGGCGTCGTCGCACCGGCGCGCGTGGGCCCCGGGCGGTTCAAGGCCCTCGGCCTGGACCTGGAGGACCGCGGCACGTTCGCCGACGCGCCGAAACGCCGCACTGTGATGGCCACCGTCCGCGACACCACCGGCCGCGACCGGGCCGTCACCCTGTACTACGTGATTCCGGTCGCCGAACCGACCCAAACGGTCCTCGTGCACACGCCGCAGGGCAACGTCGATGCCGCGCCGCCGCGCGAGTACGCCGACCTCGTACGCTTCGCCGGCGTCGGGGCGCGGGAACAGATGTCGCGCTGGCCCCTGGCGGCGGCCGGCAGCATGGCCCTGGTGATCGACCCGGACACGCCCTGCTTCTACCGCCTCGGCTACAGCGCGGGCACACGGCTGCTGTACGCGGCCTGCGACATCGGCCTCGCGCCCGAGAAGCCGGACGCCGAGGTGCGTTTCCTTTCCTTCCAGTTCGAGGGACTGCTCCGGGGCTTTCGCGGGGCGCTGGAAACGATGTACCGCCTCTTCCCCGGCTACTACCGCTGCCGTGTGCCCGCGATGGGCCTCTGGATGCCGTTCCACAAGATCAGCGAGGTCCAGGGCTGGCGGGACTTCGGCTTCGCGTTCAAGGAGGGCACGAACGAGACCGCCTGGGACGACGCCCGCGGCATCACGACGTTCCGCTACACCGAACCGATGACGTGGTGGATGCGGATGCCGGAGGGCACACCCCGCACGTACGAGGCGGCCCTTGCCCACGCGAAGACCCTCGCCGAGAAGGGCGACCGCCGCGCGAAGGCCCTCCTGACGAGTGGCTGCCACGACGCCGACGGCCGGTTCGCCGTTCGCTTCCGCGACACGCCCTGGTGCGACGGGGCCGTCTGGAGCATGAACTCCATGCCGCACGTCGAGGGCGAGGTCACGGACTTCCGGAACAAATGGAACGCCGAGGTCGCCGAGCGCTACGACGGCGAGGACGCCAAGGGCCGCCTCGACGGCGAATACGTCGATTCCTCCGAGGGGTACGTGACGGACGTCCTCGACTTCCGCCGCGACCACTTCGCGGCCGCCCGCACGCCGCTCGTCTTCGAGAGCGACACGCACCGGCCGGCGATCTTCCGCGGCCTCATCGCCTTCGAGTACGTCCGGGCACTGGAAAAGGAAATGCGCCGGCGCGGCCGGTTGATGATGGCCAACGGCGCCCCCACCCGCCTGCCGTGGCTCGTCCCCCTGCTCGACGTGTGCGGCACCGAGACGAACTGGAATCCCGGCGGCATGTGGCGGCCGATGTCCGTCGAGAACCTCTTCTACCGCCGGGCCCTCTGCGGCCCGAAGCCGTACTGCTTCCTCATGAACACGCGGTTCGAAGCGTTCGGCCCGGACCTCGTCGAGCGGTACATGAAACGGGCCCTGGCGTGGGGCATGTTCCCCGGATTCTTCAGCCACAACGCGAGCGAGGGGCACTACTTCAGCCGGCCGGACCTCTACAACCGCGACCGGCCCCTCTTCAAAAAGTACGTGCCGCTGGTGAAGCGCGTGGCCGAGGCGGGGTGGCAGCCCGTCACGCGCGTCGCCTCGAGCGAGGCGACGGTGTACGTCGAACGGTGGGGCGAGCGGTACCTGACGGTCTTCAACGATTCGCCGGAGCGGCAAACGGCCGGGCTGACGCTGGAGGGCCTCCCCGTCCCGCCCCGCTGCCGCGACCTCGTCGGCGGACGGGACGTCGACTGGGCGGGCGGGACGGCGCGGATCACCCTGGATGCCGAGGATGTGGCCCTGCTGGACCTGGCGCCGGCGGAGCCGTAAGCGCCGGGTGGCACTGGCGGCTTGCCCGCCCGTGTGCTTGCGGTGCCGACGATCCGGTCCCGGCCACTGGCTTCGCTCATGGCCGGGCGTCGCGCCGAGGTGCCACGGATTGCTCGCCAATCCGTGTTCTCCGCTCGCAGCACACGGTTTGACAAGCAAACCGTGGCACCTGCGTCCTCGGGTGCCGCCGTGCCACCCGCGATTTCTCGCGCGGCGGGTACGGAGACCCGCCGCGCCAGACAGCGTCGCCGCAGATTCGCGTTGACGCGGCGGGCGCTTCCGGTACGATACGTGTCCACGAGCACCCGCTCGGCTTCGCCTCGCGGCTAAAAGGGCAGGTGCAACGCTGCCGCCAATCGGCGCCGTTGTGGCTTGCGGCTTGCGGCCTGTGGCTTGCGGCTTTTGGCTTGCGGCTTGCAGCCTGTGGCTTGCGGCTTTTGGCTTGCGGCTTGCGGCTTGTGGCTTGCGGCTTGTGGCTTGCGGCTTGTGGCTTGTGGCTTGCGGCTTGCGGCTTGCAGCCTGTGGCTTGCGGCTTGTGGCTTGCGGCCTGTGGCTTGCGGCTTGCAGCCTGTGGCTTGAGGCTTTTCGCCATGGAAATCCACGAGCGTCCGTGCGACCTCGAAGGCGTTTCCCTCCTGGCCCTCGACGGCGGCCTGGACCACACCAACACCGGCAAGTTCGGCGACACGATGGACCGCCTCCTCGCCGAGGGCACCGCCCACGTCGTCCTGGACCTGGAGCGGCTCACGTACGTCTCGAGTTGGGGCCTGGCGGCCCTGGTGCGGGTGCACCATCATTATGCGGCCCGCGGGGGGCAAATCGCCTTTGCCAACCTCCATACCACGGTGGCCGGCCTCCTGCGCCTCTCGCACATGGACCGTTTCTTCGACCTCTACGAGAACGTGGAGGAGGCCCTGGAGGCCGTTTCCAGCCCCTCCGAGCCGCCCGAGCCCGACTGAGGCCCTTCCACTGGCGCACGGTTACTTGCATGACCCCGCCAATGCCGTATAATTGAGTGCCGTTGCATTCAGAAACGCACCCTGGGCAGGAGACCGTCATGCGTACGGGTATGCTCGCGGCCGCCGTCCTCGTTCTGGCGGCGATGCCGGCCGTTACCGCCGAACCTGAACCCGAGGCCGAAGCCGGCGACGCCGTCCCCGAGACCGACGCCCAGTTCTTCGCCGAACTCGGCTACAAGCCGGTCGCCACGGCCTCCGACACGGCCCGGGCCCTCGTGATTCTCGTCAGCGAGGGCAAGGAACTCGGCGGCGACTACGACGCCTGCCGGGCGTACCTGCGGGAGCGCGGCATTCTGCCCGACGGCTGGCTCCAGGACGCCGGCCCCGACGAGCCCACCACCAAGGGCCACCTGGCCCGGCTCATCTGCAAAGCCCTCGGCCTGGAAGGCGGCCTGTGGATGCGCCTCTTCGGTCCCCTGCCCCGCATCGCCCTGAACGAGTGCGCGTACCTGGACCTCATGACCCGCGGGGCCGTCTACCGCCACGTCATGGGCGGCGAACTGGTCGGCGTCATCGACCGGGCCGACCGGTTCCGTGCCATGGGGTCCCCCGCCGAGGTCCCGAAACTCGAAGGCGAACCGTCCGGCGCCAAGGAGGGCGCATCATGAAACGCTTCCACCTGTTTGGATTGGCGGTCCTGGTCCTGCTGCTCGGCCCCGCGGCACGGGCCGCCGAGCCCGACGCCGCCCCGACCGAAGCCGAGAAGCCCGCCCCCGCGAAACCCGCGGCCGACGAACCCGCCGCGCCCGACCCCGACGACCTCGTCGCCCTCGTCAAGGAGGTCGAGGGCACCGTCGAGACCCGCCCCGCCGTCGGCCGGAAATGGGTCCCCGTCAAGACCGGCATGAAACTCGTCCAGGGCGCCGACCTGCGAACCGGCTTCCGCGCCCGGTGCGTCCTCGACATGGTCGACAGCCTCGTCCAGGTCGACCCCCTGACGGTCGTCCGCCTCGGCGAACTCTCGCGCCGCGAGGGCACGGTCCGCACCCGCCTCATCCTGAAGCAGGGCCACACGGCGGCGATCGTCGAGAAGGAACGCATCGAGAGCGACTTTGCCATCGTCACCCCGTCGGCCACGCTCTCGGTCCGAGGCACGAAGGACGCCTGGGCCGGCTTCTTCCCGGACACGGGCGGCTCGTACGGCCTGGGCGGTCCCGGGCTGGTCGGCGTCCGGAACCATCTCCTCGGCAAGGAAACCCTGTGCCGGCCCGGCCAGAAGACGAACGACCAGATCCAGAAGCCGATCAAGGTGCTCCAGAAGAAGTTCCTGCCGGTCAACCTCCCCACGGGCGGGCTCGGCAACAAGGAGACGTTCGCGGCCGCGCGGTGGAAGACCTCGAACCCCCTGCCGGCCGGACTCCAGGGGCCCGGCGGGCCGCCCAATACCACGGGCAAGAACCAGGGCCAGCAGAAGGACCCGGACCTCCCGGACCTGCCCGTGGTACCGAACGGCTGCCAGGGAGAGCGGCGTGACATCACGCCGCCGCCCCAGTAACCCCGCACCCCAGGACGGGCCGGACGCCGCGCCGGGAACCGCCGGTGGCCAAACCCGCCAGCGCCAAGCCGAAGCCGTTCCGCCGGGCCCGACTGGGCGTGGCCTCCCTCATCGCCCTGGTCCTGGGCACCCTGACCGCCGCCGCCATCCGCCTCACCGACGCCGGCCAGACACTGGACCTGATGGTCTCCGACCACCTGCGGTCGGCCAATCCCCTGCCCGACGCCCCGGCCACCAACCCCGTCCTGACCGTCGAGATCGACGACAAGGCCGTCGCCCACGCCGAGGGCGGCCGCTGGGCGCCCTGGCCGCGGCCCAAGCAGGCGGCCTTCATTGACGCCCTCGTCTCGCTCGGCCCGCGGTTCGTCGTCCTGGACATCGAGTACGCCGACGCCGAGGAGGAGTGCGTGGCGTACCGGCCCCGCGTCGACGGCTCGCCCGAGGCGTACATCGTCCACGCACCCGACCAGCGCTTTCGCGAGAGCCTCGCCCGGGCCGGCAACGTCGTCGTCCCGTTCAGCCTGTACCTGCACGGGCGGGCGGGCACGACCGGCGAGGGGGCGGCCCCGGCGCAGGCCGAGGTGCCGGACCACGTCCGGCGGCACGCGCTGGCCCCGCCGCCCGCCACCGCCCCGCTCCTGGAGGCCGAGGGGCTGAACCCGATGATCCCGCCCCTGGGCGAGGTCGCCGCCGGATCCGGCTTCACGAGCATCCCGAAGAAGGACCCGGACCAGGCGATCCGTCGGATCCCGCTCCTGGCCCGCGCGGGGGATCACGTCTTCCCCCAACTGGGGCTCGAGATGGCCGGCCTCTGGCGCTTCGGGCCGGACTACCACGTCCGGCTCCGCCACGACCGCCTGGTCCTGACCTCGGCCGACCGGAGCCTCTCGGTCGGCGTGCCGGTCGGGCCGAAGGCCGAACTCAACCTCCGATGGCCGCGCGACCTCCACGCCGTCAAACGCAGCAGCATCTCGGCCGCCCCCGTCCTCGACCTGGTCCGCGACCGGCGCCGCCTGGCCTGGCTCGACCGCCGGTGGCGCCTCGTCATGGAGGACCTGGCGCCCCTCTTCCCGGACGTCGGCTGGGCCGAGGCCCGCCGGGCCCTCGACGCCGCCCTCGACGCGGCCCGCCTGACGGCCGTGGACCTCGCCCAGAACCCGGACCCCGCGCCGGCGGCCGTCGCGCCGGCGCGGCAGCGCCTGCAGGCGATGGAAGAGCGGCTGGTGATGACCGTGATGACCGCGGCCGCCGGCGCCGGCGACGCCGAGGCCGAGTCCCCCGCCGGCCGCGCCGCGCGCGCCGTCCAACAGCACCAGGCGTTCATCGCCGCCTACCACGAGGCCCGCCAGCGCCGCGTCGCCGACGTCCGCGCCGGCGCCGACCGCCTCCGGCCGCGCGTCGCCGACAAGACCGTCATCGTGGGCCTGAGCGTGACGGCCGGCACCGACCTTCACAAGACGCCCATCAGCAACCAGCAGCCGGGCGTCGAGGTGTACCCGGCGGTGATGCGGACGATCCTCTCGGGGGTGGCGTTCCGCCGGCTCGGCGCCGGGGCGGAATGGGCCCTGGCGATCCTGGCGGCGTGGCTCGTGGGGCTTCTGGCCATCCGGCTGCCCACCGGCTGGGCCGTCGCCGCCGCCGTCTGGGTCACCGCCGGCGTCCTGATGGGGGCGTTTGCGGCGGCGAGCGCGGCGGCCCTGCTCCTGCCCGTGGCCGGGCCCATCCTGGCCGGCGTCGTCGCCTTCGCGGGCGCCTCCGGCTACCGCCAGTTGACCGAGGCCCGCAGCCGCCGATGGATCACCCGCGTCTTCGAGCAATACACCTCGCCGGCCCACGTGGAGCAGATCATCGACAACCCCGACGCCCTGCGCCTGGGCGGCGAGCGGCGAGAGATCACCGTCCTCTTCAGCGACATCGCCGGCTTCACGCCCCTCTCGGAACGGATGGACCCCGAACGCCTGGTCGCCCTCCTCCAGCATTACCTGGGCACCATGACCGCCCTTCTCTACGCCGAGCGGGCCACGCTCGACAAATACGAGGGCGACGGCATCATGGCGTTCGTCGGCGCGCCCGTCCAGGTGTACGACCACGCCCTGCGGGCCGTCCGGGCCGCCCTGGCCATGCAGAACGCCATGCCCGAGATCAACGACGATCTCGTCCGGATGGGCCTGCTGGAGGACGGCACGCGGCTGCGGATCCGCGTGGGGTGCTCCTCCGGGCCGGCCAACGTCGGCAACTTCGGCTCCGAGACCCGCTTCGACTACACCGCCATGGGCGACACCGTCAACCTGGGCGGACGCCTGGAGGAGGCCAACCGCTGGCTCGGCACGAAGATTCTCGTGCCCGTCAGCACGCGGGAGGCGTGCGGCGAGGCCGTCCTGTTCCGCGAGGTGGGTCTGGCGCAGCTTCGCGGCAAGACCGAGCCGGTGCGGCTGTTCGAGCCGCTGGCCCTGGCGCCCGCCCCGGCCCCGTTACCCAACCTCGCGGAGACGTTCGGACGGGCCGTCCGGGCCCTGGAGGCGGGGGACGTCGACGCCGCCGAGGCCGCCCTGGCCGACCTGGTGGCGGCCCATCCCGACGACCCCCCGGCCGCCGCCCTGCGCCGCCGCATTCAGGCCATCCGCGACGGGCACGCCCAACCCCAGGACCCGTGGAATCTGGCGCGGCCCAAGGAGGACGCCAGGCTTCCCGACGCCCCCTGATTTCTCTATTTTGCTCTTGACAGGGGGGCAAAATCGGGCCATAGTGAAGGATGATGCAGGGCGGGGACTAACCGTCATTTCCGGGGATTCGTGGGTCGGCTCTCTTTGAGGCCGGCCGTCCATTGAAGCACGCGTCGTTTGCAGAGCCCGTTCACAACCGGAAAGAAGGCGGCCGAAAGGCCGTCTTTCCAAGCGGCAGCGGCTTCCTACCCCTCGGTCGCTGCCGCGATTTTGCCGGCATTCCGCTTCGACCCATTACCGCCGACCCTGCCGGGTGGCACGCTTTCGCGGGCGAAAGCGCGTGCTGCGCGGTGCCCAGTCTTGGGCACCGCGCGGTGGGCAGGACTGCCCA
>JAWODB010000163.1:0-6646 GCA_046483505.1 Phycisphaerae bacterium
GGGCGCCGGCGTGGCTGAGTTCCGTGGCCCCCCGCACCCGCCGGCGGTGGGCCACCCCGAGCCGCTCCAGGATCGTCTCGGCGCCGGCGAGGGCGTGCCCGAGTTCGGCGTCGCTTGCTTCGGGCCGGCAGAGGGTGTAGACCTCGACGGTCGGGAAGGCCCCGAGGCGGAGCAGCCCCCGCCCCGCCGCCCCGCCGCCGTGCGGCGCCCGCCGCAGCGCCGTGGCCGCCGCCACCAGGCGGACCGGCAGACGGTCGGCTACCAGCACCTCGCCGGCGTGTAGCGTGGCCAGGTGGGGCTCGGCCCGGGGGGCGAGGAAGAGGTCGGCGTCGCGCTCGCCCGCCGTTCGAGCCGGCCCGCCTGCCGTTCGAGCCGGCCGCGGAAGCGGCCGGTCATCTTCATCCGCCGCGGCACGTGCGCCGGCCGGTCGATGATGACCCGCTGCTTCCGCAGCGGGCTCGAACGACGTCGCGGCGCGAGGCTCACTGGCGGGCAAGCCGCCAGTGGGACCCGGCGCACTGCGCGCATCGGCGACCGCGTATAGTAACCCTTCGAGCGTCGGCAAATGGGCCGAGGCCGTCAGCGCCTGCCGCGTCGCGACGGGCGGGGCGAGGACCTCCTCCCGCTCGCCCTCCTTGGTATGCACGTCGAGCATGAACCGGACGAGGCCGCGCACCAGCCGCGCCCCGGCGGCCCGCCACAGGAGGAAGCCGCTGCCCGCCCCCGCCGCCGGCTCCACGAGATGCAGCATCTCCAGCAGGTCCCAATGGGGGAGCGGGGGGAAGCCGTGCGGCCACGGCGGCCCGGACGGGGCCAGGGCCGGCGGGGCGTCCGGCACGTCGGTGCCGGGCAGGTTCGGCAGGGCCAGCAGCGCGGCCTCCCGGCGGGCCGCCAGGTCCCGCATGGCGCCCTCGACGGCCTTCAGGTCACGGGCGGCGTGACGGCCGGCGCGGACCAGGTCCGGCGCCTCGGCCCCGGCGTCGCCCTCGGGGGTGCCTTCGGCCGTGCGGCGGGCGACCTCGTCGCTGATCCGCCGCCGGCGGGTCCGCAGCGTCTCGCGCACCTCCCGGCGGGCGCACCAGCGGCGGTCGAGGTCGACGGCGGCGTCGACCGCCTCGGCCGACACGCCGCGGCGCGCCAGCGCCGCCTTCACGCGCGCGGGTTCGGCCCGAAGGAGGGCCAGGTCGAGCATGGCGCCGGCCTCATCCGCCCTGCTGGCCGATGTCTTTCTCGAGGCGGGCGGTCGCCTGCTCGAGCAACCTGGCCGAGTCCACCTGGTTCTTCGCGATCTTCCGCAGGCTCCACGCCAGGTACAGCCCCACCACCGCCACGAGGGCGTACAGCCCGGTGACCATCTTGCCCAGGGTATCGATGTCGGCCAACAGTTCGGTGATCTGCTCCTCGGTCATGATTCCTCCTGCGGTCTTCGGACGTTCGATGGACGACCGGCGTCAGTCGATGCCGGCCGCGCGCTTGAGTTCCTCGGCGTAGGCCGTCAGTGTACTCTCGAACGGGGCGGGTTGCATCTCGAAATCGCGTTCTACGGGCGCCGTGTCGCACGGGCGGGCGGCCTCGAGCATCTCGAGCTCGTCCGGCGTCACGGGCGGATTCGCCAGCACGTGCGAGGCCACCCACGCCCCGGCCCGGACGGCGACGCGCGGCACGGGCAGGAGCATCTTCTCCCGCCCCAGCAGGATGCGCGAGACGGTGCGGTAGAAGGCGCGGAGGGTCAGCACATCCGGCCCGCCGATGGCGTACGCCTGGCCGACGGTCACATCGCGCCCGAGCGCCCCGGCCGCGAGGCGGGCCACGTCCTCCACCCACACGGGCTGGATGACCTGGAGGCCGTGGCCGACGAGCGGCACGGGCCCCGGCCGGGTCACCATTTGGGCCATCTGGATCATGAAGTCGCCGCGCGGCCCGTGGATGACGCTGGGCCGCAGGACCGTCCAGGCCAGGCCGCTCTCGCGGACCGCCACCTCGGCCGCCGCCTTCGTCCGGAAGTAGGGCGTGTCGATGCCGCGCTCCGTGCCCAAGGCGCTCATGTGGACGAGCCGGCGGACGCCCGCCTCCAGGCACGCCGCCACGACGTGCGCCGTGCCGCCGACGTGGACGTCCTCGAAGGTCGCCCCGCCGCGCTCGCGCAGGATGCCGACGAGGTGGATGCAGGCTGCGCAGCCGCGCGCGGCCGCCGTGACCGCCTCGGCGCTGCGGACGTCGCCCTCGGCGATGTCGAGGGTGTCGGCGTTTTCCATCCGGCGGGACGAGGTCGGACGGACCAGGGCGCGCACGCGGCGGCCGGCCTCGCGCAAATGGGCCACCACCCGACGCCCGACGAACCCGGAGGCGCCGGTGACCAGGATGGGACGGTCGGTCTCGGCCATGGACGTGCTCCCCGCAGGCGAGTTTCGCGCGCCGGCACACGCCGCGTCAACCGAAACCTGCGCAGGTGCTTGAAGCCGGACCGGCCGGCCCCTATCCTGGCGCGCTTATGGGAGATGTCCTACGCATCGGGACGCGGGGCAGCCGCCTGGCCCGCCGGCAGACCGACCAGGTGGCCGAGCGCCTCCGCGCCGCCCATCCGAACCTCCAGGTCCGGGTCGAGACGTACCGGACGACGGGCGACCGCGACCGGGCCACGCCGCTGGCGCGGCTGCCGGGCGTCGGGTTCTTCGTCAAGGAACTGGAGCAGGCGCTGGCCGACGGGCAAATCGACCTGGCGGTCCATTCCCTGAAGGACGTGCCGACCCGCGCGGGCGACGGGCTGGCGGTGGCGACGGCCGTCCCGCCGCGCCAGGACCCGCGCGACGCGCTGCTGACGCGCGAGGGCGCCGCCCTGGCGGACCTGCCCGCCGGCGCCACCGTCGGCACGAGCAGTCCCCGGCGAAGGGCCATGCTCCTGGCCGCCCGGCCGGACCTCGCCATGGCGGACCTGCGCGGCAACGTCGACACGCGCCTGCGGAAACTCGCCGACGGCGTCTGCGACGCCACGGTCCTGGCGATGGCGGGGCTGGCGCGGCTGGAAGTGGAAGAGGCCCGGGCCGTCCCGCTGCCGGTCGAAACGATCGTGCCGGCGGCCGGGCAGGGGGCCCTGGGCCTGGAGCATCGCGCCGGCGACGAGGCGGTCCGGACCTGCATCGCGGCCGTCGACCATCCGCCGACGCGGCATGCCGTGACGGCCGAGCGGGCCGTCCTCCTGCGCCTCGGCGCCGGGTGCCGGACGCCGATCGGCGTCCTGGGCCACGCCGGCGAGGACGGCCGGCTGCACCTGGAGGCGTATCTCCTCTCGCCCCACGGGCGGCGCCGGCTGCGGCAATCGGCGGATGGGGAGGCGGCGGAGGCGGCGGCGCTCGGATGTGATTTGGCCGAGGCGATGCTCGCCGACGGGGCGGGTGCGTTGATGGCGTTGGAGGCGTAAAGGGCATCGTCTCGCGCCGGGTGCCACTGGCGGCTTGCCCGCCAGTGCGCCCCGTGCCCCGAGAACGCTGGCTGACAAGCAGCCAGTGGCACCCGCTGCTTGAAACCGGGCGGAATCGAGCAAGTCCGCCCGGCGCCTTGTCGATAGAGTAAGCGCAGCCTGCCGGCGGGGGGCTCCGCAGCGAACCCGGAGAAGGGAACACCATGACCACGCTGATTCACGTCACGCACGAGGCGGTCCAGAAGGTGGGCGGCATCGGGGCCGTCCTCCAGGGGTTCTTCACGGCCGAGGCGTACAACGAGGCCGTCGACCGGTCGATCCTGGTGGCCACCGGCGACGCCCACACGACCGCCCTCCTGGCCGACCGCGGCGAGGTGTACTACTCCAGTTTCGACGGCACGGACACGGGCAAGTGGACGAAGACGTTCCGGCCGATCCAGGAGGAGTGGGGCGTGGGCATCGCCTACGGCCGCCGCCGCTTCCGCGACAAGACGACCGGCGTCGAGAGCCGGCCGGAGGTCCTTATCATCGACGTCGGGCGGGCCAACCTGGACCGGCTCGGCGAGGTCAAGGCCCTGCTGTACGAGCGGTTCGGCATCCGCAGCGACCTCTACCGCACGTGGGAGTACGAGCAGTACGTGCGGCTGGCTGGCCCCGGGCTGACGGCGATGGAGGCCGTCGGCGCCCCCGAGGGCGAGCCCGCCGTCATCCTCGCCCACGAGTTCATGGGGATGCCGCTGGCGCTGGTGGCCATCGCCTCCGAGGAGGACCGCTACCGCACCGCCTTCTACGCCCACGAGGTGGCGACGATGCGCCGGATCGTGGAGGGCCATCCCGGCCACGATACGATGTTCTACAACGTGCTGGACCAGGCCATGGAGAAGGGCAAGTTCGTGGAGGACGTCTTCGGCCTCCAGGCCCCGTTCTTCAAGCACGCGCTGGTGTCCGCGTCGCGCTTCTGCGACGCCATCCTGTGCGTGGGCGACCACGTCCTGAACGAGATGAAGTTCCTGGCGAAAGACTTCGCCGACAAGCGCCCGGCGCTGGTGTACAACGGCGTGCCGGCGTACGAGGTGTCGGCCGGGGACGTGGCCCAGTCGAAGGGGCGGCTCCAGGATTACACCGAGGCGCTGCTGGAGTACCGGCCGGACCACGTCTTCTCGCACGTGACGCGTATGGCCCTCTCGAAGGGCCTGTGGCGCGACCTGAAGGTCCTCTGGCACCTGGAGGGCCGGTTCCGCGAGACCGGCGAAACGGGCGTGTACCTGCTGCTCTCCAGCGAACTGGGCGCGCCGCGCAAGGGCCACGAGATCCTCGACATGGAGGACCGGTACGCCTGGCCGGTGGCCCATCGCGAGGGGTACCCGGACCTTTCGGGCGGCGAGGCGGATTTCTACGTCCACATGCAGAAGTTCAATGCATGCTCGCGCCAGATCAAGGTCGTCCTGGTCAACCAGTTCGGATGGTCGCGGGATGCGTGCGGCGAGAAGATGCCCGCCGACATGGACTTCCTCGACATCCGCAAAGGCGCGGACCTGGAGTTCGGCCAGTCGATCTACGAGCCGTTCGGCATCGCCCAACTCGAGCCGCTCTCGTTCGGCGGCCTGTGCGTCATCACCAACGTGTGCGGGTGCGCAGGATTCGTCGAGCGGGTGACCGGCGGCGAGGACGTCCCGAACATCCTGGTGGCCGACTACACCCTGCTGCCCGACGGCGAGGCCACGCTCGACAACGCCCTCTCCATCGGCTCCACCGAACGCGACAAGGCCGAGGAGTGCGAGGCCCACCGCGTGGCGGCCGAGGTGCTCCAGCGCCTGCCCCGCAACGAGCAGGGGCACGAGCGCCTCATCTCGAGCGGGTACGACCTGGCCCGCCAGATGTCGTGGGAGGTCGTCGTCCGCGAGTACCTCCTGCCCGTGCTGAACGATCTGGCCTGAGGCGCGCGGGCGCCGGCCGAGCCGCGAACATTCAGCCGCCGGGCTTGCCCGGCGCGTGCCGTTCGACAGAAACGCGCCGAGTAAACTCGGCGGCTAAATGTGTCGCACCGCGCAAGGTCGCCATTCTGTACATCAAGGAGCCCCCATGCCGGCGAGCATCACCCGACTCGACGAGATCGTCGCCGGCCTCGGGCCCGAGGCGCGGGCCCGGTTCGACCGGCTCTACGCATTCAACCAGTCCACGGCCCGTGTCGTCCCGCCCGAGGCGATGGAGGACTGGATCGCCAAGACGTTCCGGTACCTCGGCCCCACGCGCGAGGACGTGCTGGAGGCCATCCGGGCCCAGCCCATCACGCACGTCGCCAACCGCGTGACGGGCCGCGCCACGCTCTTCAACGCGGTGCGGGCCTCCCGGCCGCTCGACGCCACCGAGGCCGCGGACCTCTCCCGCGAGGTCGAGGCCAGCCGCGGCGGGCCGTTCTGCCGGCCGACGGACCTGACGCCCGCGAACGCCTTCGGCCGCATCGGCGAGAAGACGGCCGCCAACGTCGCCGCCTACGACGGGTGGCACGGGCTGGTGATCTTCGAGGACCACGACCCGCTGCGGTTCCGGACGGACGCCTTCCGGCCGGAGGAGGTGGCCGACCTCTTCGCCACCGCCCGGGCCTGGGCCGACCGGGCCCACGAAGCCGACCCGGAGGCCCGCTTCTTCCTCCTCATGTGGAACTGCCTGTGGAAGGCCGGGGCGAGCATCATCCACGGCCACGCGCAGATGGTCGTCGGCCGGGCGTTCCATTACGCCAAGGTCGAACGGCTGCGGCGCGACGCCCGCCGCTACCGGGCCGAGCACGACGCCGACTACTTCGAAGACCTGGTAGCCGTCCACGAGTCGCTCGGCCTGGCCGACCGGTGCGGACGGGTGGCCGTGCTGGCGCACCTCGCGCCCGTCAAAGAGCGGGAACTGGTGCTGGTGGCCCCGTCGTACGACGATCCCGATTTGCCGCGGGCCGTCTGGCGGGCGCTCAAGGCGTACGCGGCGATGGGCGTGGAGTCGTTCAACCTGGCGGTCCACACGCCCCCCCTCGGCGAGCCCGACCCGGCCTGGGACGGCTTCCCGACGCTCGTGTACCTGGTGGACCGCGGCGACCCGTCGTCGCGGACGACGGACTGGGGCGGGATGGAACTGTACGCCTCGAGCGTCGTCTCGGCCGACCCGTTCGACGTGGCGGAGGCGCTATGCGGCCGATGCGTTGACTGACCTCGGATTGACCGGCGAGGATTTCGAGTTTCG
>JAWODB010000151.1:0-10790 GCA_046483505.1 Phycisphaerae bacterium
GCACCCGGTTCAGGTCCGCCGCGTCCACGCGGTCGTCGTAGTTGAAGTTGCCCAGGAACCACGGCATGATGTCGCCGGGGTCGGCCAGGATCTCGCCGTAGTTGATGAGCACCTTGTTCAGGTCGGCCGCGTCCACGCGGTCGTCCAGGTTCGCGTTGCCGTACAGGGTGTAGCGGACGAGGATGCTGCTCTCGTCGACCGGGATCGTCTCGTCTTCGAGGTAGTTCCGGGTCGGGAACTCGGTGTCGGCGTTGTCGGCCACGCCGAGGGCGAAGGTGCCGGCGTCGCCGTCGCAGGTGATGCCCGACCCGTCCCAGCCGCCGCTCGCCCAGGCGCTCTTGACGGCGGCGAGCACCTCGTCGTGGGTGTTCGGGCTGGGGTCGTAGTCGACGATGAGGTTGTTCTCCATCAGGTCGAGCAGGGCTCCGGCGGCGGTGTCTACGGCCAGGTGCCTGGTCACCAGCGGTGCCGCGCCCGTCAACCGGACGGTGCCGGCCTGGACGTCGAGTCGGGCCAGGTTCTCGGCGGCGGCGAGGGCCAGGGTTCCCGGGCCGTCCTTGGTCAGGGCGCAGCCGTCGGCGTCGAGGCCGCCCGTCAGCGCCAGCGTGTTGCCCTCCGCCACGGTGCAGGCGAAGCCGGAGCCCATCGTCAGGGGGACCGAGAGGGTGTTCGTGCCGGCGCCGGCGCTCTGGATGCCGCCGAAGTAGACGGTGAGGCGGCCGGAACCGCTGAACGTCCAGCCGGCGCGCCGCAGGTCGAGCCGGCTGATGCCGACGTCGTCATCGACGAGGGGGTGGCAGATGGTTCCCTGGTCGAAAACCGCCGTATGGCTCACGCCCGGGACGAGGCGGGTGTTCCAGTTGATGGTATAGTGCCAGCCGGGGAACGCCCCCCGCCAGGTGCTTTCGCGCGGCTCCACGTCCCAGCCGATGTCCGCGAGGCCGGCGAAATCGAGGTCCGTGAAGAGTTGGCGTTCACCGGCATTGATGTACGGGGTCATGGACGCCATCTGGGGCACGCCGTCCACGTGGCTCATCGTGCCGTCGGCCCAGTGGGCATAATCCCAGTGGATGGGCACCGGTTCGCCGTGTTCGTCCACGGCGGCGTCCCCGTAAAACAGGTCGTCGTAGTCCCAGCAGGTGTCCCAGGAATCGGCGATGCCGAGGCCCAGGACGTGTCCGAGTTCGTGGATCGCCACGGAGAGGAAATCGTACTGGTCGGGGCCGAGGCGGTCGGTGTCGAGGCCGAAGTACCAGGAGGTGTCGGTCTCGTTGTCGAACGCGACGGAGCCGCCCCAGGGGCCGAAGTCGGTCGGCTGCCAGCCCTCCAGTGCCCCGGCTTCTCCGCGCGACTCGACATTGTTCATCCACGGGACCGACCCGTAGAAACCGGTGCCGATCCATCCCGGCCCCGCGTGGCCGAGTTCCGCGGTGTCCAGGTCGTAGGCACCCACGAAGACGAGAAGCGTGTTGGCCCGCACTTCCAGGTTGCGAATCTCGTGCGTGTCGTCCTTGTCGGGGCGGAAGAACGCGGCGTCCCAGAAGTAGGGGGCGGGGACGGTGATAGCGCTGAGGTCGTCGGTAAACCGCGTGACGTACTCGGCGGCGAATTCGAGGACGGCCCGCCGCTCGGGATGCGCCGTGAAGAACCCGTCGTCGTAGCGGTAGTCGAATTCGATGGTGACCCTGGCGTGAAGGACCGGTGTGGCCGCCAGCGCCAGGAGGACCGCCAGCGCGATGGAGCGGCATCGGGCCATCCGGGGCCTTTCTGAGGGGTCCGGTGGGCGTCGGGCGGTCCTGGACCCCGGGCGTGCTGCATGTTTCGCTCGGCACTCTACCCCGATTTCGGGGGCGAGTCAAGCGCGGCCGCCCGAGAAGCCCTTTTTCGTTGACACCCATGCCCCGGCGCGATAGCGTCAAGGGTTGGATGCCCCGTCGAATACGTGTGGCGCCCCTTCCCCGGGCGATCAGGAAGGAGTGTGGTGATGCGCGGGATATGCCTCTCGGCCGCAGGTCTTCTGGTTTTCGTGCCGGTCCTGTCCGTGGCGGCGGCGATGCTGCCGGGCGTGTCGGACGAGGCGCGGACGACGCCGGTCGCGGACGAAGCGGCCACCGAGGCCGCGGCCCCGTCGCCGGCGGGCGAGACGGCCGCCGCTGAATCCCCCGCCCCGGCCGCCGGCACCGCAACCGAGCCGGCGCCGGGTCCCGCCACCCTGTCCACCGGCGCGGCCGAGCCCACCTACCCGTATACGGGCAAGGTCACGGCCGACCTGGTCAACATCCGTTGCGGCCCCGGCCTGTACTACTATCCGCTGACCACCCTGAGCAAGGGCGACGACGTGGTCGTGGAATCGGAGCGGGACGGCTGGCTGGCGCTGCGGCCGTCGCAGGACGTCTTCGGCCTGATGCGCACGAGCGACCTGGACATCGCGGCCGGCGGCACGTCGGCCGTGGTGACGAGCCCGAAGGCCCGCGTCTACACCTCGAGCCCGACGGCCAAGCGGCACTGGTGCGTGGCCAGCATCCTGGAGAAGGGGGACCGCGTGGCGGTGCTCGGCCCGGACGAGGGCGACTTCCTCCGCGTGGCGCCGCCGAAGGACGTGCGGGTCTACATCGTGGACGAGTACGTGACCGCCAGTGCCGCCGGCGCCGAGACGCCCGGCACCGGGGTGGGGGCGGAGGTCGTCGACGTGGAGGTCGAAGCGCCGGACGTCAATCCGCTCATCGAGGCGTTCCACAAGGCGGACGCGAACCTGAAGGCCGAGATGCGCAAGGAGATCGGCCGGCGCGATTTCGAGTCCTCGGCCGCCGAGTACCAGGCCATCCTGGAGAAGGCCGAGAAGGACTACATCAAGACCGCCTGCAAGCAGCGGCTGGCGTACATCGAGGCGCAGCGCGACGTCCAGGAGGATTACCTGAGGGTCGACGGACTCGCCGAGACGCTCGACGAACGGCTCGCCGAGATCCAGACCCGCCGGGCCGAGAAGGAGACCCAGCGCGACGCCGAGCAGCGCATGGGCCGGGCCGACTTCGTCGCCCAGGGCATGGTCCGGCGACTCGAAATCCTCGAAGGCGTCGATTATCCCATCAAGTACAAACTCGTGGACCAGAACAACGAACCCCTCGTCGTCCTCAAGAGCAGCCAGTACGACCTCTCGGACTACGTCGGCAAGGTTATCGGCGTGCGCGGCACCCGGCAGTATCTGAAGGACTGGAAGGTTTACTGCGTCACCGTGGACGACCTGGAGGTGTTGGAGTAGGCGGTCAAAGCCGCAAGCCACAGGCTGCAAGCCACAAGCCGGAAACGACGGGTGACATGCTCTCGCGCTTCGGCGAAAGCATGTGCTTCGTCCCGCGGAACACGCGCGCTTCGGGCGGCGTAAAAGCGTGCCGTACGGCATATGCCCCTTACCCGCCGCGCACCCATCGGACGAACCGGCGGAAGGCGTCCACGTTCACGGTGCCGGTGGCGGCGAAGACGCGCGTCCAGAAGACCCGCTGCATGGTCCGGCTGAAGCCGCCGGTCCCGATGCGTTTGGCGGGGATGCGGCGGACCTGGTCGGGGTGCTTGAGCCCCCATTCGATGAAGGCCGAGACCTCGGCGATCATGCGGCGGCGGTGTTCCTCGAGTTCGAGCATACGCCAGATTCTATGGCGGCCGCGGCGGGAAGTCACCCCCTTTTCGGCCCCCGGAGGCCGCTTCGGCGGCGTCGGAACCGGCCGTCGTGACGGCTTTCCGGCCGAGGAACGGCCCGGTGCATCGACGCTCGGCGTGTCGAATCCGACGAGAAACACGCTTTACGGCGCATCCGTCGCCCCTCGCCCCCCCCCGTCCTTTTGCCGTATCTACGACTATTACAACAGTTTAAGTTCGGATGGTAGCGCGGCGGGTCTCCGCACCCGCCGCGCGCCAAACGTGGGCTGCATGAAGCGCGGTGGTTACGGAGAACCACCGCGCTACCACCCAAGGTCAAACCGCTCTGACTTTTCGTCAACCCCGCCCGCCCTCTGAGACGATAGACGGGTGGGATGCAACCCGGCGCGAGCGGGTGGGACGCACCACCTGATGGGGGAACATGATGGACCTGCACGCCCTGGTGATGGCGGCCTCGCCCCTCAGCCGCGAGGCCATCAAGTCCGCCCTCAACCGCAGCGGCCTGGCCACCTTCACGTTCACCGAAGCCGGCGGACCGGAAGAGGTCCGCTTCCGATTCGACCCGGAGAAGACCGACCTCGTCCTCCTGGAGTTCGACAAGGGGATGGTGCTGTCCACGGCCTTTCGGCTGGTGGGGGCCCTGCGGCTGGAGCAGAAACGCCCGCTGCTCATCGTCGTGGTCGGGCCCGAACGGACGCTGGAGAAGGTGGAACTGCTCGACATCGACCACTCGATGGTCCGGCCCATCCAGCCGCAGTCCGTCGCCGACCAGATCGGGCCTCTGCTGCAAACGATGCGTGCGGCTCGCTGAGCGGCGGGCGATGCCGCCCCGACGCCGCCCGCGGTCGGCGCAGCCGGCCGACGCCGGCGGGGTATCCGGATAGACTTTGAGCGGGCCGGGAGCAGGCGGACGCTCCCGGCCCCCGCTATCTTCTGAGTTGAGGCACGCTCTACGTGTCAGCCTCCCAGACGACCCGGCCGTCGATCATCGTCAGGCTCACGTTCACGTCGTCGTCGAAGAGGATGATATCGGCGGCCCGGCCGGCGGCCAGGCTGCCGCGCGTGTTCTCCAGGCCGAGGACCCGCGCGGGGGTCAGGGTGGCCATCTCGACGGCCTCCGACACCGTCAGGTCGGCGAACCGCATGACGTTGGCCACCGCCCGGTCCATCGTCAGCACGGAGCCCGCCAGGGTGCCGTCCGGCAGGCGGGGCGCCCCGTCGACCACCGGATGCTCCCGCGCGCTGACGCCGTCGGTGATGAGGCACGTGCGCGAGGCGCCCTTCGCGAGGACCGTCATCCGGACCGCCGCCGGGTGCAGGCGGACGCCGTCGCAGATGATCTCGGTCGTCACGTGGGGACGGATGAGGACCGCCCCGATGGGCCCCGGCTCGCGGTGGTGCATCCACGTCATCGCGTTGAAGAGGTGCGTGCAGTGGGTGATGCCGGCCCGCACGCCGGCCACGGCGTCGTCGTAGCGGGCGGCCGTGTGACCGAGGGCGCAGACGATCGCCCAGCCGGTCGGGCCCGGCTCCTTCCGAAGGCGCCGGATCAGGGCGAGCGCCCCCGGCCGTTCCGGCGCGATCGTGATCATCGAGACGAGGTCGCGGCTGAAGTCGAGGATCGCGTCGGCGGCCTCCGGCGACGCCTCGCGGATCTGCTCCGGCGGGATGGCCCCGCTCTTCTCCGGCGACGCGAACGGCGCCTCGAAGTACAGACCCAGGAGCCTGGCCCCGCCGCGCGTCCGGTCGATGCGCGGCCGCATGACCTCGCAGACCTGCGGCGTGGCCTCGACCGACGCCTGGCACGCCACGACGCCCGTCGCCGCCAGCCGCCGCATCGCCCGCTCGAACCGGTCCTCGGAGGGCTCCCACAGGTCGTACCCGCTGATGCCCTGAACGTGCAGGTCGATGAACCCGGGGGCGATGAACCGGCCGTCGGCGTCGATGACCCGGTCGGCGGGCGGCCCCTCGCCGCACCCCGTTTCGGTGATGCGGTCGTCCTCGACGAGGACCCAGCCGTCCTCGACCTGCTCCGTCGGCGCGAGCAGCGTGCCGCCTGAGATGAGCGTCCTCATGCCCGGTGTCCCCATGGGTGGTCGGATGTGCCGGGAGCGATTATACGGCGCCGCGGTCGCAGCGGAACGGAAAAAGCGCCGCCCCGCGCGGCGGCGCGCGGCCGGGGCCCGCTATCTCCTTGCCAACCGCCGGCCGGCGCGGTACAAGGTGCGGCTCGAATGCCGCGTGTCACATGCGGGTGGAGGCGCGGCGGGTCTCCGCACCCGCCGCGCATGGAAGGCATGGACCGTCCCGGCGCGGTGGGTACGGAGACCCACCGCGCCCCATCGAGGCGATAACGCTTCAGTTTGAGGAGGTCGGCCGATGGCCAGGACGCATCGCATCGCCGTCGTCGGCGGCGACGGGACGGGCCCCGAAGTCGTGGCCGAGGGCCTGAAGGTCCTGAAGGCCGCCGCCGAGGTGGGCGGGTTCGCGTACGAGACCGAGGAGTTCGATTTCTCCGGCCGGCGGTATCTGTCGCGCGGCGGGAGCCCGACCGAGCCCACCATCCCCGTCATCACGGACGAGGAACTGGCCCGCCTCAAGACCTTCGACGCCATCTACCTGGGGGCCGTCGGCGACCCGGACGTGGCCCCCGGCATCCTGGAGAAGGGCCTCCTGCTGCGCCTCCGGTTCGAACTGGACCAGTACATCAACCTGCGCCCCGTGAAACTCTATCCCGGCGTGCCGTGCCCGCTGGCCGACAAGGGACCCGAGGACATCGACTTCGTCATCGTCCGCGAGAACACCGAGGGGCTGTACACCGGGATGGGCGGCAAACAGTACGTCGGCACGCCCCACGAGGTGGCCACCCAGATCATGTGCAACACCCGCCGCGGCGTGGAGCGGTGCCTGCGGTACGCCTTCGAGGCCTGCCGCAAGCGCGACGACAGGAAGATGCTGACCCTCGTCCACAAGACGAACGTCCTGACGAACTGCGGCGACCTGTGGTTCCGCGCGTTCAACGAAATCGGCGAGGCCGAGTACCCGGACATCCGCCGCGACTACAACCACGTCGACGCCTGCTGCATGTGGATGGTCAAGAACCCGGAGTACTACGACACGATCGTCACGGGCAACATGTTCGGCGACATCATCACGGACCTGGGGGCGATGATCCAGGGCGGGATGGGGATCGCCGCGGGCGGCAACATCAACCCGGACGGCCTGTCGATGTTCGAGCCGATCGGCGGCTCCGCCCCCAAGTACACGGGGCAGAACAAGATCAACCCGCTGGCCGCCATCGCGTCGCTCGCGATGATGCTCGCCGAACTCGGCGAACAGGCGGCCGCCGACGCCGTGGAGACGGCCATCGCGCACGTGACCGGCGAGAAACTCGACGGCATGGCCGCCGGACGCATGGGCTACACCACCAGCGAGGTCGGCGACCTGGTGGCGGAGGCCACGTTGAACGGCTGAGGTTGCCTGGAAGTTGCCGGCGGGGGACACTTCGGCTATACTTGGGAAGTGGTATCCGGCCCGGCACGGAGCAGTTGACATGCCAACCGTATTCGAAGAAGAGGGCTACCGGTTCTTCTTCTTCAGCCGAGAAGGCCGGGAGCCCATCCACGTGCATGTCGAGAAGGCAGAGAACTACGCGAAGTTCTGGCTCGAAGGGCCCGTCTTGGCGCGCAACCGCGGTTTCAGGAGCCGCGAGTTGACGGCCATACGGCGATTGGTTGAAGCCCATCAAGCCGAAATCGAGGAGCGGTGGCATGAGCACTTCGGCGGTTAAGATCGAACCGTTGGCGACGGATGTGGCATTCGGTGATGATGCCTTTTGCGTCACGCTGGCCGACGGGCGCCAGATCACGGTCCCGCTTGAGTGGTTCCCCCGCCTGCGCGACGCCACGGCGGAGCAGCGCGGCCACTGGCGTCTCATCGGCGGAGGCGTCGGCATTCACTGGGAAGCGATTGACGAGGACATCTCTGTCGAGAGTATTCTGGCGTTGGGGTAGTTCGGCGAATCTTTGCGGATGCCAGTTCGGCGACCTGGTGGCCGAGGCGGTTACGGCGTAGTCCTTCGTCATTGGTCCTTGGGTGCGGCGAAGTAGAATGAACGCGGCGGCCTGGGAAGGCCGCCGCGCGGTATCTGTCCATCCGAAATCTGCAATCCGCAATCCGAATTCCTATCCGTCCAGCACCCACCCGTCGCGGTATTCCTTCTTGAGGTACTTCGCGACGGCGGGGCAGTTGGTGACTTCGCCCTTCGCCGGGTCGTACTGGAGGGGCTTGTTGCCGGGCGCGTTTCCGGCGCGATACGCCGCCAGGGCGAGCATGTTATTCTCGATGAGAGCCCCGGAGTAATCGAAGTTGCAGAGGGTCGGCTTGCCGGTCTTGGCGCCGATGATCCACTCGTTGTGATGGCCGGGCGAGGGCGGAATGAGGTCGTCCTTCCCCTTGGGCGCGGTGTAGTGCGTCATGTCGCCGCCGGTGGGCATGAGGATGCGGTAGCCGTAGTCGGCGATGAGGAACCCCTTGTCGCCCTTGAAGATGACGCCCTTGAACAGATCGTCGCGATTGAAAACCTTCGACGGCATGCCGGGTTTCTTGCCGCCGTCGTACCAGTAGACCTTGACGGCCGGCCGCCAGTCGTTGGCGGGGTGGTCCCACTCGGCGGTCAGCCAGGTGGGGACGGTGGCGTCGCTCTTCGGCTCGGAGCCCTCGGCCTTGCAGGTGGTGGGCAGCGAGAGGCCGAGGCCCCAGTAGGCCATGTCCATCATGTGGGAGCCCATGTCGCCGATCTGTCCGGCGCCGAAGTCCCAGAAGCGGTTCCAGGCCAGGCATCCGCCCATGTAGCCGGAGTTGTAGGGGTGGAACGGGGCGGGACCGATCCAGAGGTCCCAGTTCAGGTGGTCGGGCGGGTCGCCGGCGGCGGGCAGGTAACTGCCGCCCTTCGGCTTGCGGCTGCACCAGACGCGGGCTTCCTGGGGCGTGCCGATGGCCCCGCCGCGGATCATCTCGACCATGCGGCGGTAGTTGTCGGAGGCGTGAATCTGCGTGCCCATCTGCGTGGCGAGTTTATCCTTCTTCTCGAGATACTTCTTCCGCACGGTCCGGGCCTCGTGGACGGTGATGGCCAGCGGCTTCTCGCAGTAGACGTGCAGGTCGCGGTTGATCGCCCAGGTGCAGATGAATGCATGCGTGTGGTCCGTGGACCCGCAGACGACCGCCTCGATGTCCTTCTGCTCCAGGCACTTGCGCCAGTCGACGTAGGTCCTGGCCTTGGGGAACTTGTCGGCGGCCTTGGCGAGGTTCTTGGCGTTCACGTCGCACAGGGCCACGATATTCTCGCTGCGGCACGCGTTCAGGTCGGCCCAGCCGCGCCCGCCCACGCCGATGCCGGCGATGTTGAGTTTGTTGCTGGGGGCGTCGGCCCCGGTCACGATGCCGGACCGAAGGACCACCAGCCCCGCGCCGGCGGCGCCGGCGAGGAGCATGTTGCGGCGCGTCAGGGTACCTGCCATCGGTTCTCTCCTTGGCACTTTGTAGGGCGGATCCGGATAGGCCGCCGCCTCGTGTGCGATGTCCCCTCGCGTCTCTCTATTACACTTCCGAGATGTCCTGATCCTGGAGCCGCCAGCCTTTGCGGTATTCCTCGCGGATGAGGGCCTGGGCCTTCGGGTTGCCGGTGGCTTTCAGGTTCTTGGCGTCCCAGTCGAAGCCGCCGCCCGCCCGGTACGCCACGTTGCCCAGGAGGACGGCCTCGGCCAGCGGGCCGGAGTAATCGAAGTGGCACGTGGCCGGCTCGCCGCCCTTGCACGCCCGGATCCATTCCTTGTGGAAGCCGGGCGAATCCGGGATGAACTTCTCCGGCGGCTCGAAGTCCTTGAACTTCTCCTCCGGGTGCAGCCGGCGGCTGCCGAACCCGCAGATGAGCGTCCCCTTCGTGCCGATGAGGACGTTGTTGGCGCCCTTGAGGTTCAGGCCCTCGCGGTCGAGCGCCTTCGGCCCGCCGTGACTCCAGTGCAGGGTGACGGGCCCGCGCTTGCCGACGGCGGGGAACTCCATCCGCGTCTGCATGCTTTTGGGCGTCTGTTCGGGGTGGATCTCGGGCCCGGAGCCCTCCACGCGCGTCGGGGCCGTCAGGCCGAGCGCCCAGAACGGGATGTCGAGGATGTGGCACCCCCAGTTGCCGGTCTCGCCCGTGCCGAAGTCCCACCAGAACCGCCACTTGTACGGGCAGTAGGCGGGGCTGTACCGGCGGTCCTCGGCCGGGCCGAGCCACAGGTCCCACTTCAGGTGGTCCGGCACGGGCGGGAACTCCTTCGGCTTGCCGGGCATCCCCCGGCTGCCGCCCACCCAGGCGTGGGCCTCCTTGACCTCGCCGATGGCGCCGCTCTGCACCAGTTCCACCACCCGGTGCATGTTGCCGATGGTGTGCCGCTGCACGCCCAGTTGGGTCGCCAGGCCCTTCTTGCGGGCGAGGGTGATCATCTGGCGGCACTCCCACACGTTGTGGGCCATCGGCTTCTCGCAGTACAGGTGCTTGCCGCGCTGAAGCGCCCACATCGACGGATGGAAGTGCGTATGGTCCGGCGTGCTGACGGTGACCGCGTCGATCTGCTTCTCCATCTTGTCGAACATGCGGCGGAAGTCGCGGAACGTGCCGGCCTTGTCGAACTCGGCGAAGCGCTTGCCGGCCCGCTTCTCGTCGACGTCGCACATGGCCACGATGTTCTCGCTCCGGACGCCACCCACCTGGGCGCCGCCGCGCCCGCCCACGCCGATGCAGGCGACGTTGAGTTTGTTGCTGGGCGCGTCCTTGCCCATCAGCATCCCGGGCCGAAGGACGACGAGTCCCGCGCCGACGGCGCCGGCCTTGAGCAAGTCACGGCGTTTCATGTGTGGTCTCCCTGAAATGGAGTCGTCCCGCCCCGGACGACGGTTCGCTGTTGAGCATCCTACCTGGGCCCCGTCTTCAGGGTGCCACTGGCGGCTTGCCCGCCAGTGCGCTTCGACTTGTTGAACACACTGGCTGACAAGCAGCCAGTGGCACCCCCCACTACAAACCCTAGCCGCCGGGGGCGGGTGTGTCAAGCAACCCGGTGGCGGGTGTGCCACGGCCGGCCTTGCCCGGC
>JAWODB010000154.1:0-3769 GCA_046483505.1 Phycisphaerae bacterium
TTTGCACTGCTCGATCACGACGGCACAAGGCTCTGGGAAGCCGACCTGCCGGGACACGCCGACTCCGTCGCCGTCGGCGACGTGGACGACAATCCGGCCAACGGCGACGAGATCGCGCTGGCCTGTTGCGGCGGAAACGCCTTCGCCCTGCTCGGCCGCGACGGAACGCTTCGCTGGAAGCGCCCCTGCGGCCATTCGCAGCACATCGTCATCGGGAACTTCCGGCCCGATGTGCCGGGGAAGGAACTGGCTGCGCTCGACCGCGGCAACGACCGCTCGGCCAAGGGCGTGGATGCCATGGTGCTTTACGCGTCGGACGGCAAACCACTGTGGCGCGAGCGGCGCACCGATGCGGGGCCGAACCGCTGGCTGACCGTCCTCACGACCGTCCGCCACTGGACCGGCAGAGAGGGTGACCTGATCCTTGCCCATCGCCGCGGCGGCTCGATCTGCCCGACCCTTTACGACGGTCACGGCCGGGCCGTGGCCACCTTCCCGTTCCCTCGTCCCGAGCGCCAACACTTCGCCCAGCACGCCGACATGTTCGGCGACGGGCGCGAGGAGATCGTCGTCTGGAACGAGTCGCAGATCCGTATCTATACCAACGGCGCTCCCTGCGCCGGCGAGATGACGCCGCACCGGCGCCGACCGCAGAAACGCCTGTACAACTACACCGTTTACATCGGAATGCCGTGAGATGATTCGCGCCCGAAGCCGAACCGTTTTCGTACTGCCCCTCGTCCTGACCGCCATAGCGGCCACAGCGGCCGCGTGCCACGCCGCGACGGATTGGTTGAGCTCATATAACGTTGTATGGACGGGGCAGAGCAAGAGCTCCTCGGAGTCCATGCCCGTCGGAGGCGGTGACATCGGCCTGAACGTCTGGGTCGAAGACGGCGACGTACTGTTCTACGTCGCGCAGGCGGGGTGCCGCGACGAGAATGGGGCGCTGCTCAAGCATGGGCGCGTGCGGGTGGCGCTCTCGCCAAACCCCTTCGCCGAGGGCGGTACGTTCCGGCAGGAACTGAAGTTGCGCGAGGGATGCGTCGAGATCCAGGGCCGGACCGAGGCGGCGGGCGAGGCGACCGTCCGCCTCTGGGTCGAGGTTCATCGCCCGGTGGTGCATGTGGACATTGAGGCGAGCAGCCCGTTGAGCGCGGCCGCCAGATTCGAGACCTGGCGCACCCGCGACATCTTCCTGGACCAGGGGAAGAACAAGCACCGGCAGGCCGGCATGGCGATGATGAACCGCGACGGGTTCCCGGGCAAGGTCTGGCTGTACCGGGACACGATCGACCCCGCCCCGCACGCCGTCACGTGGTTTCACCGGATGCGGAACGAGAAGGGCGTCTTCGAGTACAGCGTGCGGCAGCAGGGCCTCGAGCAGGTGCGCGACGATCTCTATGATCCGCTCACGGACCTGGCGTTCGGCGGCACCTTGCTCGGCGAGGGTTTCGTCGCCGACGGGACCACCGAGGGCACGTACGCCGAGACTCCCTACAAAGGCTGGCGGTACAGGAGCCGGGCCCCCGCGCGCCGGCACCGCATCAAGGTCTATTGCCACATCGCCCAGACGCCGACCGTTCAGCAGTGGAGGCAGGGCCTGGAGGAACGGATCGCCTCCGAGAACCCGAGCGACGATGAGGCCCGGCAGAAGACCTTCGTCTGGTGGGACGCCTTCTGGCGCCGCAGCCGCATCGTCATCAACCCGGACGACCCCGACGCGAAGGACAAGGCGTGGCAGGTCGGCCGCAACTACAACCTCTTCCGCTACCAACTTGCCTGCAATGTCTCGGGCCGCGAGCCGACCCTGTTCAACGGCGGGCTGTTCACCTATGACCCCGGGTACGTGACGGGCGGTCGCAGCGGCGAAGGCTGGACGCCCGACTGGCGCCGATGGGGCGCGGGCCTGACGGCCCAGAACCAGCGGCTCCTGTACTGGCCGATGCTCCGGGCCGGTGACTTCGACGTGATCGTGCCCGGTCTCGACTTCTACCGGAAGGGCCTGGCGAGTTCCGCCGCACGGGTAAAGGTCTACTGGGGCCACGAGGGCTGCTGCTGTGCCGAGCAGATCAGCGTCCTCGGCCTGCCCGGCTGCGCCATGTGGGGATTCGCCGAGGGAGGCCGCCGCGGCAGGCCCGAGAGCGTTGAGCATGGAGTCCAGGTCAACGGCGCGACCCATTACCTCTACCAGGCCCAACTGGAGTTCGCGTATATGATGCTCCAGTGGCACCGGTACAGCGGACGGGATATCAAGCCTTACCTGCCCTTCATTGACGCGGCGGCTCGCTTCTACGACCAGCACTACCGCATGCGCAAGAAGCAGCGCGACGGCAAGAAACTGGACGAGAACGGCCACGTCGTCATCACGCCGTCCAAGGCGTGCGAGGCATACGACGGGGCGGTAAACCCGGCCGATGCCGTGGCCGGGCTGCATGCCGTCCTCGGCGGCCTGCTTGACCTGCCGGACGACCTCGTCCCGCCCGCCCGTAAGACCGAGTACAGGGCGATGCTGGCCCGTGTGCCGCCCATCCCTACAGCCGAGATGGACGGCCGCCAAGTGCTTGCACCGGCGGCCAATCTGAAGACCCGCCGCAGCAAGGAGATCCCGGAACTGTACCCGGTGTTTCCTTACAACCGCTACGGGTTGGGACGCGATGGCCTCGAGATGGCCCGCCGCACCTGGCAGCGGACCCGGGGACGGAAAGGCCATGTCAGTTGGGAACAGCCCAACATCTTCGCCGCGCGGCTCGGCCTCGTCGAAGAGGCCGCCCGGCTCGCGGTCCTGAAACTCGGCGACTCCGGCCGGCGCTTCCCCACCTTCTGGGGTCCGGGCCACGACTGGGTCCCCGACCACAACTGGGGCGGCAGCGGGATGATCGGCCTCCAGGAAATGCTCATGCAGTCCCACGGCCGGAAGATTTGGCTCCTGCCCGCCTGGCCGAAGGCCTGGGACGTCGACTTCAGACTTCACGCGCCGTACCGGACCGTGGTCGAAGCGAAAGTCCGCGACGGCAAGGTGGTGGAACTGACGGTCACGCCCGAGGATCGACGCGACGACGTCACCGTTTTGGATCCGAGGTGAGGCAAGCGGCTTACGCGTAACCCCAAGGAGGCTTTGATGTCTCGACGATGTTGTTCGTACCATGGCGGTTCGGTGGTCGTGATTGCCGTTGTGCTCGTAGGGCTGTCTGCGACCGCCGCTGCTGCCGACCGTGCGGCGCGGTTCGCCGAATACGACGCCCGCCGGACACAGGCGCTGGAGAAAAAAGCGGAGAGTGGGGGACTGGAAGGCGCCCTGGCCCGGTTCTACCTGAACGAGGACGTGGACGAGGCCAACCGCATCGTCATGGAGACCGATTTCGCGAAGGTCTACTGGGCGAACAACACCGTCTTCATTCCGCTCTATGAGATGTTCAACGCCGATACCGGCAGCCGCGGCCGGCTGCTGTCCCGCGAAGCGACGGACAAGATTCGCGCCTACTTCTGGCACTGCTTCCAGCCGGAGGGGAAGGCCGGGGGACACATCGCCCGGCACTACCATTTCTTCCCGGACCGGCCCTGGCTGTACTGGGGCAACCAGAATCACGGCTTCGTCTACCATGATGAGCAAGGCTGCAACGCAGAATGATACGGCTGCCGCCGATACTCTTTTAAGAAAGACTGCTCAGAGTGATACAGGTTCAGGCATACCATTAAAGCAGATTCTTTCCTATAATCATGGCAAGCCCCTGCTGTTTACCGGCAGCTCATTCTGGATACTGCTGTT
>JAWODB010000162.1:0-16840 GCA_046483505.1 Phycisphaerae bacterium
GAAACGGATCGGGGCGCACCTGTCGAACGTCGCCACGGCGATCGTCTCGCCCGTCCACCGGCTCGACTACGCGGACGAATCCGGCCCGAACGGCATGTCGTAGCACTCCAGGCGGGCTCGCGCTTGTCCAGGCGGTTGCTGGGCAGCCGGTACGCGCCGTTGCAGCGGGGCCTCGACTGGGACCCCTCGCCGACCGGGGCAGTGCCCGAGTGCGTCACTGTCGTCTTTGCCGTTGGACCGGTTTCACGCAACACCGCGGCCTGCAGATTTGCCTGTCTGCTCGGCAGGTCTTGCCCGAAATCCCTTGTGTGCCCTTCCAGCGGTCCTATAATGGCCCGTCTTACCGCATACTTAGCGCGTTCTTAGTATCGGCTTAGCGCAGCGTTTGCGCTTGGCCGGGCTTGCGGTTGCCCTGGAGAGCCTCAAGGTGACGGACTTGCCGCCTCAGCGGGTTGCCTCGTCCCGCCGCCGAGGGAGGACCTTTGCGCGCATCGCCCTGATATTCGTCCTCCTCTATTTCTTCCTTGGGGGAATGCGGACGATGGGCCACGGCCTGAAGGACCTGGGCAAGAACCCGTCGTTCGACAAGTCTGAAGCGGTTACGGTTGACAATCGCCCTTACCGCGACGTTGTCTACGACATCTTCGCTTACGCCGATAACCCGCTGGTCGGCCTGTTCGTGGGTATCCTCGCGACCAGTATCTTCCAGAGTTCGTCGTTCACCACGTCGTTCACGGTGGCCCTGGTGGTCACGACGCCCCTCCAGTTGCACCAGGCGGTGTACATCATCATGGGGGCGAACATCGGCACGAGTGTGACGAACGTCGGTGTATCCTTCACGCACATCCGCCGCAGTGAGGAATTCGAACGTGCTTACGGGGCGGCCATCGTCCACGACTTCTTCAACGTCTTGTCGGTTGCCGTGCTGTGTCCGGTGGAGTGGGTGGTGTGGAGACTCACAGGCGTTGGCCTGTTAGAGAAGTGTTCGAGTGTCATGTCGCTGGCGTTCTACTCCGGAGCGCCCGCTGGCCGCCGGCCCACCAACTTCCTCAAGGAGGCTGTCAAACCCCTGGTCGAAGGCCTCGACTGGCTTCTCCAGGAAGGCTGCGGCTTGGGGGCCATGCTCGGCAATGTGCTGCTCACGATCCTCGGGGTGATCCTGCTGTTCGTGTCTCTGATTCTGATTACCCGAACCCTCCGCAGCCTCGTGTTGCATCGCGTGGAGCAGTTCTTCGACAAAGTGCTTTTCCGCAATGCCGTCACGGCGTACATTGTGGGATTGGGTCTGACGTTCGTGGTCCAGTCGTCCAGCATCACGACCTCGCTGGCGGTTCCCCTCGTCGGGGCGGGCCTGCTGACGATTTACCAGGTCTTTCCGTACACGCTCGGGGCGAATCTCGGCACCACGTTCACGGCCCTGGTCGCCAGTTTCGCCACCAGTGCCGATACACCCGAACAGGCGGCCGTCGGCGTAGCCCTGGCGTTCAGTCATATGCTCTTCAACATCATCGGCGCGATGCTCTGGTACCCGCTGCGCCGCATGCCGATTGAGGCGGCCCGTTGGTGGGCCAAAGTGGCTTCTGGCTCGAAGCGTTACGCCATTATTCACATAGTTGCGTTCTTCTTTGTCCTGCCGGTCCTCGTGATTCTGATCGAGTGGCTTCGGCGCTGACTGATGAGGGTGGACCCATGTTAAGAGAACTGCTGGCGGCCTGGCGGGGGCGCGACGCCCTGTCGCAGATGTTCGACGACTTCGATTACATGCTCGAGGAGACCCACTGGATGTTCCAGCGGGCCGTCGAGGTCTTCTTCAGCCGTGCCGACTGGCAGGGCGTTCAGGACCCCCTGTACGAACGCGACAAGAAGGTCAACAAGGCCGAGCGCCGCATCCGCGCCCAGATCGTCAAGCACCTGACCATCCAGCCGGGCGCCAACCTGGCGGCGTGCCTGGTCCTGATGAGCGTCGTCAAGGACGCCGAACGCATCGGCGACTACTGCAAGAACATCTTCGAGGTCGGCAAGTTCTACACCCGCGAGTTCACGGCCAAGCAGTACCTGGAACCGCTCGAGAAGATTCGGAGCCAGGTCGAGGACCTCTTCACGCGGACCAAGAGGGCGTTCAACGAGAGCGACGTGGACGAGGCCCGCGCGGTCCTGAAGGCATTCGGCACCTTCAGCAAGGACTGCGACAACCTCATCCACGACCTCCTTCAGCAGCGCGAACACGTCCCCACCGACGAGGGGGTGGCGTACTCGCTGCTGGCGCGGCACATGAAACGGATCGGGGCGCACCTGTCGAACGTCGCCACGGCGATCGTCTCGCCCGTCCACCGGCTCGACTACGCGGACGAATCCGGCCCGAACGGCATGTCGTAGCCGTCCCGCGCGCTCCCCGTTCGAGCCGGCTGCGGGAGCAGCCGGATATCCCCCTTGGCCGTGGCGTGTAGGCCGCGGCGGATGAGGATGACCCGACGCTTCCGCGTCGGGCTCGGCAAAGGGCCGCCCTGCCCGTTCCCCTCTCCCCTCGACGGTGGACATCCCGCGCCGTTATCCTATACTACCCTGACGATACGCACCGCCCGGCGGCTGCGCCCGCCCCGATGCCTGGGCTAGAGCGCCGCCGCGGCGCGAGAAGTGGAGCGAGATGCCATGGACAACCGTCGGCTCCTTGAACTGCTCGATGCCGTCCGCGCCGGCGACGTGGCGCCCGTCGAGGCCGCCGACCGCCTCCGCCATCTGCCGTTCGAGGACCTCGGCTTCGCCAAGATCGACCACCACCGGGCACTGCGGTGCGGGTTCCCGGAGGTCGTCCTCTGCCAGGGCAAGACCGTCGGCCAGGTGGTGCGGATCGTCGAACGGCTCGTGGAGCGCAAGGGCCCCGTCCTCGCCACCCGCGCCGCGCCGGACGTCTACGAGGCCGTCAAGGCGAACCATCCCGAGGCCGTCTATCACGAGGCCGCCCGCGCCATCGTCGTGCCCAGCGACCAGGCTCCCGTGCCCGTCGGCGGGACCGTGGCGATGGTTTCGGCCGGCACGAGCGACCAGCCCGTGGCCGAGGAGGCCCGCGTCACCGCCGAGGTCATGGGCTGCACCGTCGAAACGTTCTACGACGTGGGCGTGGCGGGGCTGCACCGGCTGCTCGCCCACACCGAGGCCATCAGCCGGGCGGCGGTCGTCGTCGTCGTGGCGGGCATGGAAGGCGCCCTGGCGAGCGTCGTGGGCGGGATGGTCGACGCCCCTGTCATCGCCGTCCCGACGAGCATCGGGTACGGGGCGAGTTTCCACGGCCTGGCGCCGCTCCTGACGATGCTCAACTCCTGTGCCGCCGGCGTCGGCGTCGTGAACATCGACAACGGTTTCGGCGGCGGGTACCTGGCCGCCCTCATCGCCCGCACGGCCCAGCGAGGGGCGTCGTAGCGGGAAGCCGCGGCACGCCGCGGCCTACATGCTCAGCGCCAGCGCGGCCGAGCACATTCAGCCGCCGGGCTTGCCCGGCGCGTGTGAAGGGTCGGGGCAGGTCGGTCGGGGCACCATGGCCCGTGTTCGCCGGCCCGCTTGCGGGCCGCGCGCCGTTTCGGGCCGCACGGCCGGACAAGGCCGGCCGTGGCACGTGCGAACCGCGCATAGTCAGCCGCCGGGCTTGCCCGGCGCGTGTGAAGGGTCGGGGCAGGTCGGTCGGGGCACCATGGCCCGGGTTCGCCGGCCCGCTTGCGGGCCGCGCGCCGTTTCGGGCCGCACGGCCGGACAAGGCCGGCCGTGGCACGCGCGAACCGCGCATAGTCAGCCGCCGGGCTTGCCCATCGCGTGCCGTTGCGACCGTCGGAGACCCTCCATGAACCGCATCACCGCCATCCCCCAACCGCCGACCCGTCCCGCCGACGCCCACAAGGGCACGGCCGGCCTCGTGCTCGTCGTGGCCGGGAGCCGGGGCATGGCCGGGGCCGCCGCCCTCGTCGGCAACGCCGCCCTGCGGGCCGGGGCGGGGCTTGTGCGGATCGCCACGGCCGACGCCGCCCTCGACACCGTCGCCGGCCTTGCCCCCTGCTGCACGACGGCCCCGCTGCCGGACGACGGCGCCTCGGTCACCGCCGAGGCGGCCGGGACGGTCTTGGGCCTCGCCGCCGGCCAGGACGCCATCGGCATGGGTCCCGGCCTGGGCCAATCGGAGGCCGTCGGCCGCCTCGTCCGCGACGTCCTCGCGGGGGCGACCGTGCCGATCGTGCTGGATGCCGACGGCCTGAACGTCCTGGCGGGCGAGGCGCGCGAGGTGCTCGAAAGGTCGCAGGCGCCCGTCGTCCTGACGCCGCACCCCGGCGAGGCCGCCCGCCTGCTCGGCACGAGCGCGAAGGAGATCCAGGCCGACCGCGAGGCGGCCGCCGTCGCCCTCGCCGAGCGGGCGGAGGTCGCCGTACTCAAGGGTGCCGGCACGGTCGTCACGGACGGCTTGCGCCTGTACGTCAACGAGACCGGCAACCCGGGGATGGCGACGGCCGGGGCGGGCGACGTCCTGACGGGCATGCTGACGGCCCTGGTGGCGTCCGGCATGGAGCCGTTCGACGCGGCGGTCCTGGCGGTCTGGGCCCACGGACGGGCGGGGGACCTGGCGGCCGAACGCCTCGGCCCGCTCGGCCTGACGGCGTGGGACATCCTCGGTTGCGTTCCCGAGTCCCTGCGGCTATAATGCCCGGCCCTCAGTTGTGCAACGCTCGGTCAGCGTATGGCGCGGTGGGTCTCCGTACCCACCGCGCTGATGAGCGTGCTTGAGGGGCGCGGCGGGTGCGGAGACCCGCCGCGCACGAGATGGCGATGTCGCGTTCGCCGCCCGCCTCGGGCGGTCACGCCCGCGTGTTTTGCAGGAGGTCAGGATGGCCAAGACCAAGCGGAAACGGAAGGCCCCGGCCGGGAAGAAGGCGGCCAAGAAGGGCGGCGGCAAGGCGTCGCGGACCAAAGCGAAGCCCTCCGGCGCCAAGAAGACGCCCAAGAAGGCCGCTCCGAAAGGGGCCAGGAAGCGCCTCACGAAGCAGGACAGGATCGGCCTCCTTCGCCGCATGATGGAGATTCGCGGCTTCGAGGACAAGGTCTTCGAACTCCTCGCCCGCAACGTCCTCAAAGGGGCCAGTCACGTCTCCGCCGGCCAGGAGGCCGTGCCCGTCGGCGCCTGCTCCGCCATCACCGACCGCGATTACATCACCAGCACACACCGGGGCCACGGCCATTGCCTGGCCCTCGGCGGCGACCTGAAACTCATGATGGCCGAACTCTGCGGCAAGGCGACCGGCTACTGCAAGGGCCGAGGCGGGTCCATGCACATCGCCGACGTCGCCAGCCGCAACCTCGGCGCCACCGGCATCGTCGGCGGGAACCTGCCCGTGGCGACGGGTGCGGGCCTGGCGATCAAGATGCAGGGCGAGACTGGAGTCTGCCTCTGTTTCTTCGGCGACGGGGCCGCCAACGAGGGGGCGTTCCACGAGTCCCTCAACATGGCCGGCAAGTGGCAACTGCCGGTTATCTACATCTGCGAGAACAACCAGTACGGCATGAGCGTCTCCGTCAAGCGGGCCTGCGCCGACACGGACATCTGCGGACGGGGGCGGATCTATGCCATGAAGGTGGCGAAGGTGGACGGCCAGCGGGTGCTGGAGGTCCGCGACGCCGTCCTCGAGGCCGCCGAGCGCGCCCGCACCGGCGGCGGGCCCACCCTCATCGAGGCCGTCACGTACCGATACCGCGGTCACAGCCGGAGCGATCCCCGCGCCTACCGCACCAAGGAAGAGGAGGAGTACTGGCAGGCGCGGGACCCCATCCTCCTGTTCCGAGAGGACCTGCTCGACGACGGCACCCTGACCGAGGAGGCGTTCAACCGGCTCCAGGTGGAGGTGGACGAGGCCGTCGCCGCCGCCGAGACGTTCGCCGTCGAGGAGAGCCCGTACCCCGACCCGTCCGAGGTGCTTGACGACGTCTACTGCGGGTGGATCGAGACCGAGAAGGGCCTCGTCCGGACCGATACGAAAGGTTGACCGATCATGCCGGAGATCATGTACCGCGAGGCCGTCCGCGACGCCATTGCCGAGGAGATGCGCCGCGACGAGCGCGTGTTCGTCATGGGCGAAGACGTGGCCATCTACGGCGGCGCGTACGGCGCCACGCAGGGCCTGATGGACGAGTTCGGCGAGGAGCGGGTGCGCGACACGGCCATCAGCGAACTGGCCATCGCCGGCGCCGCCACCGGGGCGGCGATGTGCGGCATGCGGCCGGTGGCCGAGATCATGTACGTCGACTTCATGACCCTGGCGATGGACCAGTTCGTCAACCAGGCCGCCAAGAATCGCTATATGTTCGGCGGCAAGACGACCGTGCCGATGGTCCTGCGCACCGAGGGCGGGGCCGGCCGGTGCATCGCCGCCCACCACAGCCAGAGCCTGGAGTCGTGGTTCACCCACGCCCCGGGCGTGTTCGTCGTCATGCCCGCCACGCCGTACGACGCCAAGGGCCTGCTGAAGACGTGCATCCGCGACGACAACCCGATCCTCTTCATCGAGCACAAGATGCTCTACAAGGAAAAGGGCGAGGTGCCGGACGAGGAGTACCTCATCCCCCTGGGCGAGGCGGCGGTGCGGCGCGAGGGCGGCGACGTGACCCTCGTCGGCTACTCCCGCATGGCCCGGCGGGCGGAGGAGGCCGGCGAGGCGCTCGCCGCCGACGGCGTGGACGCCGAGGTCATCGACATCCGGTGCCTGAAGCCGCTCGACATCGACTGTATCCTCGACTCCGTCCGCAAGACCGGCCGCCTGGTCGTCTGCTCGGAGGGGTACCAGGAGAACAACTTCGTCTGCGAGATCGTCACGAAGGTGCAGCAGTTCGCGTTCGACTACCTCGACGCGCCCATCGAGCGGGTATGTTCGGCCAACTGCCCCGTCCCGATGAGCCCGGTCCTGGAGAACGAGGCCGTGCCGACGTCCGAGAAGATCGTGGCGGCGGCGAAACGGACCCTGGCGCGGAACGTGTAGCGTGTTTGCGCGGCGGGTCTCCGTACCCGCCGCGCAGGGCCGGAGAAATCTCGCTGTTGGGCCCAACGACGAGATTTCTCGACTCGGCCCTGACGGGCCTCGCTCGAAATGACAGCCGGGTGCCATTGGCTGCCTGCGACGCTTGACATTCCCGGAAACGCCCATGATCCAGAAAGTCACACTCCCGGCCCTCGGCGAAACGGTCGACACCTCCACCATCGAGCGGTGGGTCAAACAGGAGGGCGACACGGTCGCGAAGGGCGACGTCCTCTGCGAAATCACCACCGACAAGGCCACCCTGGAGGTCGAGAGTTACTTCGAAGGGACACTCCTGAAGACCCTGGCCCCCGCCGGGGCGGAACTGCCCGTCGGC
This sequence comes from Phycisphaerae bacterium, assembly GCA_046483505.1. Lineage (GTDB taxonomy): Bacteria > Planctomycetota > Phycisphaerae > FEN-1346 > FEN-1346 > BS750m-G62. The sequence continues at coordinate 7,381 of JAWODB010000162.1, forward strand.
GCCCTCATCGCCGTCATCGGCGACCCGGGCGAGGAGGTCCCCTCGGACGTTCTCGCCGAGGCCGAAGGGCAGGGCGGCGCCGCCCAGCCCGCCGCCGCGCCCGCCCAGGCGGAGACTTCCGCCCCGCCGACGGCCGAGACGCCGCCCGCCCCCGTCGCGGAACCGGCTCAGCCGGCCGAGCCCGCCCCCGCCGCACCGGCCGCCGGCGACCTGCCCGAGGGCCTGCACCAGGTCACGATGCCCGCCCTTGGCGAGACGGTCGACGTTTCCACCATCGAGCGGTGGGTCAAGGCGGAGGGCGACGCCGTCGCCAAGGGCGACGTCCTCTGCGAAATCACCACCGACAAGGCCACCCTGGAGGTCGAGAGTTATTTCGAAGGCACGCTGCTGAAGATCCTCGCCCCCGCCGGGGTGGAACTGCCCGTCGGCGCCCCGATGGCCGTCATCGGCCCCGAAGGCGCCGAGGTGCCGGCCGCAGGCGGAGCGGAACAGCCGGCTGCGGCCCCGTCGGCGGCCGCTCCGTCCGCGCCCCCCGCCGAGGCCGAAGCCGCCGCGCCGGCACCGGCAACCGCCGCGGCCGCGGCGCCTGCGGCGGGCGGACGCGTCTTCGCCGCCCCCCGCGCCCGCCGGCGGGCACGCGAACTCGGCGTGGCCCTGGAAAGCGTTACCGGCACGGGACCGGGCGGACGGATCATCGAGGCCGACGTCGCCGAAGCCGCCGAGGCGGCCCGCGCCGTCAAGGCCAGCCCCTTGGCCCGCAAGGCGGCGGCGAGCGGCGGGGTGGACCTGGCGACGGTGCAGGGCACGGGTCCCGGCGGCAAGGTGATGCGCACCGACGTCGCCGCGGCGGCCGCACCGGCCGTCCGGCCCGGCGAGGTCGTCCCGCTGTCGAAGATGCGCCGCATCGTCGCGGAGCGCATGGCCCATTCGAAGCAGACCATCCCCTGCTACTACCTGACGATTGATGTGGATATGACCGAGGCCGCCTGCCTGCGGGCCAAGTTGAACCAGAAGGCGAACGGCCAGCCCAAGGTCTCGTTCAACGACCTCCTCATCAAGGCGTGCGGCCGGGCGCTGAAGCAGTTCCCCGCCGTCAACAGCCGGTGGGTCGAGGGCGGCATCGAGCGGCGCGGCGTGGCGAACGTCGGCCTGGCCGTCGCCCTGGAGGAGGGGCTCATGGTCCCCGTCGTCCGTGACGCTGACGCCAAGGACCTCCGTCAGATCGCCCGCGAGACGGCCGACTTCGCCCAGCGGGCCCGCAGCAAACGCCTCACGCCCGACGAGTACCAGGACGGGTGCATGACCGTGACGAACCTCGGCATGTTCGGCATCCGCGACTTCATCCCGGTCGTCAACCCGGGCGAGAGTTGCATCATGGGCGTCGGCGTCATCCAGGACCGGGTGGTGTTCCGGCAGGGCGGCATCCAGGTGCGGCAGATGATGACGATCACCCTCTCGGTCGACCACCGGCTGGTCGACGGGGCCGTGGCCGCCCAGTTCCTGGAGACCGTCCGAGACCTGCTCGAATCGCCCCAGCCGCTGGCGAAGGTGTAGGGCGGGTGGCATGGCCACGCGGGGGCGGGTTCGGAGGTTCAAGGGCCTGCCCCGTGTGGTGCGGTCAATGTTCGCCGGCCCGCTTGCGGGCCGCGCGCCGTTGGGTGGGGACCACGCTTTCGTGCCGTCGCCGGCCGGTTTCACCCTCACGCCGCCGGCATACCCGGGAGGGCAGCATGAGCCGGTATCTCCTTGTCTTCGCAGCGTTTACGGTTCTTACCGCCGCCCCCGTATTCGCCGAAGCACCCGCGGCGGATGCACGCACCCACGGCCCGAACCTCGTCACCAATCCCGGCTTCGAGAGCGAAGCCGAGGGCTGGCGCGTGCCGGACGGGCACCGCGTGGTCCAAGGCGCGGCGGCCCGCAGCGGCGGCTTCTTTCTGGCCGCCGAGCGGACCGACCCGCAGGTCTATCGCCTTGCCACCCAGGTCGTCCCCTGCAAACCCGGCCGCGCATATCGGTTCTCGGCGTGGGTCAGGGCCAAGGACGTGGCGGGCAAGGACACCGGCGCGGCCGTCTGCATGGAATGGTCCGGGGAGGACGGCTGGATCGGCGGCACGTACCCGGCCGGGGTGAAGGGCACGACCGGCTGGACCCGCATCGAGGGCATCACGCCGCCCGTGCCCGACGAAACCACCCGCGTGACCGTGACGGTGTACTTGCGGCCGGGGATGACGGGCGAGGCGTGGTTCGACGACGTGTCGGTCCGCGAGTACCGGGGCCGCCCGATGGAGGCGTTCCTGCTCGACCCGCCGTACCGCGGCCTGATCTTCGACGGCGCCGAGCGCCGGCCCATCCGGGTCCACGTCTCCCTGGCCGACCGCATCCAGGGCCACGACTGGAACGAGGGCGAGGGGTACGCGGACCTCTCGGACCTCGCGCTCGTCGCGCGCCTCCTCGTGCCGGGCGAAACGCTCGCCGAAAAGCGCATCACGGATTTCTCCGAGCGGTCGATGGAGGTGGAACTCGACGCCGAACCGCTGCCCGTCGGCACGTACCGCGTGGACGTGTCGCTCGTCTGCGGCGAGGAGGTCCTGGCCCGCCGGGCGCTCGACGGCCGGGTCCTCGCGAAGGGCGACCGGCCCCGCGTCTATATCGATCGCCACGGCCGGACGATCGTGCGCGGCCGGCCGTTCTTCCCCCTGGGCTTCTACTTCAGCACGCTCCGCGAGGGGGACCTGAAGACCCTGAGCCGCGCGGGGTTCAACTGCGCCATGCCGTACGCCTTCAGCCGCATGGACCCCGGGAAGGCGGGCGACCTGCTGGACATGGCCCACCGCCACGGGATCAAGGTCATCTACTCCATCAAGGATCTTTATGCCGGCATGCGGTATACGCCGGGCTGGCTGAAGAGCGAGGAGGCGGCCGCGGCCCGCGTCCGTCGCGTCGTCGAACGGTTCCGGTCGCACCCGGCCGTCCTGGCGTGGTACCTGAACGACGAACTCCCGCCCCCGTGGCGCGAGCGGCTCGAGGACCGCTACCGCCTCGTCCGGCGGCTCGACCCGGACCACCCCACGTGGGCCGTCCTCTACCAGGTGGACCAGTTGGCCGAGTATCGCCACACGTGCGACGTGCTCGGCACGGACCCGTACCCCGTGGCCCGGTCGCCGGTCGCGACGGCGGGCGAGTGGGCTCGGAAGACACGCGAGGCGAGTCTCGGCACGGACGCCGTCTGGCAGGTGCCGCAGGCCTTCGCGTGGTGCACCGCCCGGAAGGACCGCGACCCCCAGGGCGAAGGCCGGCCGCCCACGTACGCCGAACTCCGGTGCATGACGTACCAGGCCCTGGCCGAGGGGGCCAAGGGGCTCATCTACTACGCGTTCTATGAACTGAAGGAGGACCCGCTCGGGTTCGACGCCCGGTGGAAGGACATGACCCGCATCGCGCGCGAGGTCCGGGCCCTGGAACCGGCGCTCCTGTCGGCGGACCCGCCGCCCGAGGCGGTCGAGGTGGAGGGGGCGCGGGGGCGGGCGTTCCGCGACGGACGCCGCGCCTGGATCCTCGTCACCAACCCCCGGCCCGAGCCGGCCGCGATGCGCATCCGCTTCGGCGGCGGCGTGCGAAGCGTCCAGACGATGACCGGCCGGGCGGTGCCGGTGGAGGGCGGGCGAATCGCGCAGACGCTCGAGCCGCTGGCGTGCGAGACCTTCATCGCCGAGTTGCCGTGAGCGCTGCGGCGTCGGGGGGCGTGATTACGCGCGGGCGCCTTTCGAGAGTTCGGCAGGTTTCCCCGCGCAGTGCAGCCCGTGTTCGCCGGCCCGCTTGCGGGCCGCGCTCCGTTTCGGGACGCACGGCCGGACAAGGCCGGCCGTGGCACGGGAGTTGGGCACACGCGATAAGCGCACAGTGGGGCAGGAGCCCCACCGCGCGGAAATCTCCGGGCGCCGAGGTCCGGCTACTTCTTCGGCCCGACGAGTTCAATCAGGTTCCCGTCCGGGTCGCGGACGATCGTCAGGTACACGCCCTTCGGGAAGCCCTCGGGCAGTTCATACGGCCCTTCGGCGATGGGTTTGACGCCGGCGGCCGTCAGCCGCTCCATCGCCGCGGTCGTGTCCGTGATGTGCAGCGTCAGGTAACTCAGGCCCAGCGTCGAGTGGATGTAGGCGTTGTCGGGCCCCGCGCCGGGGGCGTCCGGGAACTCCATGAGTTTGACCTTCGTGGCGGTCGGTTCCTTGCCCAGGACGAACACGCGGACGTGGAACGGCTGGCCCGCCGAGAGGCCGGACTTCTTGCCCATCTCGGCCGGCACGTCGAACCCTTCGACCTCCGTGAAGCCGAGGGCCTCGGTGTAGAACGTGGCGGCCTTCTCGACGTCGCTGACGACGATGCCGATGTCGACGGTCTGGCTGGCGAAGGCGCCGGTGTCCCCGGCCGCCTCCTCGGTCGTGCCTTCTTCCGCGTCCGTTGCGCACCCGTACAGCGCGGCGATGGCGCCGACGGTCGCGACGGCACCGAGCATCATGTACGCCCATCGGGTCAGTCGGGTCATGGCAGTCTCCTTCGTTGACGGTCGCCCAGGTTTGCGGGCGGCGGCCTTCCCAGGTCGCCGCGGTACCCACTGTACCCGCCGCCAATGGTGCGGGCAAGCGTTCGTCGGCGGTCAACGAATTCCGTTGCCGACGCCGCTCCGGCGCGGCATTCTGGGGTGCGCGAAAGGAGGGTCCGGATGCTGAGATGCTTCCTGGCGACGCTGGCCGCGGTCGGGCTTACGGTTCCCGCCGCCGCCGACGAGATGGTCCCGTTCGTCATCCCGGTGGACCCGAACCCGGATTCGGCGATTGCCCTGGAGGCCGAACCGGTCCCGCCGGACGCCCCGCGCGTCGGGGTCCGCGACGGACACTTCGCGGTCGGCGGCGAGCGTGTCCGCGTGTGGGGCGTCAACCTCTGCTTCGGCGCGTGCTTCCCGAAACCGGAGGACGCCCCGCGCATCGCCCGCCGCATGGCCGCCGCCGGCGTCAACTCCGTCCGCTTCCATCACATGGACACCTCCGCCTGGCCGCGCGGCATCCTCGACCCCAAGGACCGGACACGGCTCGTGCCCGAGGCGCTTGAGCGGTTGGACGTGTTCATCGACGCCCTCGCCCGCCGCGGCATCCGCGTGAACCTGAACCTGCACGTCGGCCGGGCCGCCAGCCGGGCCCTCGGCATGCCGGAGCCGAACACGCGGTACGACAAGATCGTCGGCATCTTCACGCCGCGGCTCGTCCAGGCGCAGAAGCAGTACGCCCGCGACCTGCTCGGCCGGACCAGCACCGTCCGCAAGGTCCGTTACGCCGACGATCCGGCCGTGGCCTTCGTCGAGATCACCAACGAGGACAGCCTGTTCATGTGGAGCGCAAAGCGCGACCTCCGCTCGCTGCCCGACCATTACGCCGACATCCTCCGCGACCGTTTCAATGCGTGGCTGAAGGACCGGTACGCCTCGACCGCCGCCGTTCGCAAGGCGTGGGCGAAGGGGGCCGACCCGCTCGGCGACAACCTCCTCGCCGACACGGACTTTACGATGGCTAAGCCGGACGATGACACGACTCCCCGCTGGGTCCTCGAGCAGCACGAGGGCTGCCGCATGACGGCCAAGCCGCTGAAGGACGTTCGCGGCGTGCGCCTCAACATCGCCGAGGCGAACGCGACGACGTGGCACCTCCAGTTCAAGCAGGTCCCGCTGACGGTCGAGGCCGGACGGTATTACACCCTCTCGTTCCGTGCCCGGGCCGATGAGCCGCGCCCCGTCGGTTATGCTGTCGGCCAGGACCACGAGCCGTGGGGCAACCTCGGCCTCTCGGATCAGGCGAACCTGACGCGCCAGTGGCAGACCGTGCGTGCGGGGTTCACCGCCACGAAGACGGAGGACCGGGCCCGCCTCGCGTTCTCGGTCGGCGGCAGCGCGACGGCGGTGGAACTCGCCGACGTGGCGCTGCGCCCCGGCGGCCGGGAGGGCTTGCGCAAGGAGGAGTCGCTCGGCAAGAAGAACGTAGCCGTCTTCGCGCCCGGCGAGACCGAGCCGCGCATCCGCGACCGCTGGCGCTTCCTCGCCGAGACCGAGAAGGCGTACTTCGACGAGATGCGGCGATTCGTCAAGGAGGATCAGGGCTGCAAGGCGCTCGTCACGGGGACCATCGTCTTCGGTCCCCTGGGCCTGTACGGGCAGAGCGACATGGATTTCATCGACGGCCACGCGTACTGGCAGCACCCGCGGTTCCCCGGCCGGCCGTGGGACCCCGGCAACTGGCTCGTCAACCAGGTGGCCATGACGGACCACCCGGAGCAGGCGACGCTGCTTCGGCTGGCGGCCCAGCGCCTGGCCGGCAAGCCGTACACCGTCAGCGAGTACAACCACCCCGCGCCGATGGACTACCAGGCGGAGTGCGTGCCGATGCTGGCCTCCTTCGCCGCCGCCCAGGACTGGGACGGCATCTGGCTGTTCGCCTACAGCCACAACAGCGAGGTGGACCGCCGGGCGTTCCGCTCCTTCTTCGACATCGACCAGAACCCGGCCAAGTGGGGGTTCATGCTGGCCGGTACGGCCATCTTCGACCGCGGGGCTGTGCCGCCGCTCGCCGAGGCGCAACGCGTGGCGCTGGCCGAAGCGGAGGCGAAGGTCCTGGACACGCTGGTGGCCCTGCACCGGGCCCACGACCGGGACCTCTTCGCCGCCGCGGCCGGCCGCGCCGGGCTTACCTGGAAGGATCTCCTGAAGGAGAGTCTGGCCGTCGCGCTCGCCGGCGAGACGAAGACGCTCTCCCGCGGCCGCGCCGGACGGCCTCTTCTCTCGTGGACCGTGGAGGACGGCGATGGCACGTACGCCGTGGAGGCGCACGGCGCCCGCGTCCTCATCGGTCATCGCGGCAGCCGGGCTGCGGGAATCGACCTCCGCGCGCCGGAGTTCGCCGCCGTGACGGTTACGGCGCTCGACGGCCGGCCGCTGGCGGAGTCGCGGTCGGTCCTCGTCGCCGCCTGTGGACGAGCAGAGAACACCGGAATGGTCTTCTCGAAGAACCGGCGGACCGTCGGCCGCAACTGGGGCGAGCCGCCCGTCCGCATCGAACCCGTCGAGGGCACCGTCGAACTGCCGAAGGGCACGTGGACGTGCCACGCCCTCCGTCCGGACGGCACCCGCGGCGAGAAGGTCCCGGTCGAGGCCGCGAAAGCCGGCGGCGTGCCGCGCCTCCACCTGCACCCGAAGCACAAGACCATGTGGTACCTGCTCGATCGGCCCGACTGAGCAGGCCGCGCAGTATAATCAGGGGAGAAGCCATGACGCCATCCGAACGCTGGTTGATGATTCTGCTGCGCGTCGTCGGGACGGCGGCGCTGCTGGCCGTCGTCGCCGTCTTCATGCCGCGCGACTGGATCGACCGATGCCACCAGGCCCTGGGCTTCGGCCCGTTTCCCGACGCGCCGGTCGCGGAGTATCTGGCCCGGTCCACCTCGTGGTTCTACGTCCTGACGGGCGTCGTGCAGTGGTGGCTGAGCCTGGACGTCCGCCGTTACGGCCGGACGATTGTGGCCCTCGGGGTCTTCATGCTCGTCTCGGGCATGGTGCTCTTGTGGGTCGACATCCGGGCCGACATGCCGCCGTGGTGGACCATCATGGACGGCCCGTTCGGCGTGGCGATGGGCGCGGTGTACCTGGTGCTCCAGTTCCGATCGCGCGTCGAGGTGGTTCAGTCTTCGGCGGCGGCGCCGGCGGAGCCTTCGCCGGGACCGTCGGGTGAGGAGGCCGAGCCGGCCGAGTCCGACCGTCTGGAACCGCAGGGACCTGAGGCATCCGAACCGGAACCGGCACGGGACTCTGCGTCGGAATCCGCCGACGAGTCGGCAGGTGGTTGGGACGACCGCTCGGCCGCCGACGAGGACGACGAACCGGAACCCGCTGTGTAACCGGCGCCTGACCCACCGGGTGCTGCTCAAGCCTCGATGATCACACTCATCAACACCAATCGGATGGAGCCGCTCATCGCCCCCATCGGCCTGGACTACGTGGCCGGTGCGGCCGAGGCGGCCGGCCTGGACGTCGAGGTGCTCGACCTCGCCCTCGCCGACGACCCGGACGCCGCGCTGCGCCGGTACTTTCGCGATGCCCGGCCGGACCTCGTCGGCCTGACCCTCCGCAACGCGGACGACTGTTTCTGGCCGAGCGCCGAGTGGTTTGTGCCCGATCTTGCCGAGACCGTGCGGCAGGTGCGCGGCCTGACCGACGCGCCGGTCGTCCTCGGCGGCGTGGGGTTCTCGATCTTCGCCGACCGCGTGATGGAGGAGACGGGCGCGGGCTTCGGCGTCCGCGGCGACGGCGAGGAGGCCGTGCCGGGCCTGGCGCGCGAACTCGCCGGCGGCCGCCGCTTCGACCGCGTGCCGGGCCTCCTATGGTGTGAGGATGGTCGGTTTCATGCGAACCCTGCGGCCTGGCCCGAGCGGCTGCGGCTGCCGACCGCCCGGCGATGGATCGACAACGCCGCGCACTTCCGCCGCGGCGGGCAGGGAGCCGTCGAAACGAAGCGCGGCTGCCCGCGCCGCTGCCTCTACTGTGCCGACCCGCTCGCCAAGGGGCCGGCGGCGCGGCTGCGCGACCCGTCCGAGGTCGCCGACGAGGTCGAGGCCCTCGCCCGCCGCGGCGTGGACGTCCTCCACCTGGCCGACGGCGAGTTCAACCTGCCCCGCGAGCACGCCCTGGCCGTCTGCGAGGCACTGACCGCGCGCGGCCTCGGCGACCGCGTCCGATGGTACGCGTACCTCGCCGTGACGCCGTTCGACGCCGGGTTGGCCCGGGCGATGCGGCGGGCGGGGTGTGCGGGCATCGACTTCACGGGCGACTCGGCCAGCGAGGCGATGCTCGCCGCGTACCGTCACCCGCACCGACGCGACGACCTGGCCCGGGCGGTGCGCCTCTGCCGCGAGAACGACATCGCCGTCATGGTCGACCTGCTCCTCGGCGGGCCGGGCGAGACGCCCGAGACGGTCCGCGAGACGATCGACTTCCTGAAGGCCGCCGGGCCCGACTGCGTCGGGGCGGCGCTCGGGGTGCGCGTTTATCCCGGCACGCCGATGGCCGAGTGGCTGGCCGAGCAGGGGATGCCCGAGGCGAACCCCGGTCTCCGCCGCCGGTACGGCGGGCCGGTGGACGCGTTTCGGCCGACGTTTTACATCGCGCCGGCGCTCGGCGAGCGGCCGGCGGCCCTCGTCCGGGACCTCGTGGCGGGCGATGCGCGCTTCTTCGAGCCGGCCGAGGAGGTGGCGGATTCGGACGACCGCGGTTATAACTATAACGATAATACGGACCTCGTGGAGGCGGTCGCGGCCGGCGCCCGCGGGGCGTACTGGCACATCCTCCACCGCATGCGCACGGGGTGAGATGCATGCGCGGCGGGAGGAGGGGGTGTGTGCCACGGCCGGCCTTGCCCGGCCGTGC
>JAWODB010000258.1:0-3952 GCA_046483505.1 Phycisphaerae bacterium
GGATGGGGCCGAAGGCGTGGTCCGGGTGGGCCTCCACCTTCGAGCCCTCGACGTGCCAGTTGCGGAACCAGAACCGCACGTTGCCGCGACGGTTCTGCCCGTTCGTGCCGGCGTAGCAGACGAGGGCGAGGTTGCCGACGAGCCCGTCGGGTTTCACCTTCCGGCTGACCTCGGCGAGTTGCTCGTGCGACTCGGGGTCGTGGGCGGCCAGGGTCAGGCGGTAGGCGTCGCCCTGGGGCGCGGCCGAGAGGAGGAGGTCCACTTCGTTCAGCGGAACCGGGCCGGGGGCCGGCGCCTCGGCCTTTCCCGGATGCTTGGGATCGAAAACGTACAACTCCGCCACGGCGCAGGCGGGCCGGTCCATGATGCCGGACCGGGCGAGCAGGCGGACGTAGCGGCCCTCTTTCGGTTCGCACGCGACGCGCTGGAGGTCCTTCGTGTTCTTGAACTCGCCCTCCGCCACGGGCTCGCCCCATGCCTTGCCGTCGGCCGAGACGTAGCAGGCGTATGCCTTGATGCGGCCGACGGACTGCTCCTGCCGGGGCAGGACGGCGAAGCCGGTCACCTGGTGCGCGGCGCCGAGGTCGATCTGGATCTCGTGCGGGTACGGCGTCTTCTTCTCCTTCCACTCGTTGTGCCAGATGGTGCCCGGCCGCCCGTCGAAGACGTTCTCGGCCCGGGCGTCCGTGCCGCCGGTCGTCTCCTGGCTGTCGACGTGATGGACTTTCCATTTCTTGCGCGGGATGCCGAGGGCCTCACCGCCGCCGGCCTGGCGGGCGCTCCCGATGAAGAGGTGCCCGTCGGTCGTGACGCCGGCGTCCAGGCCCTTGCCGCGGCGGAGGCTGTCGCGGTACTCCTTCCAGTATCCGAGGACGCCCACGCGGAAGCCGACCCAGCCGTCGGTGAGTTTCTTCGGGTCGCCGATGGCGCCCAGGCGGACGCGCATGGCGAGGTCGCCTTCGCCCTCGCCCAACTGGCGCGTCAGCAGGTGGACGTTCCGGTCGCCGCCCGAGACGACGCACTCCAGCCGGCCGTCCGCCACCCGCCAGTCCTGCATCGGGTTGGCCCAGAACTCGCGGCCGACCCAGACGCGCGTGATGCCCTCGGGCCAGTGGCTGGTGAAGGGTTGCGCCCGGGCGGCGCGGCTGACCGCAGCGCACGAGGCCAAGGCAAGGCCGAGTCCGGCGGCGACGACGAAGAGGTTGACGCGGGGGCTTCTGGACATGGTTCGGCTCCGAAGGGGTCTCTGGTACAGCACCCCGATGCTACCGCCCGGCGCGGCGATGTGCAAGGCGCAGGGGCGATACGCCCCCTTTTGGCTTGATTCCCCTCCAGGCGCGGAGTAGCGTCGCCTCCGTTGGGCAACCGGTGATTGGCGCGGCGGGTCTCCGTACCCGCCGCGCTCTCACGCGGAGAGCGACCGTGTCGGCTGAAACCATCCAACCCGAAGCACGGACCTGCACCGGCGCCGACGGCACGGACCTGCCGATGTGGGTCTGGCGGGCGGGGGCTGACGCTCCCTCGCAACCGGGCGAGGGCGCGGTGCGCCGCGCCGGGGAGTATCCCGCTGCTTCCGCAGCGGGCTCGAACGACGAGGCGTTATCCAAGGGCGCAGCGGGCTCGAACGACGCTGCCCCGCCCACGCTCGTTTACCTGCACGGCATCCAGAGCCACTCCGGATGGTACGAGGCCTCCTCCCGCACCCTCGCCGAGGCGGGCGTGGCGGTGTACCAGGTGGAGCGGCGCGGCTCCGGCCGCGACGGCGTCCATCCGCGCGGCCACGTGGACCGGGCGCAAGTCTGGCTCGAGGACGTCGCCTGTGCGGCCGAGGTGGCCCGCGGCGAGACCGGGGCCGAAGCGGTCCACCTGATGGGCGTCTCGTGGGGCGGCAAACTTGCCCTGGCGTGCGCCGGCCATCGGCCGGACCTGTATCGGAGCCTCATCCTGTCGGCCCCCGGCATCTTCCCGAAGGTGGACGTGGCCCTCGCGAGCAAGGTCCGCGTCGGCAAGTGCCTGATGCTCGGGCGGGAGATGGAGCGGTTCGCCATCCCCCTGGAGGACCCGCGCCTCTTTACGGAGACCCCGGACCGCGTCCGGTACATCGCCGAGGACCCGCTGAGCCTGCGGGACCTGACGGCCCGGTTCATGTTCGAGAGCCGGCGGCTGGACGGCCTGGCCCGCGAGGCCGCCGGCCGCGTCCGCGTCCCCACCCTGCTTTGCCTTGCCGGGCGGGACCGCATCACCGATAATGAGGCGACGCGGCAACTGGTGTACGGCATCGCCGCCCGCAAACGCGTCCGCGTCTACGAGGAGGCGCATCACACGCTGGAGTTCGAGCCGGATCCGACCGGCTACTTCGCGGACCTCCTGGCGTGGATCACGGCGTTTGAACCGCCCTTTTAGCCGCGACGCGAAGCGGAGCGGGTGAAGGCCCGGCCACCGGCGCCACGCCGAATGCCGAATGTCGAATACCGAATACCGGATCGGCAAATGAACAATGACTAATGACCAATGACAAATGACAACGGACCAATGACAAGTGACCAATGACCAATGACCAATGACCAGGAACAAAGGACCGCCGTCCCCCAGCCCGCCGACGAACCGCGCCTGAAGACCCTCATCGTCTATTTCTCCCAGACCGGCAACACCGAGGCCGTCGCGGAGGCCGTCGCCGAGGGGCTCTCCGACGCCGGCGCCGGGCCCATCGACGTGCGGCCCATCGAGGCGGTCGGGCCGGACGACTGGCTCGCCTACCAGGCCCTCGGCCTCGGCACGCCCGTCTTCTATTACCACGAGCCGCCGAACGTCCGGGACTGGATCAAGGCCCTCGTCCCCTCGGCCGAGCCCGTGCCCGTCTTCACGTTCAACACCAACGGCGGGAACCCCTGCAACACGTTCCGCCGGATGCAGAAGTTCCTGAAGGGGAAGGGCGGCCGGGTGCTCGATTCCTTCGAGTGCTTCGGCTACGACACGTACCCGATCTACCTGAAATCGTTCCGCCGATGGGGCCGCCCGAGCGACGCGGACCTGGCCGACGCGGCCGCCTTCGGCGAGGCGCTGGCCGCCAAGGCCCGCGCGTTTCTGGCGGGCGAATCCGTGCCGGAGGCCGCCTACGACTTCGTGGGCGGCCGGCTGTTCCGCCTCTCCTGGATCTGCCGAAAGCCGTTCCTCGACCGCTTCTTCCCGAAACTGAATCTCGCGGCGGACCTCTGCACGCGGTGCGGGGCGTGCGCCCGGGCGTGCCCCACGGAGAACATCGTCCTCCAGCCGGACCCGCTCTTCCTGAACCGGTGCATTCATTGCTACCTGTGCGAGCGCATCTGCCCCGCCAACGCCATCCGGTGCGATTGGGAGCGGTGGACCGAGAAACTGAACCCCGGCCCGCCCACCCGGCCGGCCGAGGTGTCACCGTAACGCGGCCCCGTGAACTCGTGCGCGGCGGGTCTCCGTACCCGCCGCGCGGACGTGCCAAAGGTGTTTCGAACGCGGTGGGCGGCGATGCCCCCCGTGAAACGCCGGCGCACCCGTCTCAGGTTCGTGCGGTTCCGCGCTTGACAGTTGTTTCCTTTCCGGCAATAATTCCGGCAGGGAAATGAATAACCTGGCGGCCGGTCCGTCCGCAACGACGGGCGAGGCCGCGGGCGAGCCTCGCGCCTGCAAGGGGAAGGAGGCCGACCATGAACCCGCGCATGACCTTCGCTGCCGGGGCGCTGGCCCTGATTCTGGTGCTGGCGGCGGCGCCACGTGCACGTGCCGGCGGCATCGTGTACTGGGGCGGCACACGCGTCATCTCCACCGGGACGCCCGTCATAGCGGCCCCGTCCACGACGGCCCGTGCGGCCGGCAGGGCGTACGAGAGCGGCTACCGGGACGGGTATCGGGACGGCGTCAACAACGGTGTCCGGACCGAAACCAGCCGCACCGTCGTGACCCGCACGGTCGTCACGCC